>CAMTXX010000063.1:0-5498 GCA_947085825.1 uncultured Nitrospira sp. | reverse complement strand
TATCATACCAAAATCCGTGCACAAGGCAAAGCAGAAGCTTGCTTTTGCTCTTTTCAACCCACTTTTTACAGCAAACTTAATGAGTTATCCCTTAGAGTGCTTTCAGTTACATTATGCCGGGGTCAGGAGGTCTGAAATTATTCTTACGAACTTTGACGATGCGGCAATTGATCTGCTAACTCATTGACACTCTTAAATTTTTACTGATATACTCCAATATGCTTTTACGGTCGGCAGACATCCTATTTGACGAAGACAAAAAGCGTATCAGAGTCAGAGCGGAGCTGTGATGATTCCCAAAGGGACTGAGGCTATATGAGTCTTGCCGGCAAAATAGAAGATCTATCACTGCCTGATATCTTCCAGATATTGAGTGTCGGCAGGAAAACAGGCACTATGACGCTCAGGGGTAGCAAGGGCACGGCGCTTATCGTGTTTAAAAACGGCATGATTGTAAGGGCGGAAACCGATGATCTTGAGAAAACCCTTGCAGAGAGTATGTTGAATGCGGGGTTGATAAAGGATACGGTTTTTCATCTGGCCGGAGAGGTCAAAAAAACGCTTCCCTCAAAATCCCTCGCTGAAATCCTCTTTGACCTGGGAGCGATTAACAAAAACATACTTGAACAGGCAACGAAAAAAAGAATAGAAAACGTTATCTACCGCCTTCTTCTTTGGGAAGATGGAGATTTTCAGTTTGAACCGGATAATCTGGACCTCGAAGGCAAGACGGTTTTATCCGACCTTGGCTGGGAGCTTGGAAAGGGTCTCAGCCCTGAATATCTCCTTATGGAGGGCGCCCGCGTACAGGATGAATCAACGCAGTCGTCTTTTGTTCCGACAGAACAATTTTCCTTGGAAGGGTCTGGAGTAGAAGAAAAAGAAGAAGGCTGGGACGAGGATTGGGGAGGTCCGCAGGCGGAGAGAAAGGACATTTCCTCGCTGAAGGCGCTTACACAGGAACTCAGGTTCCCCAACTCAGCTTCAGAGATAACCCTGCTTATACTCAGATTTGCAAGTGATATTTTTCAGCGCGGGGTCCTTTTTATGGCCGGCCGGGACGAGATTGTCGGACTCGGGCAGTTCGGGCTTGAGATTGAACGCGCCGATGAGAAGATCAGGGCCATAGCGCTTAATCTGGAAAAAAGCGGTTTTCTGAAAAGGATTGTCACGGAGCAGATGCCCTATAAGGGGATTATGGAAAAGGATGACGCCATGGAGTATCTGATGGATGAACTGGGCGGGGGCTGGCCTTCGGAAGGCGCGTTTTTCCCTGTAGTTGCGGACGGTAAGGTTGTCGCGCTTTTGTATGCGGATAATGTTTCCGGCGGCGCTGCCGTGTCTGAGACAGAGGGGCTTGAGATATTTATTAACCATGCAGGGCTTGCGCTTGAGAAGTCTTTGCTTCAGAGAAAACTTCAGGAAATGGAAAAAGAAAAGGGCGCGCTTTAAAGTATGCCGAGATTTATTTTGTGGTATTTGTTAAAATTGTACATGCCGATAAAGAGGTTTTATGAAAACAATTCTCATCGTTGAGGATTCCCCCACGACAAGGGCCCTTATCAGGGCGGTCATAGATGAGCTTGAGGATTTCGGGACTGTTGAGGCTTCAACAGGCTTTGAGGCCCTCAAAATGCTGCCGCAGCAGGAATACGATCTGATCATTACCGATATAAACATGCCTGATATAAACGGTCTTGAGTTCATAAACTTTGTGCGGGGCAACGCCAGATACAGCCATATTCCCATAATTATTGTCAGCACCGAAAGGAGCGAGGAAGACAAAAAAAGAGGGATGGCCCTTGGAGCAACAGCGTATGTTACAAAGCCGTTTCAATCTGTTGAATTACAGTCAGCCATCAAGAAGATCCTCAGCCCATGAACGCCTCTAAAAAGGAATTCATCGCAGAAGCGGAAGACCTTCTCGAAGAATCGCAGAGGTTGATTCTCGAAATTCAGGATACGCTTTCCTCCGGCCTGAACCCCGATACGATAAACGCCCTTTTCAGAACAATGCATACCATTAAAGGCGTTTCCGGTCTTTTCGGTCTCCAGGGGATAATGAGCGTCAGCCATGCCCTTGAGACCCTGATGGATGAAGTGAGGCTCGGGAAAATACCGGTCAACGATAAATTGGCAGATTTCCTTCTCAGCAACCTTGATATCCTGAGCAATCTTGTCACGAAGGTCAGCAGAGACGAGGAAGAAGGCGATGTGTCCGCCTGCCTGCAAAATATCGAAGCCTTCGGAAATTTACAGAAGGACCAAACCGGGGGCCCCGCGGAAGATGCGGCGATAGATCAAGCCATCCTGAAGGTCCTCTCTGAATATGAGGAACACAGATTAAAGTCAAATATTAAGGACGGGAAGGGAATCTACCTGGCGAAGGCTGTTTTTACCCTTGAGGTTTTTGACACCTCTCTGGCGGAACTCACAAAGATAATAAAGTCAAAGGGGGAGCTTATTTCAACACTCCCGACTTCTTCGGATGTGCCTGAGGGTTCTATAGGTTTCAACCTTATGTTCGGAACAAACCTGCCGACTGAAGAGATAAAGAAGGATGTGAAGTTTGATATAGACGTGCTTGTAAAGTCCAAGGGTGTGCAAACGCAGGCCGCACCGTTGCCTTCAGCCGCAAAACCTCTCGAGACCCATTTGAAGAGCGCCTCGACAACCGTAAGAGTTGATATAGACAAGCTCGACCTGATTTTAAATACCATAGGTGAACTGACGCTCGCAAAAGGGGCGGTCAAAAGGATCGGCGCAGAACTCCGTGAGACTTACGGACAATCCTCTTTGGTCAACGATATCCATAAAGTTTCCCAGACGTTTGAACGCCGGCTTGAAGAACTTCAGCACCAGGTGCTTGAGATACGGATGGTCCCGATAGGACAGATATTCTCCAGACTTGCGCAGATCGTCAGACGCTATTCCCGGGAGGCAGGCAAGCAGATAGAACTTAAGGTCTTTGGCGAGGACACTGAACTTGATAAATACCTTGCTGAAGAGATCATTGATTCTCTTATGCATCTGATACGAAACGCGATCGATCATGGGATAGAAACTCCTGAAGAGAGGAAGAAGAAGGGGAAAAATGAATTCGGCACGATAATATTGAAGGCCTATCAGAAAGGCAACCATGTTGTCATAGAGATCAGAGATGACGGCTCGGGCATAGATACAGGCAGGGTGAGGAAAAAGGCGGTGGAAAAAGGCCTCATTGCCGGGGATGCGGAACTGACGGAAAAAGAAATGATTGATTTTATTTTTACTCCGGGTTTCAGCACAAAAGATATGGTAAGCGAGCTCTCCGGCAGGGGAGTGGGCATGGATGTTGTCAAAAGCACACTTTCAACCTTAGGGGGCTTTATTGAAGTAGAGACGGTCAGGAATGCCGGGACCGCATTTTTGCTGACACTCCCGATTACCCTTGCGATCATTAAGGCCCTTATCGTCAGGGTCGGACAGGAAAGATTTGCAGTTCCTCTCACTTCCATGTCTGAAACGCTCATCCTCAAACATAAGGACCTTCAGACAATAGAGGGGAAGGAAGTTTATTATCTCCGGGGCGAGATGCTTCCCATGGTAAGGGTAAACAAATTTTTCAGGATTGAAGGGGACAATACGGACAGGTCATTTGGGGTTGTGGTCGGCTTTGGAGAAAGAAGGGTCGGCCTGATGGTCGATGAACTCTTCGGACAGCATGAAATCGTGATCAAGGGAATCGGGGATTATCTGAAGAAGACGAGGGGTTTTGCAGGGGCTGCGGAGATAGGCAAGCACGAGGTCATTCTGGTGCTTGATACGGAATCTCTTATTAAGGAGTCCGGCCTGAAGCAAAAAGGAGCGGCTTATGTATGAAGAATTTTACAGCTTGACTGCCCGGCCGTTCAGCAAGACGCCGGATCCGAAATTCCTTTTCCTCAGCAGGAACCACGAAGAGGCCCTTGCCCGGCTGCAGTACGCGGTTGAAGAGAAAGAGACGATAATGCTCACAGGTGAGATAGGCTGCGGCAAGACAACACTGACCCGGGCGTTGATGGACATACTCGGTTCTCAGTACAGGATCATAAACATCCTTAATCCCATACTCACTCCGGCACAGTTTCTAAGGACGCTTGCCAGGAGGATGGAGATCAATATCCCGGCGAGTTCCAAGGCGGATTTGCTCGAGGCCATTTACGAGAAGGTCTACCAGGACTATGAAGCCGGCACCTCTGTTGTAATTATTATTGATGAAGCCCAGCTCATACCGGGCAAAGAGACCTTCGAAGAGATACGGCTGCTCACCAACTTCCAGTTGGATTATACCAACCTGATCAGTCTTATCCTCGTAGGTCAGCCTGACCTGAGAAAGAGGCTGAACCATAAGGCTTATTTGCCTTTGAAACAGCGCATAGGACTCTTTTATCATCTCCGCCCCATTACTGAAGATGAGATAAAAACCTATATGGAATACAGACTGAAAATGGCGGGCAGGGAAGACGCATTGTTTACTGAGGTAGCGCTGAAGGCATTGTATAAATATTCAGAGGGAGTGCCGAGGCTGATAAACAGCCTTGCCACCTCGGCCCTTCTTGACGGATTCGCAAAAGAGGAACATATAATTGATGAAGCGCTCATAGAAGATGCTGCAAGGGAATTGGGATTAAATGGATATCGCTAAAATCAGAAAGAAGGCGCATGCAAAAGGCGCAGAGAAAGGGCCTGAGGAAAAAGCGCCTGTCTCCGGTCTTGTGGAAAACGAAAACAAAGAAGCTGAGGCGGCGCTGCCGGCGCTTGAGGAACGCAGCGCTTCCCCCGGAGAAACCCCTGCTTTAGAAATTGCCGTCAGGGCCGAAGAGCAGGCAGGCGCGCCGGCCGATGAAGAGGTCCCTGAGGAAAATACTGAGGAACCGGTTGAATTGCTCACCTTCAGTCTTTCCCTTGAAGAGTATGCTTTCAGGGTTGCCGAGGTGGAAGAGATATTACGTCTCCAAAATATCACCGGAATCCCCGGCATGCCTGATTATATGCTCGGCATTACCTCCCTGCGCGGGAAAATTATCCCGGTTATAGATTTGAAGACAAGACTGAATCTTGGGGGAAAGTCTTTGAGTGCAAAGGGTCCCGGTGATGGTACTGAAACGGAGACTGAAAAAACAGGGGCTAAGAAGATACTGATTATCGAAGGTCCGAAGGGGCTGATAGGCGCTGTCATAGACAAGGTCATAGGGGTTGTGAGATTGCCCCTCAGCGAAATGCTTCAGCCGCCGGGCCATCTGGATGAAAACGAACAAAAGTTTATTGAGGGTGTTGTTGTGCTTGAAAAACGGTTTATATCCATCATTCATTCTGACGCTGCAATGGACATAGAGGCTATTTAGTGTCTGTTTATAAACTAAACCGTCATATACTACAATAGGTTACAACGAGATTGGCAAAAAATCAAAATGGAGTAACCGAGGAGAGAATGAAGAAGATACTGAATGATCTGAAACTGAAATTCGAAGCGGCGC
>CAMTXX010000062.1:0-18154 GCA_947085825.1 uncultured Nitrospira sp. | reverse complement strand
TTTATGGCTTCAAGTGCTACTTTGGCCTTCAATGCGCTATCATGCGCTTTTGTCGTTTTTCCCATCCTGTCTTTCCTCCTTGGAGTTTTGACAGGCTAACATCCACTAAATACCCCTGTCCAGTTTTTGGGGAGTATTATATTTTATCAGTGTCGCTTAGAAGCGCCTACTGTTGGTTATCCGTGTCGCTTAAAGCGCCTACTTTTGGTCATCCGTGGCTAACTGCCGTTTTTAGGATTAAAGGTTTGTCATCCTCGGGCTTGACCCGTCCCGAAAGCTTTCGGGACAGAACATATTGAAAACAACGGATTCCCGATTAATCCCGAACGCTTTCGGGACGGGAATGACAGACTAAAAAACAGACTTTATACACAGACACTATGTAACGGACGGGAAGCCCGCCGCTGTTTTTTTTTGCATTAAACAGATATATTACAAGAGGAGCAAGCAATGACTAATAATGATATATTAAAGAAACTCAGAATCGCATTGAATCTTAAAGATACCGATATTATTGAAATCTTAAAGCTTGCGGATTTCGATATTACAAAATCTGAACTGTCTGCCCTTTTCAGAAGCGAGGACCAAAGAAATTACAAGGAATGCGGAGATCAGATTTTAAGACGTTTTCTAAACGGCCTGATCATCCGCAACAGAGGGAAAAAGCAGGAAGTTTAATGAGCGATAATAAGCAATTAATCAGACTAAAATATGACTGACCAACATTCAAGCAATCCTCTTCATGGCATCACTTTGGAAATAATGCTTACCCAACTGCTGGAGCATTATGGCTGGGATGAAATGGGAAGTATCATCAATATCAGATGTTTTAATTATGACCCAAGTATCAAGTCCAGCTTGAAATTTCTGAGAAAAACCCCCTGGGCCAGAAAGAAGGTTGAAGATTTGTACCTGAGGTGGAAAGGACATATAAAATGAAAGACTATCAAGAAGCGCTAACCGAGTATTGGCCGGCAATATGGCAGGCATGGCATGATCACAAAACAAAAGATCCCATCATCGAATGCAACTTGGCGGAATGTAATGTGTCGGCATTTCCATCAAAGGAATACATAAATACCCTTTCCGGCAGAACACGACTCGACACGTTAAAGCTTTTTAAGCAAGTAACTGTAAAGCGTGGTATGATGGTTTTTATAAAAGACCCTGATGAACGAATTCTCCAATCTTACATTTTCCAAGCGGAGGACATAGAACCAGCAACATAACCAAACCATGAGAAAACAAGGAATAAACGTCAAAAAGGCATACACATTAACCAATGAAGTGTTAGTGAAGTTAGCTGGTCATCCTCCAATAGAAATACCAGACCATGGAACCGACTACGAAAAAGTTCACTATCTTCTGGACGAGTACGCAAGAATACTTAAATGATGGGATATTTCAAAATGTTGACAGATATGTCTTTCAAGATTGATCGGGAAGGTAATAACATATTTTATCCATGGGGTGTGTGTGCTGGGCAGTGGATATATACTGCCAAACAATAAATATGAAAAGAAAATCCGGAAATTTATTACTAAATACAATATCATCGGGCTCTTTTTTGTATTTGTGATTGGAGTATTTCTTAGGCTTTGGATGGTAAGCTATTATTAATTAATGCAAAAGGAGGTAAAAATGCACACTACTACATTAAGGAGAGAAGCTAAAAAAGCAATAGAGGAACTATCAGATGAAAAAATAAAAGTTGCTATTGATTTTATGGATTACCTAAAAGAAAAAGAAGAAATGGAAGCAACGCTCGAAATACTGTCCAGTCGTGAACTTATGGCTCAAATAGAGGAAGCGGAGAAGGCTATTAAAAAGGGAAAACTTGATGAGTTTATCCCATGGGAAAAAATTAAACGTAATGTATAAAGTCTTCCCACACAAAAAGGCAGCCAAATACTATGAAAGTCTTGACAATAAAACAGCGGGAAGGATAAATAAAGCCATTGAAGCAATAAGTAAAAATCCATTTGAAGGGCTACATATCAAAAGACTTAGAGGAATTCATGAAGGCAAATACAGATATGCAGTAGGTGATTTAAGAATCGTTTACAGGGTTAAAGTAGAAGACAAAATCATTCTCATTGAAGCAATTGGGCCAAGAGGGGATGTTTATAAATAGCCTCAAACTTGAAAATCGCCCTTGCGGTTGGTAGTTTTTACGGAGCAATGACAGGCGGTTTGGGCGTTGTGATTGCATTGTACTATCTGAAAAGAAAAAAGGTGAACGAAAATCCCTTTTGGGAAAATCATCAAGTCCAAATTCATTCTTGATCTGCTTGGAAACCAGTCTGAGAAAGATACTCAGTGGCCTCGGTGATGCATAACAAGGCCCTGCACGCGGTTTGCCTCCATACTACGCGTTCCTGGTACTGAAATATTCCGCTTGTCATTTTGTAGTCTATAGAGTACAATTAATTCATGATCGAAATTCGTAAGACCGAGACATTCGAGCGATGGTTTACGGGGCTCCGAGATCGAAATGCAGTTGCCAGAATTAAATCCCGTATAGACCGATTGCAGCTTGGTCTTCCTGGCGATGCAAGGTCGGTGGGAGAAGGAGTCTCGGAAATGAGGATCAATTACGGCCCCGGTTATCGTGTTTATTTCGTCCAGCGGGGTACGAAAGTAATAATTCTGCTGGCTGGCGGTGATAAACGTACTCAGTCCCGGGACATCGAAAAAGCGATTGAATTGGAGCGGATGCTGTAGGAGGCACTATGAAAAAAGAAAAGCTAAAAATAACGAAATGGGATGTAGTGGATTACCTTAAGACAGGCGAAGACATGGCGGCTTATCTTGAAGCAGCCATGGAGGATGGACATCCGGCTGTTATCGCAACTGCCATTGGGAATATTGCCCGAGCTAAAGGGATGACACAGGTCGCACGCAAGGCCGGGATCGGCCGCGTAAGTCTTTATAAAGCTCTTTCCCCGGACGGCAACCCGGAATTCGCCACTGTACTCAAGGTTGTCCGGGCACTTGGTTTGCGGCTCCACGCTACAACGTCATAAAGAATAAAGACCTGGGATTTATCCATTTGAGATTGGACAAGGATGACTAATTCCAATCAGCAGGTCAAGCGGTCAAGCCGCTTACCTGCGCATTATCTACCGGAAATCACTTAAACGTGGCTTGACAGATGCATACAATTAATACATACTAATACATACAAATCATTGACAGAAGGAGGAATTTATGAGAACCACTCTCAACATAGAAGACAAATTGCTTGACAACGCGGCAAAGTTGACCGGCATTAAGGAAAAAACTTTTCTTGTCAAGCTGGGGCTCGAAGCGCTTATAGCGAGAGAAAGCAGCAAGAGACTTGCAAAACTTGGGGGAACAGAAAAGAAATTAGAAGCAATTCCCCGGAGAAGGCCGGAAGGCAATTAAAATGGTTCTTGTGGACACTTCGGTATGGGTTGCACATCTGAGAAGCGGAAACATAGGACTTGAAACACTGCTGAACGATAGCCGCGTTGTTTGCCATCCGTTCATCCTCGGGGAGCTCGCTTGCGGCGTTCTCAAGAACAGGTCTGAAATACTCCCTCTTTTACAGGCACTCCCTATGGCAACCCAGGCGGATCATGAAGAAGTCATACGATTTATAGATAATTATCAATTTATGGGAAAAAGGTTAGGATATATTGACATGCATTTGCTTGCGTCTGCAATATTGACTTATATTCCGCTATGGACACTTGATAAGAGACTTAAGGATGTATCATCAACGCTTGGGATAAAATATTAATTTGGCTCTTTCCCGTATTGAGTGGGTAGAAAGTTCCCGTGAGAAGGGAACAAATGATATACTGATTTAGCCACGGACTGCCAAAATCAGGCGCTTTAAGCGAGGGCACAGAGAAAAACGCATTGAAAATAAAGATATTTTATCTTTGTGTCTTCGTGACTTTGTGCTTAAAGCACCTACTGTTGGTGTGAGACAGGACTTTTTACATGGATGTCAATAATACCTCTCCTTCTGTTTCCGTTATTGCGCTATTTAAAGTTAAACTAATACCATGGGATACAGAGAAATTTCATTAAAGCTGCTGACTGATTTTCAGGAAGATGAACTGAGAGAAGCCATCGGAAAAGAATTGGAGATAACGGAATTCTCCTTTCAGATAGAAAATAAGAGTCTCGACGCAAGGAAAAAAGACCACATCCACTGGCTTATCCGGGTTTTAGTTTTGTCCAAAGAAATTACAGGGGATGCTCCGGAAATTTCCCCGTCTCTGATTATTCCGTATAGAAACACAGGGAAGAAGGCGGTTGTTGTCGGAAGCGGACCTGCGGGATTTTTTTCAGCGTTTGTGCTTCAGAAGGCAGGATTCCATACAACGATAATCGAACGAGGCACGGATGTTCATAAGAGAACCGGGGGGATTAAAGATTTTGAGAAGACCGGAGTTTTTGATCCAGTCAGCAATTATGCCTTTGGTGAGGGAGGAGCAGGGACATTTTCCGATGGGAAGCTCACTTCAAGGACCAAGCATATATCAAAGGAAAGGCAGTTTATATTATCCGGCTATATTAAGGCAGGCGCGCCGGAGGAAATAGGATATATGGCGCATCCTCATCTTGGGAGTGATAATCTCAAGAAGATTGTCAGAAATCTCAGGGAAGAGTTCCTTAATATCGGCGGCAGCGTTCTATTTGAGACCCTGCTGGAAGACTTGAAAATTGAAGACAACAAAGTCATTGAAGCAATAACTGCCTCAGGGGGAATTGAAGCGGATTATTTTATTATCGCCCCTGGTCATTCAGCCTTTGAGACCTACCGGATGTTGCTCAGGAGGGGTGTTCAGTTCCGTACTAAGAATTTTGCACTGGGCAGCAGGGTGGAGCACCCTCAGGAGATTATAAACAAGGCGCAATGGGGACGGGAAAGTCTGCCCGGAGTAAAGGCTGCTGAATACCGTCTCACATCCAGGGGAGACGGCAATCTCCCTGTGTATACCTTTTGCATGTGCCCGGGCGGAACTGTTGTTCCTGCGGCTGCATATCAAAACACAAACATAGTAAACGGAATGAGCCTGTATAAGAGGGATGGGAAGTTTGCAAACGCGGGTTGTGTAGCCGGAGTCCATCCTGACAAACTCATCGGCAGGGAGGCAATGCCGGAGGAAGCCCTTGATTGGCTTGAAACCCTTGAGGAGAGTTTTCACCAATATTCAGATGGCTTTAAGGCCCCGTTTTGCAGTATACAGGATTTTATTGACAGGAAAGAGCCGTCAAAAATTGTTGAATCAAGTTATGCCCTGGGACTGAAACCGGCTGAATTATGGGATTTGCTGCCTGCTGAAATAAGCAGCTCTATCAGGGAAGGTCTGAAGGATTTCAGCAGAAAAATAAGGGGCTTTGAAGCAGGCAGTATTATGGGGCTTGAGAGCAAGACTTCATCACCCATTCAGGCCCTGAGGGAAAAGGATAATCGCTGCGCCGGCTTTGAAAATCTTTATATAGTCGGAGAAGGCAGCGGTTGCTCCGGAGGTATAATATCAAGCGGCGCAGACGGCATAAAGGCAGCTATGAATATTATAGGAAACAACGTATGAGGCAGTCATGATCCCCTGGGAATTACTCGACAGCGCGCAGGTGAAGGGAAACAGCGGAGAGCTTCGCCTCTACAAACGTGGTGCGGAATTCTCGATCAGGATAGAGGGCTGTGAACTCATGAATAGTCGCGTTCATGGATCAGAGGAGGCTCTGGCCGAACTGGCCTGCGCAAAGATTGCTGACCGTCCCAACCCAAGGATTCTTATCGGCGGTCTGGGCATGGGCTACACAGTGGCAGCAGCGCTAAGCAGGATAGGCCCGGAGGCCGGTGTTGTGGTGGCCGAACTGGCGCCTGAGGTTTATGAAAATAATCTTTTAATATAAATATTTTGTCGCAAACCTTAGGCCGATTTTGTAGAATACCAGATGTCTTATCACTGGGTGGTTTTATCTTTATTGTCTGCCTTCACGCTTGCCACGAGCGATGCCCTTACGAAGAAGGCTGTTGATAACAATAATGAATATCTTGTTGCCTGGTTCAGGCTCATATTCTCCCTGCCTCTGCTTCTTGTCATACTTTTTTTCATACCTATACCTGTGCTGGGCAATGATTTTTATAAGGCCTTTTTGATAGCCCTTCCAGTAGAAGTCATAACGATCATCCTGTATATAAAGGCGCTTAAGCTGTCTCCCCTGAGCCTGACACTGCCGTTTCTTGCCCTGACGCCTGTATTTCTCATCTTCATTTCATATTTTACACTCGGCGAGACGGTGTCGCTATGGGGAGGCACAGGCATCTTTCTTATCGCCGCAGGCAGTTACCTTTTAAACATAGACGAAATAAAAAAAGGTGTTCTTGAACCCTTCAGGGCGATAACCAGGGAGAGAGGCTCTATCATGATGATAGGCGTAGCTTTTCTTTACAGCATCACCTCTTCGATGGGAAAACTGGCGATAGAGCATTCATCACCCCTGTTTTTTGGAACAACCTATTTCATCGCATTGAATATCTTTTTTGTGCCCATAGGGTTTCTGATGGGAAAGAATGATCTGAGGGCCTTTATTGCGCGGAAGAAATATAAATATATGATTATGCCGGGTTTTTTTTATTCTTTGATGGTCATAACCCATATGTCTGCCATGAAGCTAACTGAGGTGGCCTATATGATAGCTGTCAAAAGGACGAGCCTGCTTATCGGAGTGGTTTATGGGTATCTGCTTTTCAGGGAAGAGAATATCAAGGGCAGGGCGCTCGGAGCTTTGTTGATGTTTGCAGGTTTTGTCATGGTTGTGACCGCAAAATGAGGCGCTTGACGAAAAGCCCACTATGAGATAAACTTCACTTTGCTCTATATAGAGCAGGCAGCTATAGGTTAATTGATGGAGGCAATGTAATAATCCATGGAATATCTCGTTATTTCCGCAGCAGCTCTTTTTGCTTCTTTGCTGACGCTCTTTTCAGGCTTTGGGCTGGGAACGCTCCTGCTGCCTGTCTTTGCGCTCTTTTTCCCTTTGAATGTATCTGTTGCAATGACGGCAATTGTCCATCTCCTCAATAATCTTTTCAAGCTTGCTTTGTTCGGGAGATATGCAGACAGGGCTACGGTAATGCGTTTTGGAATCCCTGCTGTCCTTGCGGCCATGGCGGGCGCCTGGACGCTCCTGTGGCTTTCAGGGCTTAGTCCGCTTACAAGCTATCATATCTTTGAGCGTGATTTCCATGTGACCCCGGTGAAACTCATTATTGCGCTGCTCATGCTCTTGTTTGCGGTTATTGAACTTGTTCCTGCTTTTGATAAGCTTTCTTTTGAAAAGAAATATCTGCCGTTCGGCGGGCTTATGAGCGGTTTTTTTGGCGGGCTTTCGGGTCATCAGGGCGCCCTGCGGAGCGCCTTTCTGATCAGGTGCGGTCTTACAAAAGAGTCGTTTATAGCCACAGGAGTTATGGTAGCGTGTCTTGTTGATGTCACCCGGATATCTGTCTATACAGCCCATTTTTCCCTTTCAGGGATAGGTGACAACTTTCTTCTTCTGCTTACAGCCACAGCCTCGGCCTTTCTGGGAGTTTTTGCAGGAACCCGTCTGGTCAAAAAGGTCACGATGCGCACCATACAGATTATTGTTTCGTTTATGCTTGCTGTTATCGCACTTGGACTTGGGACAGGGATTATATGAAAGCTTTTATTTTTTCATGAATATTCTGCATATGGCCTTCCCTAATTTATTATCTACGATAAAAGCCCCGTCATTGTGCAGTTCAACGATCACATCTATCCTGTCGATCAAGTCGCCCATGGATTTCATACACCCGACAATCTGGATTATCTGAATGTTTTCCATATCATAAAGCCTGCCTATGGAGTCTAACTGCTCTTTATTTCTGCCATATATCTCATCGATAATAAGAACGATTTTGTCCTTTAACGTCAATAAGGTGTTGATATCATTGACCAGAGTAATATCATTTTTCAGGGAGACGATGTATTTCAGGTATTTTTCATAACTTCCAGGTCTTAATTTTCCCTCAAAATCAACCGGGTTGCCGGAGTAATAAACGTTTGGCCTGTCTCGAACTGCCTGAACTGTATTTGTTATCTTGCCAACTCCCTTAACTCCGCAAACAAGGATGTTTTTGTAACAGCCGATGATTTTTTTCATGTTATCAGCATTATCACTGGTAAAAACAATATTTTCAGACTGTTCCGTGGAAGCTTTTTGCGCTGAATTTTGTTTGATAACAGTTTTGGCGTGATTTTTACTTTTTATAGTCATGGATGCATTATAGCAAAAATTTTATCCTATTGAGCAGGGCATGCGTATTTTTTTGAAATGAAGCAGTATTGTTTTTGCTCAGGAAATTATGTGTATTAAGCGGGGTTATGTTATTATGGAAACCTTATGGAACAGCGTCTTCAGAAAATAATTGCGGAAATGGGTTTGGCTTCGCGCAGAAAAGCGGAAGAATTCATTCTTGAAGGCCGTGTGACAGTAAACGGCAAGGTTGCCACCATCGGGATGAAGGCAGACATGCTGAAAGATCATATAAAAGTGGATGGCAAGCTTCTTTTCAGACCTGAAAAAAAGGTATATTTTATTTTAAATAAACCCAGGGGCGTGGTGACCTCAATGAGTGATCCTGAGGGAAGGCCCACTGTACACGATTTTTTAAAAGGAATAAGACAGCGGGTGTATCCTGTCGGCAGGCTGGATTTTGATTCAGAGGGTATGCTGCTGATCACCAATGACGGTGAATTTGCCCATGCGGTGCTACATCCTTCAAAAAAGATACCTAAGACCTATCTGGTGAAGATCAAAGGTCTGATTGAGGATGAGAGCATTGAGAAACTCAGAAAGGGCGTCAGGCTCGACAGGACAGTAACAGCGCCTGCAAAGGTCAAACGTTTGCGGAAAATAGAGAGTAACTCATGGATTGAAATGGTGATATATGAAGGGAAAAAGCGTCAGATACGGAGGATGGTTGAGAGAGTCGGGCATTCGGTCATAAGATTGATGAGAATGCGGATTAACGGGCTTGAGATGGGACCTTTGAAGCCTGGTGAATGCCGTCAGATCTCTTCTGAAGAAATGAGAATACTGAAGAGGGAATTAAACATGGGTGAGGCTTTATGATTCGGGATAAAGGTTGTGGTGAGATAAAAGACACGGATATCGGCTCGGTGAAAAAAATAGCCGGCTGGGTATTCAGACGGAGGGACCACGGAGGGCTGATATTTATAGACCTTAGAGACAGAAGCGGGCTCTGTCAGGTGGTCTTTAGTCCTGAGGTTTCCGGTGACGTCCATGAGAAGGCGCATAGCCTCAGGGCCGAATATGTTATTGCGGTCTCCGGTGAAATACGGAAGAGGCCGGCAGGCACTGAAAATCCTGCCTTGCCTACCGGCATGACAGAAATATATGTGCAAAGCCTGGAAGTGTTAAACGAGGCGTCGCCGATGCCATATAATATGGAAGAAGCTGCCGAGGCCGGAGAGGCGCTCAGGCTTAAACACCGGTATCTCGACCTCAGACGTCCTGAGATGCAGCAGAATATGGTCTTGCGCCATCGCACTGCAAAAATGATCAGGGATTTTCTCGACGAAAAGGGGTTCCTGGAGATAGAAACCCCGATGCTTACAAAATCAACGCCTGAAGGAGCGCGGGATTATCTTGTGCCCAGCAGGCTCAATCCCGGGCATTTCTATGCCCTTCCGCAGTCACCGCAACTGTTTAAGCAGATACTGATGGTTGCAGGCATGGAAAAATATTTTCAAATAGTAAAGTGTTTCCGTGATGAAGACCTCAGGGCAGACCGGCAGCCTGAGTTTACCCAGGTTGACCTTGAGATGTCTTTTGTTGACAGGGATGAGGTCATCTCTCTCATTGAAGGGATGATGAAGAGGCTTTTCATGGAGGCGCTGAACACTGATATTGAGACCCCTTTTGAGCGGCTGAGTTTCCATGAGTCGATGGAAAGATTCGGCAACGATAAACCTGATATGCGTTTCGGCCTTGAGCTTAAAGATATGGCTGACCTTGCAGGAAAAGGCACATTTAAGGTTTTCTTGGACGCGCTTCAGGCAGGCGGAATGGTGAAGGCGCTGAATGGTAAGGGCATGGCAGGCATTTCACGGAAAGAGATTGATACGCTTACGACAGAGGCCCAGACCTTTGGCGCAAAGGGTCTTGCGTGGATAAAGGTGAAGAACGGGTTTGAGTCTCCAATTGCAAAGTTCTTCCCGGAAGACGTCCTGAAGGCGATGGCAGAAAGGCTGCAGGCTGAAGAGGGCGATATGATGCTCTTTGTCGCTGATAAGTCCAAGGTTGTATACGACGTTCTGAGCCGTATGCGGCTTGAGCTCGGCAGGAAACTCAAACTCATTCAGCCCGGATATAAGTTTGTATGGATAACAGACTTTCCCCTGCTGGAATGGGATGAAGATGAAGGGCGTTTTCAGGCGATGCACCATCCTTTTACCTCTCCGCTCGATGACGATATGGAAAAAATGCTCACAGGAGACATCAACGATAAAGACATGCTTTCCTCTTTAAAGGCGAATGCTTACGATATTGTTCTAAATGGATATGAGATCGGAGGCGGCAGCCTCAGGATACATAAACAGAAGGCACAGAGAAGGATGTTTGAGCTTCTGAATATGCCGGATGAAGAGGCCGGTGTGAAATTCGGCTTTCTGCTCGAGGCGCTTCAATTTGGTGCGCCTCCCCATGGCGGTATAGCGCTCGGGCTTGACAGGCTTGTGATGCTGATGGCCGGCGCAGCATCCATCAGGGATGTGATAGCCTTTCCGAAGACCCAGAAGGCATTTTGTTTGATGTCCGGCGCTCCATCAACAGTGGATACAAAACAGCTCAGGGAACTGCACATCAAGACAGATGTGCCTGTAGAGTAACAGTACCGGCCTCAAAGTAAGGGAGAGGATTGCAGTATTAAGCGTTTGCGGGTGCTTCAGGGTGATCTTTTCAGCCGCTTTTTTGTGGCCTTCTTCATCAATAAAGTATTTTGGTTTTGTGGAAATGCCTCGCATGTGTTACCCCCGAGTTTGCCACGTCATAGAAAAAATCATTTTTTTCTTGACATCATCATATCATTATAATATCATATCAACATGTTACATTCTGAATCATCTGCATTGCACAGTAAAACAATCGACAGGTTTAGCCAGGAAAAACTTTATTTTCAGCTTAGCAGAATTTTTCTTGAAGAAATCAAATCCGGGAAGTGGCAGGTGAATCAGAGAATTCCTTCAGAAGAAGAATTATGTAAAAAATATGAGGTGAGCAAAATTACGGTACGGCAGGCGGTAAATAACCTTGTCTCCGATGGATATTTGATGAAACTACAGGGGAAAGGCACTTTTATCGTGAGCGTTACTCCGGTAGTCAGGGTAGCCATGAAGACGAGATTCACTGAAGAAATTTTCGGCAAGGAGGTGATGGCAGAGCGGAAGATATTGACACTTGGGGAAATGGAATCCCCTCCTTTGGCGCAGGAATACCTGAAGACCGGGGAAAGTATCTATTATATTTTAAGCAAGAGGATGGTTCAGGGCAAAACAGCCTATATTGAGGAGTCATTTATCCCTTTGCAAATGCTCCCTGACATCAAGAACCTTGAAGTCGAACAGAATTCTCTCTATTCAGTGCTTCAGGAGAGAGGGAGCAAGAAGATTTTCAAGGTAATACAGACCATCGAGATTGCCCGGGCTTCCAGTGATGATGCGAAGAAGCTCGATCTGGACGAAGGAGCGCCTGTACTTGTTGTCCACAGGCTCTTTGTCAGTTCCGACAACACCCCTGTTGCTTATACAAAGATTCAGGGAAGAAGTGACCGTTATAAACTTCAGACGGAATTTGAAAGATTACGTTAACAATAAAGGAGGTTGAGCATTAACATGAGTTATCCAAGAAAATTGTATGAGTTTTTTAAAGCAGCTTCCATCGCTCATGCCAAGTGGGATTATGAAGTTTCAATGTCTATAGTAAAGAACAAAAAAAAGATGCTGATATTGCTGGCTATGCTTGCGCCGATTCTCGTTGTGTCTTTTTTGGATGCGGCAGATATTATAGGAAGCAAGCAGACATATGCGCCTGCCCATTATTCTAACCTGATATTTATGGTTTCAATAGCTGTGGGTCTGGCTGCCGGCCTCATCACAGGCTGTATCGGCGCAGGAGGAGGCTTCATCATCACGCCGGCCCTTATGGCAGCCGGCGTTAAGGGTATCCTCGCCGTCGGGACTGACGTTTTCCATATTTTTGCAAAGGCTATTATGGGAACAACAGTGCACAAGAAGC
This sequence comes from uncultured Nitrospira sp., assembly GCA_947085825.1. Taxonomy (GTDB): domain Bacteria; phylum Nitrospirota; class Thermodesulfovibrionia; order Thermodesulfovibrionales; family UBA6898; genus JAOUFP01. The sequence goes on along the minus strand of CAMTXX010000062.1, from coordinate 5,824 downwards.
TTGGTAATGTGTCAGTAAAGCTTGCTATGGCTTTTCTCACAGGGTCTGTAGGCGGCACATTTATCGGCGGCTATATCAATGTATCTCTTTACAATAAGGACCCCTTATTAAGCGAGGCTTTCATCAGCAGCGTTTACGCAATATTACTCGGGTTTCTTGGGTTTTATGCCATGATGGATTTTGTCAAGTCAACAAGAAAAAAGAGCGGTGACAGTGGCGGTGGCGGGCACGATGCACACGGAGGGCCGTCCGGTATGACCCCGCTTGCTGTAAGCTTGCAGAAAATAAACATACCGCCGATGATATCATTTGATGAAGACTTTGGCGGCAGAAAGATCTCGTGGCTTTTTCTCGCCATTGGCGGCATGATTGTCGGAATGTTGGCTGCAATTATGGGAGTCGGCGGCGGCTTTGTTACCTTTCCTATGTTTGTCTATGTCTTCGGCGTATCAACTGCAACAACTGTCGGCACCGATATCCTGCAGATCATCTTTACCGCAGGGTTTGCAGCCATAGGACAGTATGCTATTTACGGCTATGTTTTTTATACGCTTGCGATGGGCATGCTTCTGGGTTCCCTGATCGGCATTCAGGTCGGGGCGCTTACGACAAAGGTTGTCAAGGGTATACACATCCGGGGTTTTTATGCCATGTCGATCATTGCAGGTTTTATTAACAGGGTTTCAACACTTCCAAAGAAGTTTACTGAACTTGAGGTTATTAACGTTCCGACAGGTATCAGCTCTGCCATAGAGACCGGCGGCAATATAATATTCTGGGTTGTTGTAGGGTTCTTCGGTTTCTGGGTTTTAAGCAAGTTTTTCGCTAATATTAAGACATTAAGGGAGGAGGGATAACATGGCTAATACATCTAAAAAAACTCTGGGTGTTGGGATAGCGCTTGCCATTTCCTTTTTAGTTGTGCTGGCACTTATCTTTTCTCCGATTTTTGGCGAGGAAAAGAACGGGCTGGTATTTGCAGATGATTTATTTAACAAGCTGTCGAAGGGTTCTTCCTATTTTATCCCCAAGGTTACAAAGGACAACGAAAAGTTCATGGGAAGGGCTTTCACCGTAAGCATCAAGATGGACAAGCCTGAGGATAAGCCCGGAGAGGCTGAAAAGAGGGCTGAACTGGCTTCCAGGGTATATACCACTGCAGGCGCAAAGGTAGAGATTACCGGCGCTGAGTTAAAGATAGAAGGAGACCTTGGGAAGGTCCTTGAATCAGCGTTGCAGGATTCCGATGCAATGTTCAAAAACCAGGGAGAAACTATTAAGGCCAGATACCAATACGACGATGAGAAGAAGATGTTCAGACAATGGCATAATACCCTGGTCAAAATCAATAAGGAATTCGCAAAGGATAAGAAGATTGAAGAGGCAAAGATCGTCTCTGATGTAATGAAAAAGGCGGTTGAGACAGCTTACAACTATTATGGTGTTGAGGCCCAGAAGGTTTCTGAAAAGGCGTTTCTTATGACAGGACTTCTGGTATTTTATGTTATCTATACCATGTGGTGGGGGTTTGCAATATTCTATATATTTGATGGTATCGGGCTTACCATGAGTAAGGCGAAGGTAAAAAAAGAAGTTTAAAAACAGTGGACAGTGTCAGTGATTAGTGTCAGAAAAAAACTGACACTGACACAGACAACTGACACTTAACATTAGGAGGATATATGAAAATATTGGTTCCTGTTGATGGTTCAAAACATTCCATGGCAGCGCTGGACGTGGCCTTTGATTACGCAAAGACAAAAGGCGCAAACATCTGCCTGATCAATGTCATGTCTTATCTCGATGCTGTAGACCTTGAAATTTCGCCACCCGAGCGCGAAAAGATCAGGCAGAGCATGGAAAAGCGCGCTGAATATGTGGTCGAGCAGGCCTGCGGCATCCTGGCCGGTAAGGATGTCATCGCCACATGCAGGCATATCGTTGAGTCTTCTTCGATTCCGGATGCGATCATCGACTACGCCGAGCATGAAAAGGTTGACCTCATCATCATCGGCAGCAAAGGGCTCAGTCCGTCATCGCGGTTCAAGATGGGAAGTGTGGCCTCAAAGGTTGTAAAGCACAGTCCATGCTCTGTGTATGTAGTGAAGGCTTAAGCCGGACTTTTTATATAGTTGAAGGTCTGCAGTTACGGTATGCGGAACACATGCCATTGCAGACCTTCATTTTTTAGTTTTTTTATGCGTTATAATGTAGTGGGGTCATAATGAAAGATACTAAAGATTTTTTTGAAACAGCATTTAATTTTATTCCGGCATCGTGGTTTGACCTTTACATAAAACACTTCAAAAAAATAGTAATCGGCGTTGTAGCTGTTCTCCTTTTAGTTATCCTGTTGCTGGGCTGGCTGTCGGCGCGTAAAGTCAGGGAAGTGGTGGTTGATGATTTTAACAAACAGCAGCTTATACTTGCCCAACATGCAGCCAGGCAGATAGAAAATAATCTCACCATTATTAAAAAAGAACTATCCATGCTCAGCCTTTCACCTTCGATTCAGTATTTTGAGAAGGTTGCCATAGGCAAAAGAATGGAGTTTACCTTCTCAAGAATCAAGGAAGAAGGGGTGTTGGAAATAAGATATATCGAACCCGCAAAGCCGCGTGCGCATTTAGCGGATATTCATGGATACCAGAGTGTGCACACATATCCTGAAGATATGGATTATCTGAAATGGGCAGCGCAGGGAAAAAACAGGGGCAATATATCTATAAGCGAAGTATTCCCTGTTATTTATGGGAGTGACTATCAAAAACTCGTAATGAAGATAGCGGTCCCTGTCTGGCAGGTTTCCGTAGACGAGTCGCATCCGGTGGCGACCCATAAGTTTTCCGGCGTCATAATCTTTGTGGTAGATGCAACTCAGATGATAGCAAAGACCACACGGGAGATACGCTCGGGCAAGACGGGTTATGCCTGGGTCATCGACAAGAAGGGAACATTTCTGTTCCATCCTGAGGAGGAATTTATCGGCAAAGACGCCTTTGAAGCCCGTAAAGAGAGGAAGCCCACCATATCATTTGCCAGGATAAACGAGATACAGAAAGAAAAGATGCTTGCAGGGGAAGAAGGCGTGAGCTGGTATATTTCAGGGTGGCATAGAGGAAAAGAAGACGAGATGAGGAAATTAATAGCATTCTCGCCGATTCAATTGCTTGCCAAGGGAGACGGCCGGATATGGTCAGTTGCCGTTGTCGCCCCTGTCAGCGAGATTGAAGGGGCTATACACGACATTCAGATAAGGCAGTTTCTCCTTGAAGGAATTGTTATATTCGCAATACTTTTCGGCGGTATGCTGATAATAGCCATGATGCTCAGGTGGTCGAGTTCTTTAAACAGGGAGGTCGAAAAAAGGACAGGGGAATTAAAAAAGTCAGAAAATCAGTACAGGTCGCTCATCGAAAATGCAAATGATATTATATTCACAATAGACCGCGAGGGTGTCATCACGTCCATGAACAGCTCAGGGCTTTCCTTTTTTGGAAAAAAGAGGGAAGAAATAATCGGCCAGAATATAGGGGAGATTTGTTTTAACGAAGATAGCGCTGCCTTGCAGTTAAAGGCTGTGGATGAGGTCTTTGACGAAAAGACAAGCAAAAAGATAGCTTGCCCTATTAATATTAGGGGCGATGAATACTGGCTTAGCACTAATTTCAGCATTCTTACGGATGAAAAAGGAAAGCCCTATGCTGTTCTCGGCATTGCAAGGGACATAACTTCCGACAAGAAAAGGGCGATAGAAGAGCAGATGTATCATACGGAGAAATTAGCCTCGATGGGGACGCTGGCTGCCGGCGTCGCGCATGAGATAAACAACCCTCTTGCTCTTATTCTCGGCTTTTCTGATATGCTCCTTGAAAAAGCAAGACCTGATTCCAATGAATACGATATGTTAAAGACCATCGAAAAACATGCCTTGAACGCCAAAAGGGTTGTGGAGAATCTTTTGAGTTTTGCGCGTTATACAGAACATAAAGAAGAATTTATTGATATTAATGCAAATATAGAGTCAGTATCGGCGGTTGTTGAAAATACCTTGAGATTGAATAATATCTCGTTAAATCGCCGGCTTCAGGATAATTTGCCTAAGGTAAAGGCAGATGCAGGTGAAATGCAGCAGGTCTTTTTGAACATAATAAACAATGCCATCCATGCCATGAAGGGAGGCGGTATTTTAACCGTCACGACCGAATTGTCAGGCAATGAGGGGGTTGAGACCAGATTTGCCGACACAGGGGAGGGGATAAAAAAAGAACACAGGACAAAGATATTTGACCCTCTTTTTACAACCAAGAAAGTAGGGGAAGGCACAGGCTTGGGTCTTTCTGTCTCTTATGGAATTATAACCAAATGCGGCGGAACAATCACCTTTGAGACAAAGACAAAAGAGGAGTCAGAGATAACGGGAACGACTTTTATAATAACGTTGCCGGCAGCAAAACAGTGACAGTGTCAGTGAATAGTGTCAGTGAAAGGATGATAAAAAGTGGGCAAAATTACATCTGTAGAAGAACTTGAGGTTTTTAAGAGGAGCCATAATCTAACCTTGAATATCTACAAAAATACAGAAGGCTTTCCACAAACCGAAAAATTTGGACTTGTATCTCAGATGAGGAGAGCATCATCTTCCATTTGTGCAAACTTATTAGAGGGCAGCCATAGATTAAACAGAAAGGAATTTCGCCAATTTGCCGGTATTGCTAAAGGGTCTGCAGGTGAATTGAAGTATCACCTGCTGCTTGCAAGAGACTTGGGATACTTACCAGATAGCGAATACCTTGCCATAAAAGTGGAAATTGAACAGATTAGCATGATGCTTAACGGTTTGGTTAAGTCTTTAACTGACACATGAGAAAGTGCCAGTGGACAGTGTCAGTGTCAGTTTTTTTTTTTTAATACTAATTACTGAGAAAGTGCCAGTGGACAGTGTCAGTGTCAGTTTTTTTTCTAATACTAATTACTGATACTATGCACTGACACTGTTCACTGCTTTTCTGACACTGACAACTGACACTGACACTAAAAAAAAGGAGGAATTATGCCTGAAAAAATATTGATAGTAGATGATGAGCCTGACATGCTGAAGCTTTTAAGCATGATACTTAAGGAAAAGACGCCTTATGAGATCGTGACCACGAATAACCCGATGGAAGCTCTTGAACTGGCAAAACAGGGAGGCTTTGACCTTGTTATTACAGATTTAAAGATGCCCGGGCTTGACGGGGTTGAGCTTCTTGAGGGCGTAAAAAAGGTGGATGAGGACATACCTGTGATTATCTTGACCGCATACGGCGCGATTGAATCCGCTACCGAGGCGATGCATAAAGGCGCTTTTGACTTCATAACAAAGCCGTTCAGGAAAGAGCAGATACTCTATACCATTGAAAAGGCGTTCAAATGGCTAAGGCTTCAGAGAGAGAATAAGATGCTGAGGGAAAGATTAAAAAAGGTTGAGGGATGAAGAGAAGGCGAAGAAAAAATCAGTTCCATTTAATTTTTTAATAAGTTAATTCAGTGTATTGATACAGAATTCCCTGTGCTATAATATTGAAATTCAACATTCAGTCCGGTCGCTATCTATGATGGAAATAGTCTGTTTTAAAGCTTAAGAAGAATCCGGTTTGCTTAGAGATAACTCAAAAATTGCGGAGGAAAAATAATGGAACATGATGAAAAAGTCAGGGATGTAATGATACCTATTGAGGAGCATCCGCGTATTCCTTACAATTCTACAATAGGAGAGGCCCTGATTGAGATTAGGGACTATCTCCAAAAGGGTTATCGCCATGTCCTTGTATTTGATGAGAGG
>CAMTXX010000061.1:0-44791 GCA_947085825.1 uncultured Nitrospira sp. | reverse complement strand
TTTTAGGTTAACCCAAAAAATGCAGTTGAATTTTGTATGCAAGGACATGGACGCCTTCAAAGTCTTTTAATTTCAATCCCGACTTCTGTCGGGACAAAATACTTTTCAGTCATCCATGTCCTTGCCGGCTGCATTTTTCGGGTTAATTGCTCAGACTCAGGCTCGCCTTCTTCACCGCCATATCCAGCACAGGCAATTCAGGGACTTCTTTAATTCCGTAGATGGCCTCAAGGTTTATGTCCGCAGGGACAGAGGCAAGCAGCTTTTCCGCAACCTTCTGATCAGCCTGTCTGTAGCGCAGTTTTGCCTCGACCGTAATCTTCCCTTTTGCCTTTCCGGGATTTATTCCGTAATACACATCCTTGTATCCCTTTGGAGGGATGGTGTCATGACGGGAAAACCCGGTGACAACCCATGGATCAATAGCGAAATGGAAGTTATCGCCCATTCCGTCTGAGTGGAAGTTCCTTGTTTCAGGTTGAAGCCGTTTATTATTATCAAGTCCGCCACTGGTGAGGATCACCTTCCCTGAGGCGTCTTTGGCGGTCACTTCAATCCACATCTCACGCACATTCGTAAGCGAGGTCGGCAGATTGTGCCCGGCGCGCATGTTTTTGACCCTGATCTTCACTTCAATCAGTCTGCCTTTACTGTACACAGGATGAATCTCTATCTCAGCAGCAGACTGCAGGCGTTTGACAGCCATATCGTATTTTTGTTTCAGATTGGCGGCGAGCTTTTCATCTCCGGCCTTTTTAGCAGCAGCCTCTGCCAGATAGTACAGGAGATAGTTCGCTCCGTTAAAGTAGTGGCGATATTCCTTCCGATCAGGCTTCTGGAACGTATCCGCCGAACGGATGAATGTTTCAATCTCCACCATGTGGCAATCCTGGCAGTGGATGCCCCGCTGTGCATAGGGGCTCCCTTTCCACTCAGAATAGGTCGCCTCTATCGGGAAATGCTTGTCGTAGTGAAAGACCTGATGGCAAGAGGCGCAGAGATCCGCACTCCGGTGAAGAGGGGACTCCACGCATTCATGGAAACCCATGCCGCAGCCGTCAGAAGGAGTGTAGGGAGCTCGTTTGACCAGTTTTGGGCCGTCAGGGGTGTCCCTGCCCGGAGACAGTATGAAGGAACCATTTCCCGGCTCGTGTGTCGGCGTCTGCCAGTGGGTCACACCGCTTATGGAATGGCAGATATCACAGGACACTCCGGCCAGGGCCATCGGGCTTAATCCTTTGAGTCCTGGGCCTTTGATCTCTCCTGTTACCATCCCGGCCGGCGAATGGCAGCCTTCGCACTTGCGGGTGACTTCATGTCCCACAGCCTTGAAGGGAAGGTTCAACTCTCCCTGATATACAGGGTCTTGAAATGAAAGGGCATGCATGGAACCTGTCCACTCTTCATATTGTTTGGGATGACATCTTGCGCAAGTTTTAGGCTCCGTGAATTTCGCCGTTGATTTGTCCCATTTGACTAACGACGGATAATAAGGATAAAACTCGCGGTCAACTTTGAAATAATCAGAGCCGGCAAATACTGCGGACGAAAAGACCGCCGCAGCCACAACTGATAAAACCATGGCCTTGAATATTACTGACACTTTCATGATAATTCCTCCTTTTTTTATAGCAGCTTTTTTGCAGCCTCATAAACTTCTTTTAATGCAGCCGGATGTTCAAGCACCGCACCTTTTGCATCAACACTTAAAAAGCCCTTGCTTATATGCTCCGGAACGCTTATAGTCCTGAAAAATGCCTTTGCAGTTGCTTCCGAGCACTCAAGTCCGATCTCTTTTTTCATGCCGCCGACTACCAATAAAAGCCCTTTCCTGCCGTATTGTCCTTCAGGGATTGGTTTCTTTAAAAGATACTTTTCACACCAGAAAGACTGGCACCTGTCAATCATTATTTTTGCCTGTGCGCTGAGTCCAAAGAAAAAGACAGGGGAGGCGAGAATAATCCTGTCTGCCTCCCTGATTGCATTGTAGATCTCATCCATATCATCACTTATGATGCATTTGCCTGTCTTATCGCAGCCTCCGCAATCCTGGCAGGGTTTGATATTCATTAAATTCAGTTTGAATAATGCAACATCATGCCCTGCCTCTTGTATTGGCTTTAACGCCTCTTGCAGCAGAATGTCTGTATTGCCCTCAATTCTCGGGCTGCCCTGAAATGCGACCACCTTCATCAGTCAATTTTCTTAAATGCCGGTTTCTTTGACTTGCATATAGGGCATTCATCAGGCGGTTCATTTTCTACGGTGTTGCCGCAGACCTGACAGACGTAATAATCAACCTCAGGGTTTTTGCCAAGGTTTTCAAATGCCTTTTGGTAGAGCGCTGCATGGATTTTTTCAACCTCATTTGCATAATTGAAACTTCTCAAAGCTAACTTATTGTCCTCTGCCTTTGCATCCTCAATCATCTGAGGATACATCTTCTGAAATTCGTAAGATTCACCGTTTATCGCCTCATTCAGATTTTCCTTTGTTGACTTGATTCCGTCAAGCTCTCTTAAATGATTGTGGGCGTGGACTGTCTCTGCCTCTGCTGCTGCTCTGAAAAGCCTTGCAACCTGTTTGAACCCTTCTTCCTCTGCCTTTTTTGCAAAAGCAAGATATTTCCTGTTTGCCTGTGATTCTCCGGCAAACGCCTCCTGAAGATTTTTATTTGTTTTAGACATATTCCTTCCTCCTGAAATTAGCTGACTTTTTCAAATGCATCCTTTGGCGCATTGCATACAGGGCACGCCCAGTCCGCCGGAAGTTGTTCAAAAGGCGCACCCTCTGCTGCTTCATCGTATTCATAACCACATATCGTACATCTCCAAACCGCCATTTCCGCCTCCTTTTAATTGAGTAATGCTTGTCACTTTTCTTTTTTAATACAGACCGTTCTCATTGAAATGTATTGAATACTTCTTATCAATTTCAAGTATGTGATGTTGTAGCCAGTCCTTGAGAAAATTCAATATTTCCAATGTGAGAATGAAATAGGCTTTTCCCATCCGCTCTTTTAACTCAAGGGCTTTCACTGCGAATTGATCGTGTTCAATCTTATGTGATTGATAACCCGAATAGTTGAATTTCCGCATATACTTTTCTTCTGTTTCAAAATGAGTTTTTGCATAATTTACCATACCATTAATTATTTCTTTCTGTGCCTCAAGCCCCTTCTGTGAAAGCAATGCAGCATGTAAAGTATTAATCATGCCAACCAACGTTTTATGTTGATCATCAATTTCCTTTACCTTAACACTGAAAGTATCCGACCACTGTAAATAAGCCATGTACACCTTCCTCCTTTTTTTATTTTATCATCTAACAAGCTAATCTCAACACGCTACGCACTTGCAATCAAACCCTTCTCCAATAACCTCCATCGGTTCTCCGCAGCAGACGAGTTCGCCTGCGCCAGTGTGCGTTACTACCACTTCATTGCCGCAGATATTGCACTTATACTTCTCTCCTGTCTTTGTCATATTTTTCACCTCCTTTTTCCTATTTATCAGATTTCAATGAACGTTTCATTTTGAATGCAACCATCAGGAATATCCCGGCGAGCAGCCCCGCTATTACTGAAATAAGTATGACCACAGCGACAGAAGCCTCAAAGCTCCACAACAGAAGGGAGATTGCAATCGGCGCAGCATTCTGAACAGCAAATACTGTTATAAAAATCAAAATTGCCAGCACTATCAACGCATACATATTAACCTCCTTTTTTGCAGGCTGCCCTTAGAGCCCGCCTGCGCTTTCCTTGATCTCTTTTACTTCGCCTTCTTCAAACTCGTCCATGACAACCATCTCCTTGGCACAGCAGATAGGAATTGGTTCTTCCGCATCTTTTGTGAAATAGGTATTGCACACCTGGCACACATAGACTTTTTTCTTCCCGGTTTTCTTTCCCTCTTCCATCAGTTTTCTCCTCCTGTTATGGTTATTTCCTTCGAGGTCTCCCATGCCCCATGCAGGTTGCACCGCTCTATGACGCGGAGCGTCCCCTTGTTATGCTTTGCTCCCTTGACCAGGGTGACCATGACTTCCGGCAGGGAAAGCGCCGGCGTCAGATCGATACGGCAATAGAGGCTCTCGCCGAACTTCACCTCAATCCACTGGATAAAATGTCCTTCTTCCATTACATGGGGAATATCTCCCACTTTGATCTTCACCTGAAAGGGTACGCCCGCCTTGACCGTGTCCGGGCAGTCTATGACCGGCATGTGTTTCTTCTCAAAATCCGTAATGTTCGCGGGGTCCTTGGGTTTGTTATTTCCGCAAAAAATTCCTTTTTCCGGCATTGTATTTTCTCCTTTTATTTTTCCATGAATATGCAATTAGTGTCTTTACCTCTTTACAGCTTCAGTTTCTCAGGTTCACAAAGAAGCTCCGGGTTGACGGATACCTGCCCGCACTTGTGGCACTGCCAGCGATCGTTGTGCACTTTAATTGTGGCAATATGACGGGGGACGCACTGTCTTTGATCCGCACCAGTCAACCTTCTTCCCTTTTCCCATTACCTTGCAGATATTTTTTGCATCAAGGGCCACGGCTCCGCAGTTTGCACAGATAAATGCAGGCGTTTCTTTTGGGAGCGGCATATGATATTTTTCAGATTTAGCATCAACTTTCTTCATGAATAACCTCCATTTTCCCTTAATTATTTATTACCCGATTTGTTCAAATGAGCTTTTTGGCGCATTGCATTCAGGACATTTCCAGTCCTCCGGCAGATCCTCGAATCTGGTTTTTTCATTCAGTTCCTTGTATAGCCACTTGCACATCGTGCATCTCCAAACCGCCATTTCTGCCTCCTTTAAATCGAATTTTTGTGAAATTTTTTTTACATGTTTTTATTTTGAAAGCGTCTCGCAGCTATTCGACCTGTTATTTACAGGTGAACCCTTCTCCAATGTTTTCCATCGGTTCTCCGCAGCAGACGAGTTCGCCTGCGCCGGTGTGCGTTACTACCACTTCATTGCCGCAGATATTGCACTTGTATTTTTCTCCAAGTTGTGTCATTTTTTCCTCCTTTTATTTCATATCCGAATACGTTCCCTGCGCCGTTGCCTTTGCCCGTTCATCGTGGGACATGCTTGCAAGTCGCTCGACTTCCTTCGCATCGAGATTGAGCCCCTTTGCCACCCTGAGTCCGTAATCCGGGTCGGCCTTGAAGAAGACGGCTGTCTGGCGATACTGGATGCGTTTTTGCGCTCCGCTGAGATGGCCTGTTATGTTGCCGATAAGGTGATCCCGGTCTGTGTCCGTCATCACCTTGCGATACAGGTCTCCTGCCTGAACAAAGTCATCATTGGGGTGTGTATATTTCTGGCGTCCCGTCTTGCCTGAAACATCAAAGGCAGGCTCGGCTGCTTTCAGGTCAGGTTCAGGACCGCCGAAGCTGTTCGGGTAATAATTGGGAGCGCCGCCGCCGTTATCGTCAAACCGCATGGCTCCGTCGCGCTGATAGTTATTCGTAGCCGCCGCCTTGGCCGCGTTCACAGGCAGCAGATGGTAATTCGGCCCGAGCCTGTGGCGATGGGTGTCATGGTAACTGAAGAGACGGCCCTGTAACATCTTATCCGGCGACGCCGCAATCCCGGGCACAAAGTTGGCAGGGGAAAACGCTGACTGCTCAACCTCTGCAAAGTAGTTCTCCGGATTGCGGTTCAACACCATGCGGCCGATTGTGATCGGCGGAAAGTCGGCATGGGGCCAGACCTTGGTGATGTCAAAGGGATCGAAGCGGTAGTTTGCGGCCTGCTCCGGCGTCATGATCTGCACTTCCACCCTCCATGCGGGATGCTCGCCGCGCTTGATCGCATCGTGCAGGTCACGGGTGGCGTGATCCGGGTCCTTACCTTTCATGATTTCAGCTTCTTCGCGGGTAAGGTTCTGGATGCCCTGCTCTGTCTTGAAGTGGTATTGCACCCAGAAATACTCGCCCTTGTCGTTATACCACTTGAAGGTATGGCTGCTGTAACCGTTCATATTGCGGTAAGTTTTGGGTGTGCCGCGGTCTGAGAAAAGGATTGTAACCTGATGGATGGATTCAGGAGTCAATGAAAGAAAGTCCCAGAACATGTCAGGGTCCTTCAGATTCGTTGCCGGATTCCGCTTCTGCGTGTGGATAAAATCGGAAAACTTCAGCGGATCGCGGATAAAAAACACAGGCGTATTGTTACCCACCATATCGTAATTGCCTTCCTCGGTATAGAACTTTATGGCAAAGCCGCGCGGATCGCGTTCAGCGTCGGCAGACCCTTTCTCACCGCCGACCGTGGAAAAACGCAGAAAGACATCTGTCTTCTTTCCCTTCTGAGAGAGAAACCTGGCCTTGGTGTATTTTGTCACATCAGCAGTAACTTCAAAATAGCCGTAGGCTCCTGCGCCCTTTGCATGCACCACGCGCTCGGGAATACGCTCCCTGTCGAAATGGGACAGTTTCTCGATCAAATGAACGTCCTGCATCAGAACTGGTCCCGGGTTGCCTGCTGTCACAGAGTTCTGGTCGTCATCAACTGGTGCGCCAAAATTGTTCGTAAGAATTTTTTTTCCTTTTTCCATAATTTCCTCCTGTTTTAGTCTTTTTTACAGCTTCAGTTTCTCAGGTTCACAGAGAAGCTCCGGGTTGACGGATACCTGTCCGCACTTATGGCACTGCCAACGATCGTTGTGCACTTTATTGTGGCAGTATGACGGGGGACGCACTGTCTTTGATCCGCACCAGTCAACCTTCTTCCCTTTCCCCATTACCTTGCAGATATTTTTTGCATCGAGGGCCACGGCTCCGCAGTTTGCACAGATAAATGCAGGCGTTTCTTTTGGAAGCGGCATATGATATTTTTCAGATTTAGCATCAACCTTCTTCATGACAACCTCCATTTTCCCTTAATTATTTACTATCCGATTCGTTCAAATGAACTTTTCGGCGCATTGCATTCAGGACATTTCCAGTCCTCAAACAGGTCCTCGAATCTGGTTTTTTCATTTAGTTCCTTATACAGCCACTTGCACATCGCGCATCTCCATACAACACCGTCTTCCCTGTCTCCTTCCTTCTCCAGAACTTCCCAGCCCTTTGCTTCCCAGTCGCTGACAGGCGGAGGAATATATGCTGAAGAGTTGTCTTTATCCCTTGCATCTTCCACCAGAACTTTTACTGTCACCCCATCCTTTCGCACAGTGTAACTCCAGTTAAAAAGATCCACAGAATCGGCAGTAGTCATCTTGGCAATAAATTCGACCAGGTACTCTCCTTTTTTCTTCACCTTTGACCAGGAATAGCAGCACTTTGCTATTGATGCACATCCGCATTTGCCGGTCTTTAGTTCAAGCCCATCGATCCTGAATCCGCCCGGTATTTTCTCTATCTGTACTGACATGTTAAGCCCCCTTTTAAATAGTTCCCTGCATTATTTGGTCTGTCATTGACAGCATTGTTTGCCCTGTCATCAACTCCCTGCTTGCTATAAAAAACTTCTAATTCACACTTTATCATTTTTAATGGAAGAAGTTAACTTTTTTTTTATTTTTTCCTTTTATTTTTTCCTGCACTCCGGGTATATGCCGTAAAACTCTAATATGATTGCCGACTATATCGAAACCTGATTTATTATTTTCAGCCACGGTAAGCTCCTATGTTTATTCAGCACGAACATCTCCAGATCATATCCAGCATATTCACATTAAAAGGGATATCACCTATGCTGATAACATCGCCTGTGGCCGTATCTTTAGCGATAATTTTAAGCCTGTGATGTCCGTCGCTAATCCCTTTATTTAACCGGAAAATCGCAGTTGATGCTGCAATGCCTTCCGTGGCCAAAACAACATATTTTTCAAGATAAACTCCCATCCGTTCCATCGCCTTATCTTCTATTTCCAGACTCACTTCTGAAATGTTGTCTGCCACCCTGAACTCAAAAGGCACAGACACGATATTTCCGGTAGTAGTTATGACGGATTTCAGCGCAGGGTTTGGGGAAATCCATCTGAAATTTGCATTTGCCTTACTGTTCGGCAAGCCGTAATAAAGCGCCATTGTAGATAAAATAGCGACGGAACAAATTATAAAGAGCCTTTTTGCGTTCATGCTTTGACCTCCAATCTGCTAATACACCTGCAGCCTAAGCTCTTTTTAGAGCTCCTTGTTTTTCTCTCTGCACTCCGGGCATATGCCGTAAAACTCAATATGATTGCCGACTATTTCATAACCTGCCATTTTGTCCTCAGGCACATTGAGTTGATAATCATTATGAATGTCTGCAATCCTTTTGCATTTAAGGCATATCAGATGATGGTGCGGCTCAGCATTGGGATCAAATCTCTTTTTATCAGGATCAATCGTGAGCGCCTGCACACCGCCTTTTTGCCGCAATGATTCCAGTGTGTTATATACGGTTGCAAAAGACATTGTTGGAAATTTTTCTGAAACCGCCTTATAAATATCTTCTGCCGAGGGATGCTCTTTGTTGCCGTCAAGATAGTCGAGGATTGCAATCCTTTGCGGCGTAAGTTTTAATCCTATATCTCTGTATTTTTCCATCTGCATTTCCCTTTCTTTATTGCTAATAAAGAAATATTATCATTTTAGAATTACTATTGTCAAGTAAAATGTTTTGAGCACCTTGGAAAGCCGGCAATTTGCTATAATGAAGCCGAAGGTTAAAATAATATATGGGAATATTTGGAGCGATATGGGGATTAACAGGGGTTTTGTTGCTGCTCGGCAGCGCTGTGTACCGGCTTGCCCCTTTGGCCATTGAAGGCTTTTCCTATGCTTTCTCCTGGCATCATTGGGCTTCTCTTTTTTTCATTATCCTGTTTATGGCTTATGCAGAAGGTTATCGCGGCTTTCAAAAAGGGTTTTCTCCCCGGGTAGTTGCGCGGGCGTTGTATTTGAAGAATCACCCCCGTCTTCTCCATGCCTTATTCGCTCCATTTTTCTGCATGGGCTTCTTTCATGCTTCAAGGAGAAGAAAGATCACATCTGTTTCGTTAACCTTAGGTATTATTGTCCTCATCCTTTTGGTCCGCCTCATACCTCAGCCCTGGCGGGGGATTATAGATGCCGGAGTCGTCATCGGTCTTGCCTGGGGACTTATTTTTATCATCATCTTCAGCTTTCAGGCCTTCCTCCTAAAAGAATTTAAATACTCCCCTGAAGTCCCGGATGAAAATGGGAGGTGATTCTTCACTCATGGATTATTTTATAGAAAATTCATGACCATAACCAAGGCATATGATGTGATAGTTATCGGCGCAGGCCATGCAGGCTGTGAGGCTGCGCTCGCCTCTGTACGCATGGGCATGTCAACGTGTATATTTACGATGAACCTCGATACCATCGGCCAGATGTCCTGCAACCCTGCTATTGGAGGACTTGCAAAAGGACATATTGTCAGAGAGATAGACGCCATCGGAGGAGAGATGGCAAAGGTTACTGACAAGGCCGGGATACAGTTTCGGATGCTGAACAAGTCAAAAGGCCCGGCAGTGTGGTCATTGAGGGCCCAGGCTGACAGGGTCTTATACAGGCAGAAGATGAGGCAGGTTCTGGAGGCACAGGAGAAACTTGATATTAAACAGGCGACTGTTGAAGAAATTGTAGTTGAAGACAGGAAGGTAAAAGGCGTCAGGACATCCCTCGGTATATTCTATAATTCAAAATGTGTCATTGTAACGACCGGCACGTTTTTAAAAGGGCTGATGCATGTAGGGCATGAGAGTTTCCCTTCCGGCAGGGCAGGAGAATTCCCCTCTATCGGTCTGTCAGACTGCCTTGCACGAATCGGCCTAAAACTTGGCCGTCTGAAGACAGGCACCCCGCCAAGGCTTGATGCAAAAACAATAGACTTCTCAAAGACAGAGGCACAGTTCGGCGATGAGCCTCCAATTCCATTCTCTCACAGCACAATAAAGATTGAAAATCCTCAGTTGCCCTGCTACATAACCTATACCAACTGGCAAACCCATAAGATCATCCGTGACAACCTTGAGCGTTCGGCAATGTACAGCGGCAAGATCACAGGCATAGGTCCAAGATATTGTCCATCTATAGAGGACAAGGTCGTGCGTTTTGCAGAGCGTGAAAGGCATCAGGTCTTTCTGGAGCCTGAAGGCCTTGAGACGAATGAATATTATGCAAACGGCATATCAACGAGCCTGCCCTTTGATGTTCAGACAGAACTTGTACGGACGATCCCAGGTCTCGAAAACGCTGAGATCATGCGGCCCGCCTATGCGATAGAGTACGACTTTGTCTTCCCGACGCAACTGAAACATTCCCTTGAGACAAAAAACATAGAGGGCCTTTTCCTCGGCGGTCAAATCAACGGAACCTCAGGATATGAGGAAGCTGCGGCACAGGGCCTGATGGCTGGGATAAATGCCTCGCTGAAGCTTCAGGAGAGGGAACCCCTTATTCCCGGAAGACATGAAGCGTATATCGGAGTCCTGTTGGATGATCTTGTGACAAAGGGTACAAATGAGCCATACAGGATGTTCACCTCAAGGGCGGAATACCGTCTGCTCTTAAGGCATGATAATGCCGACATGCGCCTCATGGAAAAAGGCCATGAAATCGGACTGCTGAATAATGAGGTGTATCATCGGTTCGTTGATAAAAAGCATAAGATAGCAAATGAACTGATGAGGATTAAAAAAACCCGCTTAAAGCCTGACAAAATTAATGAGACATTGAAAGAACTCGGCACATCTTCCATCAGCGAAGACTGTTCTTTGGAACAGCTTTTAAAAAGGCCCGAGATTACATACCCTGTTATCAAACAGTGCTCGCCTTCTGAGATTGAACTTGGGGATGATGTTGAAAAGCAGGTGGAGATACAGGTGAAATATGAGGGATACATCATCAGGCAGATTGAGACAGCAGAGAAAATAAAGAAACTTGATGAGAAGAAGATCCCTGATTCGATTGATTATGAGGCCCTGCCCGGAATTTCAGCGGAGATACTCAGCAAGCTCAAAGAAGTGCGACCTGCCAATCTCGGTCAGGCAAGCAGGATACAGGGAATGACACCTGCGGCTTTATCTCTTATTATGATCGCAATAGAAAAAATAAGGCGTTCGTAGCGAGTTTCAGCGGCATGACATCAGAAACCTGCAAGAAAACCTTCGATGCAGTTTGACTATTGGAAGAAATGAAGATAAAGTAAACGGAAAGAGACATATCATTACTGAGGAAGGGTCAAACTATGCTGCGCATCCCCAGCCCGGGCTACAGCATCACCATCAGGGTCGAAATTGAAAACCGCATCGGCAAATTCTCACAGGTAGCCGGCACGATCAGCCAGGCAGGCGGAGATATTGGCGCGATTGATATCGTCCGTGCAGAGAAGGGAAAAATCGTCAGGGACATTACCGTTAATGCGCGCGATGCCGGGCATGAAAAAAATATTGCAGATGCGATAAAAAAAATAGAAGGGGTAAAAGTGCTCAGGGTCATGGACATGACCTTTTCCGCGCACCAGGGCGGCAAGATCGAAATCCGAAGCAGGGTCCCGGTCAGAGACAGCAACGATCTTTCCAGGGTCTATACGCCTGGCGTTGCCCGTATCTGCATGGATATTGCCGCACATAAAGAGCATGCCTACCGATACACTATCAAGGGAAATGCTGTCGCGATCATAACAGATGGAACAGCAGTACTCGGCCTTGGAGATATAGGGCCTGAGGCTGCGATGCCGGTCATGGAAGGCAAGGCAATGATTTTCAGGGAGTTTGCCGGTATTGACGCATTTCCAATTGCCCTGAAGACAAAAGACCCGGCAGAGATCATCGCAACGGTCAGAAATATTTCTGCGACGTTCGGCGGCGTTAATCTTGAGGATATCTCCGCCCCGCGCTGTTTTGATATAGAAAAGCGTTTGCGCTCAAGCTGTGACATTCCGGTCATACATGATGATCAGCACGGCACCGCGGTAGTCGTGCTTGCAGCGCTTATCAATGTCGGCAGGCTGCTCAGGAGAGATATAAGGAAGCTCCGGGTTGTCATAGCAGGCGCAGGAGCAGCAGGCATGGCAAACGCCTTGAGGCTTGCCGCATACGGGATTAAGGATATTATTGTATGTGACAAAGCAGGCGCTATTTATGCCGGCAGAAAGGATGCTATGAATCCCTACAAAGTCGTGCTCTCAAAAAAGACTAACCCCGGGAAGATCAAAGGCAGTTTGTCTGAGGTCCTGAAAGGAGCGAATGTTTTTCTCGGACTTTCAGCCCCGAATATTGTTGCACCCCATGACATCAGAAAGATGGCTAAGCATCCGATAGTATTTACCCTTGCCAATCCAGACCCTGAAATAGCGCCTGAGGAGGCCCTTCCCCTCGTAAAAATACTGGCAACCGGAAGATCAGATTATCCGAATCAAATTAATAACGCACTTGCATTCCCGGGAATTTTCAGGGGATTGCTTGATATCAGGGCTCGGGGTGTTAATGAACAGGTCAAATTCGCTGCTGCAGAAGCGATAGCGCATATCATAAAAGATGACGAACTTCACGAAGACTATATCATCCCGAGTATTTTTGACAGAAAAGTCGTCTCGTCCGTGGCACATGCTGTCTCAGAGGCCGCAAGGAAAACCGGCCTCGCCCGGCGTTAAGCGAAAGAAGGCTATGGCCTGAACCTAAAAACGGCAGTTAGCCACGGATGACCAAAAGTAGGGAATCCCGAAAGCTTTCGGGACTTAAGCGGCGCATTTAAGCGAGCACAAATAGGTGTTTCACTTTGTTTGTAGAAGTCTTTGATATATCTGTGTAAATCTGTGCAAATCTGTGGCCAAATGCTTTTTATAGGTTTAATGCCCGTGGCCTGAATGTCCGCCTGCGACAATATAGACAGCTTCAGAATCTCCCCTGTTCTCAAGAAAGCAGGCCTGATCATCCGCAAGATGAAAGGCCTGACCTTCCTCTATAGCGCCGCTATAATGTCCTGTGACCGTGAGGCTTCCCCGCACAGAAACGAGCATTTCTTCGTGCCCCTTGCCGGGTTTTATCAGCCGGTCTTTTTCCCCTGGCTTTAAAACCCCGTAGATCATATAGCAGGCATGGGAGCCGGTATCATCCGCACCAAAGACATATTCGCCGTCACTCTTTTCCGCTTGTCTTCTAAGGTCAGTTTTTTTCATTTTTTATAAGAATCCGGGCCATCAGAGGCTGTTTCGCTATTACTTTCATAAATGATAATTTTTGCATAAAAGTCAGACCTTTAAAAGGATACTATATCATGCCTGATTTATGCATAAAATCAGAACATCCGAATTGTTTTTAGCTGTTCCGTTGGATACAATATAGTCCATGAATCTCGTTTTACTCTTTAAAGAAGACTTCATCAATGATGCGGGCTGCATAAGGCTGGGAGGCCGCCGGTTTACGCATATAGTGAAAGTCCACCGTGCGGCAGTCGGAGACGAGCTTCGCGTAGGCTTGGCCGGAGGACTGCTTGGCGCCGGCCGCGTAACCTTCCTGAATGACATTTCTTTAGAAATGGACATCAGCCTGGCCGATAATCCGCCGGCCGCACTTCCCATTATCCTGATTCTTGTATTGCCAAGGCCAAAAGTCTTGCGGAGGATCCTTCTGTCCGTAACCGCACTGGGCGTAAAACAGATCATCCTGCTGAACTCCTGCCGCGTAGAGAAAAGCTTCTGGCAGAGTCCTGTCCTGCACCCTGAAAACCTTCACAGACAGTTGGTTTTGGGACTTGAGCAGGCCTGTGATACAATCTTTCCCAAAGTTTTATTGAAACCTCTTTTCAAGCCCTTTGTGGAAGATGAACTTCCTTCTCTTATAAAAAATACCAGTCCTTTTGTTGCGCATCCCGGCGCTCAGGAACCATGTCCCCGCGATCTCCGTCAGCCTGTTACCCTTGCCATAGGCCCTGAAGGAGGTTTTATTCCTTATGAGATCAATAAACTGATATCGTGCGGTTTTAAACCAGTCCATCTTGGCGAGCGCATTCTGAATATTGAGGCAGCCGTGCCTTCCCTGATTTCACGGTTATGCTGAAGCAACTGCGGCTTTCGCGTCCGTACATTCATTGCAATAATGATGGCTTCGTAAAAAGTCCAGAAACACCCTTAGGTGGTCATTCCGGCGGCTCCGTCTCCCGAAAGCTTTCGGGATTGGCTTGTCCGGAATCTTTCTTGTTTTTACACCCGTAACTGAAGGGTTACGATAGGCCCTATTTTTTCGTTGAATAAAAGGCATCTTATAAACGATGTTTTATAATAGGTAACGCCGTTCATCAAAGACAGAGGGGTTCAAAGGCAGAAGTTCCGGCGCTGAGCAACATATAATGGATATGATTCCAAAATAGATTGTTTCTCCCGGCCAAATAGCTTAGAATATAAACCTATGGATACAGCGATAGATCAACTGCTGGAACTGACAAAAGAACCAAAAATAGCCTATTTCTCTATGGAGATAGGCGTCCACAACGATATCCCCACCTACAGTGGCGGCCTTGGTGTGCTTGCAGGCGACACCATTCGTTCCGGCGCTGATCTGAAGCTGCCTATGGTCGCGGTCACGCTCCTGAGCAGAAAGGGATATTTCAGGCAGGAACTCGATGAACTCGGCAGACAGACCGAGCAGCCATATGAATGGGAACCCTCAACCTATATGCAGCTTCTGCCTCATAAAACGATGGTACAGATAGAGGGCAGGGACGTGTATGTCCAGGCCTGGCAGTATAATGTCAAAAGCCTGACAAGCGGGAGCATTCCGGTATTTTTTCTTGATACTGATGTGATAAACAATGCGCCTCAGGACCGTGAGATCACCGCGCATCTCTACGGCGGAGACCTTGCATACCGGCTGAAACAGGAGATCGTGCTCGGCCTCGGCGGGGTGAGAATACTCCATGAGATGGGGTTTGAGATAAAAAAGTATCATATGAACGAAGGCCACGCGAGTTTTCTGACCCTTGAGCTGCTGAACCGTTTTAAAAGACCGATAGAGGATGTATGGGACGAAAAACTCGTCTGGGACAAAAAAATGGTGAAAGACCTCTGCGTTTTCACAACCCATACGCCTGTGGAGGCGGGCCATGACAAATTCCCCTATGACCTTGTGTCGCAGGTGATGGGCGAGATCATCCCTCTCCATGTGCTGAAGGAACTGGCAGGCAGGGAATATCTGAACATGACGATGCTGGCCTTGAACCTCAGCCGCTATATCAACGGAGTGGCAAAGAAGCATGGCGAGGTCTCACAAAATATGTTCCCGGGTTATGAAATCTATGCGATCACAAACGGCGTACACTCCTTTACATGGACCTGCGAAAGCTTCAAAAAGATCTATGACGAATACCTGCCGGGCTGGGCTAACGAACCCGAGGTGTTTGTGAGGGTAGGCCGCATCCCGGATGAGATTTTATGGAAGGCGCATATGGAGGCAAAGCAGAACCTCTGTACTTATATCAAAGAGCAGACAGGCGATGAGTTCTCCCCGGATATCCTGACCATAGGCTTTGCCAGGAGGGCGACCGCCTATAAGAGGGCGGATCTCCTTTTCAGGCATATCGAAAGACTCAAGAGGATAGGCACGGGAAAGATACAATTAGTGTATGCCGGAAAAGCCCACCCGAAGGATGAACCGGGAAAGCAGCTTATACAGAACATCTTCAGATACAGGGAAGAGTTCAGAGACAGGATAAAGATCGTTTATCTGAAAAATTATAATATGGATACAGCCCTCAGGATCGTCTCAGGCGTTGATGTATGGCTGAACACGCCCCTGAGGCCCCTTGAGGCCTCGGGCACGAGCGGCATGAAGGCGGCCCATAACGGCGTCGTGAACTTCAGCGTGCTTGACGGCTGGTGGATAGAGGGGCACATAGAGGGCTATACAGGCTGGTCCATCGGCCCTGCGCCCACTGAGAAGGGCCAGCCATCCGACCTTGCGGACATAAAAAACGCCGACAGCCGCGATGCAGAAGACCTTTACCACAAGCTCGAACATATCATCATCCCGATGTACTATGATGATAAACACATGTGGCTCAGGATGATGCAGAATGCCATAGGGAAGAACGCGTATTATTTCAACTGCCACCGCATGATGCGGCGGTATGTCACCGAGGCCTATATACGTTAAGGCTTTTTTAGGATTATAAAAGCCTGCCGGACATTTCTTTGATAAAACCAAAAAAACAAAAAAAATATCTGTTGTCAACAAATAGAATTGTCCGGTTATAGAGCACATAAACTGTCCGGTTAGCAGCTATTTGATTTTTTATCTAAGTTGGACACCTCCTTTCCCTGGGAATTAAAGGACGCCGGTTTTCTGTGCCCGTGGAATACGGCCAAGTTTCCATTTGGATAGCGATGTACCCGGACCTTTACTTTGACGTAGTGAAATCGGAACTTATCGGGCTGAATCTGAAGTGTCATGCCATCGAATTTAACGCAGTTGTCATTACCGACCGTACGCTCATACTGTTCGCATAGGATGTCTTGAAGAGGTGTTCCGGCCCAGGGCCGGGATAAAATCCTTTTTCCTTGACATCACGCGGGGCAGGACGCAGACGCCGTCTTTTACCTTTACATTGAACGCCTTCTCAACGGTACATGCCTCGCCTTTTACGAGGACGCGCTCGTATTCCGACTTTTTTGCTTAGTTGTGTAAAAAAGTTGCGACTTTTTAACTAAATATGGTATAACGGACGGCATGAAGCGCTATCTTGATGATTTAATATTGCATGATCTGGCCCAAAAGGCGGTGGTGCTGACAGGGCCGCGACAGGTGGGCAAAACCACGTTCAGTCGTCAGTTGATGGGGGCGTTCGGAACTGCCCAATATTTGAATTGGGACGTATCGGCGGATCGGGCGGTATTGCAGCGGCAGTCGTGGAACCCTCGCGCCGGGTTGCTGGTCATGGATGAAGTCCACAAGATGCCGAACTGGAAAGAGTGGCTTAAGGGTGTGATGGATGGCCGGCCGGCTGGACAGGCATTGCTGGTGACCGGAAGCGCGCGCATGGAGACCTTCCGCCAGGGTGGAGAGTCGTTGGCGGGGCGTTATTTTGCGTTCCGGCTGCATCCGGTCTCAGTGCGCGAGTGGTGTGAACAGCGGGATGCAAACCCGGCCGACGCGTTGAATCACTTGATGGAAAGAGGCGGATTCCCCGAACCTTGCCTTGCCGGGGACTCGAGGCAGGCCGATCGCTGGCGTGCGCAGTATTTTAACGATCTGATTCGTGAAGACGTGCTGGAGTTTTCGCGCCTGCATGAGATCAACACAATGCGTCTGTTTGTGGAGTTATTGCGCGAGCGTGTGGGTTCACCGTTGTCTCTGGCTTCGATTGCCCGCGATCTTGCTGTTTCACCGACAACCTTGAAGCGTTATCTGGATATTCTGCAGGCATTGTTCATCGTGTTTACCGTTCAGCCGTGGCACAGCAATATTGCCCGCGCTATTATGCAGACGCCTAAGGTGTATTTCTTTGATACCGGCCTGGTGCGGGGCGATCAGGGTGCGCGTCTGGAGAATGCGGCGGCGGCGATGTTGTTAAAGCATGTCCATTTCCGGCAAGACACTGAGGGAAGGCAGGTGGGTCTGCATTACATCCGAACCAAAGACGGCGCTGAGGTGGATTTTGCGCTGAGTGAGGAGGGACGGCTGACACATTTGCTTGAATGCAAGTCAGGGGACAACAAACCGCACCGCGCCTTGTCCCGCTTCGCCCGGGAGTTTGCAGGCTGCGAGGCTGTCCAGCTTGTTTATCTATTGCGTCAGGAGGAGTTCATGGGAGGAATCAGAATTACGGACGCTGCAAACTGGCTTGTGAGGTTGTCGGCATGACAAAAATCAGTACACCTTCTCCATGCTGAGCGCCTGGACCAGGGCCGGGATAAAATCCTTTTTCCCTTACCGTTTTTGCATCCTGAGAAAATTGCTTATGGAACGGTCATAGGTCCTTTCAAATTCCTTGTTAAAGAAACAGGCCGGGAGCTCATTGCTTTTCCGGTGATAGTGCAGACATTCGCAGCATTTGTATTTTCTCGGGCAAGGTTCATATGTGCAGTTGCAGACCGCCTTGTTTTTCTCAGAAATACATTCCATGGTAATTCTCCTCATTAGGTGTTTAGGCTGAAGGCTGAAGGCTGAAGTATCCTAATACCATTCAGCCTATTCACCTTTCAACGCCCGAATTAATCCATTCAAGACTTTCTCGGTTTCTATAATCTTTGGTTCAAGCAGAAATGAATTCTCGTTGGGCAAGAAGCCCAAACGCTTCGATAAATTTAGTTGATAGTGCAGTTCCCTCAATGACCCGAAGGCTATATTGAGAAATCTAAGATAATCTGCCTCACTGTCACGCGCGCAACCCTCCACGATGTTAGAAGGAACCGAAACTGCTGCCCGCCGTATTTGAGAAGTCAGTCCAAACAATTCTTCTTTCGGAAACCCTGTGGTTACCCGATAAACCAACATTGCTACTTCATCAGCCAACTCAAATGCCCGAAGTTTTGTGTGATCACGCATGATTTACTCCTAAAAACCTTCAGTCTTCAGTCTATCTACCTGAGTAGTTACCTCTTCTCTTACTTGCCGATACAGAAGGCGCTGAAAATTTTCTCCAGAATATCCTCTGTAGTTATCGTACCTGTTATCTCCCCCAGGCTGTCAAGGGCGTCTCTGAGTTCTATGGAGAAGATTTCAAGAGGCTGATCCGCTGATAAGAGCTCAAGCGCCTTTCCAAGGGCTGAAGATGTTTTCTCAAGAGCGGTCTTGTGCCGCAGATTTGTTACAACTACCCCTTCGCGTTCTTCGGCCCAGTTTTGAAGGTTTGAATGAAAGATAGCTGATTTCAGAGTCTCAAGCCCTTCACCTGACAGAGCGGACAGAGAGATATACTCTCTGTCTTTTTTCTCAATAGCCTCAAGGGATATTTTAAGCGGCAGATCTGATTTGTTTATAACGATCACAGCCTTTTTCCCTCTGAGGAGTTCCATGAGCTGAAAATCGTCTTCTGTCAGTGGTTCGCTGCCGTCAAGAAGGGCGATGATGAAGTCAGCATTGTTTATGGCATTCAGGCTTCTCCGTATCCCTTCTTTTTCAACAAGCTCTTCGGAATGTCTTAGGCCGGCAGTATCCATTATCCTTATGGGCAGGCCGTTGATATTGAGGTAATCCTCGATTATGTCTCTTGTTGTCCCCGGCAGTTCGGTAACGATCGCCCGTTCTTTTTTCAGCAGCATATTAAGCAGGGATGATTTGCCGACGTTAGGACGTCCGACTATTGCTACGGCAAGACCTTCCCTGAAAAACCGAGCTTCCTGAAATGTACCTGACAGAACATCAATTTCTTTTTTGATCTCCTCCAATTGGGTCAGTATCTGCAGGGTGGTTTTTACCTCGATTTCATCTTCAGGGAAATCAATGCAAGCCTCGGCAAAGGCGCATATGCTGATCAGTTTCTCTCTGATGCCGCCAAGTTTTTCAGACAGTCCGCCTTGCAGTTGTTCTACGGCGATTCTCATGCTCTCTTCAGTCTTTGCTGTAATAACATCGAGCACAGCCTCTGCCTGAGTGAGGTTTATCCTGCCGCTTAAGAAGGCCCTTTTTGTGAATTCGCCGGGGTCTGCAAGGCGTGCGCCTTGTGAAAGCACGGTTTCCAGCGTCCTCTTTACAGAGATCATGCCGCCATGACAATTTATCTCGACCACATCTTCTTTTGTATATGAATGGGGAGAACGCATTACAGAGAGAAGCGCTTCATCCATTATGGTGTTGCCAACTGGATTGATGATATGACCGTATAATAATGAGCCGTGCCGGGCAGTGGAAGGGATGGTTGTTTTTTTTGGGCGGAAGATCCTGTCGGCTATTTCAAGCGATTGAGCCCCGCTGATACGCACAATCCCTATGCCGCCCTGTCCGACAGGGGTCGAAATTGCGGCTATGGTATCGCTTTCAAAACGCATCGGGTTTAATGGTAATAGTTCACCGCAGAGACGCAAAGTTCGCTGAGGTTTAGCAAGTTTTGTTTCCCGTTGAGAGGACGGAAAACAAAAATATCTTTCATTTTGTGTGCCTCTATAGCCGAACCGATGCTTGTGCTGCTTAACTTATTTCGATCCATTAGTCCCTATAAATATATAATTAGAGTCTGTGTATAAATTGCAAGAATCAAAAAAAAGGCTGTCATTCCCGCAATCCCGTCCCGAAAGCTTTCGGGGAATGACAAACTAACAGCCAAAAGGTCGACTTTATACACAGACACTAATTATACTCTCTCTGCGTCCTTTGCGTCTCTGCGGTGAACTATTACTCTATTTTTGATTTTCTCTGTGTATTCTGTGGTTTCCAGCTTTTTTGCGGTTCAGGCTGCCGGCTGCTTTGCGAGTTGTCTGTTCACAAATATCTGCTGTATGATGCTGAGGATATTGCCTATGAGCCAGAACAAAACAAGACCTGAAGCAAAGCCCAGGAACATGAATGTGAAGACGACAGGCATAAGCATCATAATCTTTGCCATCTTAGGGTCCATGGCTGACGGGGTCATTTTCTGCTGGATTACCATGGTTATCCCCATGACAATAGGCAGGATATAATAAGGATCCTTGACTGAAAGATCCGTAATCCAGAGCATGAACGGCGCGCCCCTGAGTTCTATGGCGATATGCAGCACCTTATAGAGTGCGAAGAATATAGGTATCTGAAGGAGCATGGGGAGGCATCCGCCTATCGGATTCACTTTGTGTTTTTTGTAAAGCCCTGTCATCTCCTGCTGCATCCTCTGAGGGTCTTTCTTGTATTTTTCCCTAACCTCCGCCATCTTCGGCTGGAGGTCCTGCAGCTTCTTCATGGATTTCTGCCCTTTGTTCAGGAGCGGAATAAAGGGGATCCTGGCCACAATAGTAAGAAGGATGATAGACCAGCCGTAATTGCCGAGAAAACCATAGAAAAATATCAGCACCCAGAACAGCGGCCTTGCTATGAACGAGAAGAACCCGTAGTCTATAATATGCTCCAGCCCGAGGTTCAGTTTTCTCAGGCTCTTGTGTTCTTTGGGGCCGGCATAGAGAACAAATTTGTTCACTTTTTCCTTGCTCTTAAAGGCGATTACAGGAGAGTCTTTATATGTCCATGCCCTTGCCTCTTCAATAGGGGTCGCAGGAACGAGTGCAGAGAAGAAATACTTGTCTTGCTGGGCGATCCATTTCAGATTTTCCTGGAATATGTTAGGTTCCTTGAGGTTTTTAGGCTTCAGCTCTTTAAGGTTCGTGCCTGACAGCAGGATAGGGCCGACATGAGTGTCACTTTCTGCCTCGCTTTCAAACATCCCAAAATCAGAGCCGAGAGATATCCAGTACTCAGGGAGGCCTGTAACTTCATCGCTGATATCCACTTTGTAGGTATCCGCGTAAAAGGTGTATGTCCTCCTTATGGATACGTTTTCTTCAGAGTATTCAAATATAATAGCGCCTGATTTTTTTTTGTTGCCAAGTCTCAGGTCGTCTCCTGAGATGCTGAAATTGACATTTGCCAGGTCAAAGGAATCATTAGTTCCGAGGCTTACAGCAGGGAGAATGCCCGGTTTTTTCAGGAGTATAACGTCCTTGCCTTTTTTATCTTTGTAGGCCTTGAGGGTCCATGACTTGATCGTGCCTCCTTTTGATGAGAGGACAGCAGAATATAATTCATTTTCTACCTTCACTTCTTTTTCTGTCTCAGACGTTGTCCCGGGAGCGACAGGGATAAGCGCCGGCTCAGGCGCCTCCGCCGTTTTTTCGGCAACAGGCTGCGGTGGCTTGACCTCGGGTTGCTGTGGAGGGAATAAAAATTGATACCCGATAATTACTGCAATAGAGAGGATTATGGCTAAAAGAGTTTTGTTATCCATGGTTACCTGACAGGGTCAAAGCCTCCGGGATGAAAGGGATGACACCGTAAAATCCTGCGTACAGAAAGAAAAGTCCCTTTCAGGGCGCCGTATCTGCCGATCGCTTCCATGGAATATTCCGAACACGTCGGCACAAACCTGCAACTGCCCGGCAGGAATGGTGATAACATGAATTTATATAGTTTAATTATCGATAGTAACAGTGTCTTCATTTTTTTTAAGCCTGGTCAATACGTTGATTATGCTCATCTGCAAATCAGCAAATGCAGCCTCAGCAGATGCGCTCCTTGCAACAACGACAAAATCGAAATGCAAGGACTTGTCTGTCAACTGATTTCTGAATATTTCCCGCAGACGGCGTTTAATCCTGTTTCGAACAACAGCGTTGCCAATTTTTCTGCTTACAGCAAGGCCGAGCCTGCAACAGGGCAGTTCGCAGGGCAAAGCGTATATAATAAAAAATTTTGAAGGAAATTTAGATCCAAGCTCAAAGACTTTCTTGAAATCACTGCGTTTCGCAAGAGAGCAGAAAACCTTTTTGCCTTTTAGACAGCCAGTCTTTTCCGTCCTTTTTTCCTTCTTCTTTTTATTATGGAACGCCCGCCGACAGAACGCATTCTGACAAGAAACCCGAGAGACCGTTTCCGCTTTTTCTTATGTGGCCGATATGTTGTATAAGTTCCCATAGTTTTTTCCTGAGCGGCAATTATAATAGGTATTTTTCATAAAAGTCAAGGCCTGGAATTTTATTATTTTATTTGAATTGCCCTTGATAAAAAACCGGCAAAGGGGGTATATTAACAGACTAAAACATACATGGAGGTGCAGATGTTGACAGAAATGGCTTATGCTACGGGATCAAGTCCGCAGGCAGGACAGGGACAGGGATTAATGGGGTTTCTTCCCCTTATAATCATATTTGTAATATTCTATTTTCTGCTCATAAGACCCCAGCAAAAAAAGGCCAAAGATCAGAAGGCGATGCTGGACAGTCTGAAAAAGGGAGATAAGGTGGTTGTCTCAGGCGGCGAATACGGTATTGTAGAAGAGGTGAAGGGAAACACGGTCATCGTGAAGATTGCAGAGAATGTGAAGGTGAAATACGGCAAGGCTTACATTGTTGCGCTGAGGCAATCGGACGAAGAGTAACCTGTCGCAGGGTTTTGCCTTATATTTATAGAGAAAAATTACGTACAAATACCTCTTTGTGAAAAGAGTAATTAGAGTCTGTGTATAAAGTAAATATTTGTCATCCTCCGGCTTGACCGGTCCCGAAAGCTTTCGGGACAGAACATATTGAAAACACTGTATTCCCGCCTTCGCGAGAATGACGGCCAAAAACAAAAATGGCAGTTTATACACAGACTCTAATTAGAGTCTGTCCATAAATATGATTTTTTGCTGTAGTTTGTCATTCCCCGAAAGCTTTCGGGGAATCCTTCTTTAACTATATGCTTTATAAAGAAAGATTCCCGACAAGCGGGAATGACGTTCCTGTAAGATGTATGCATTCTATATGACAAACCAACCTCTTTCAACTTAAACACGAATGAGGGAAATTTTTATTCTGTTAGCGGAGGATTAATGAAAAAGAATGTTTTATGGAGGTTTTCGCTTATCGGCTTTACCGTACTCATTGCGGTGATATTCTTCCTTCCCAATACGCCTCTTTTTAAGTTTATGCCTGACTGGTGGAAAAAGAGCATGCCGAGCAAGGGGATTGTCCTTGGCCTTGACCTTCAGGGCGGATTGCATCTTGTTTTTGAGGTGGAAGGGGACAGGGCGGTAGAAGCCTCTGCTGAAAGATATGCGTATCTGATAAAAGAGACTCTTCAGAAAAAGAAGCTGCAGGCAGAGGTCAAGAGAAACGGGCTGAACATCGAAATAACGCCTTTCAGCCAGGAGGCATCTGCTGTTATCAAGGAAACTTACCCAACTCTGGATACGATAACCGTAGGGCAGAACGCAGCGCTTGCCATATCTGAAAAAGAAAAGGCTTCAATAAAGGACAACGCAGTCAACCAGGCGCTCGAGACTATCAGAAACAGGATAGACCAGTTCGGGGTCGCCGAGCCGACGATCCAGCGCCAGGGAGAAAACGAGATTGTGGTGCAACTGCCCGGGGTCAAAGATCCAAAAAGGGCGATTGATCTGATTGGAAAAACAGCGCTGCTTGAATTTAAACTGGTTGATGACGAATCTCCGCTCGCAGCCCAGCTCCCGCAGGCAGTGGCCCCCGGCGAAGAGGAAGGGCTTTTAATGCAGTTTGCGGATAAATTATCCGTTGACCAGGAGATACTCTTTGAAAAGCAGGTGAACATTGAAACGGGCGTTGCGAGCAGACTGCCTATCCTCCTGAAAAAACAGGCGGTCATGACCGGAGATCTTTTGAGCGAGGCGCGGGTGAGCCTTGACAATCAGTTCAGCCAGCCCTATGTATCGATGGACTTCACAGCAGACGGCGCAAAACGGTTCGAGGAGATAACCGGTGCGAATGTGAAAAAGCGCATGGCGATCATCCTCGACAATACAGTATATTCAGCCCCTGTCATACAGGAGAAGATAGCAGGCGGGAACGCGCAGATATCCGGCAACTTCAGCATGAATGAGGCAAAAGACCTCAGCATAGTATTGAAGGCAGGCGCTCTCCCGGCCCCGCTGAAGATGCTCCAGAATGTCACAGTCGGTCCTTCGCTGGGGACCGATTCGATTCAGGCAGGCAAGATGGCCGGCATAATTGCGACAATATTGGTAGTGCTCTTCATGATTATTTATTACAGGGCTTCAGGCCTTATTGCCGATTTTGCCCTTGTCTTGAATATTGTTCTTCTTTTCGGCGCAATGGCGTCGCTCAATGCGACCTTGACTCTTCCGGGCATCGCAGGAGTCATACTGGCTATCGGCATGGCGGTTGATTCCAATGTCCTTATGTTTGAGAGAATACGGGAAGAACTCAGGGCAGGGAAACCGCCGCGTTCGGCGATTGATTCAGGTTATGACAAGGCCTTTTCCACGATCTTCGATTCTCACGTAACAACTCTGATCACTGCTGCTGTATTGTTTCAGTTCGGCACCGGCCCGATCAAGGGTTTTGCCGTGACCCTCAGTCTGGGCGTTGCGATTAACCTTTTCACAGCGCTGGTGGGCACGAAATCAATCTTTGACCTGATTAACAGCAGATATAAAATTGCGCGGTTGAGCATATAGGGGGCGAGATGTTAGAAATTATAGGAAAAACCAACATAGATTTTATAGGAAAGAAATATATTACTTTTTTTGTGACCGGCATTATGATGATCATCGGTATCATCGCGATCATACAGATAGCCTCAGGCGGGGCGAACCTCGGTATTGATTTTACAGGCGGCACAGCTATGCAGCTGCGGTTTGAAAAACCCGTTGCCCTGCAAAACGTCAGGGCTGCCCTGGATGCCGGAGGCCTAAAGGGTTTTGAACTGCAGGATATCCCTGCCGAAAACAAAGTGCTTATCAGAACAAAACAGTCAGAGGGTGATCTTTCAAAGATAGCTGATGCGTTCACCTCTGCTATCAGTCAAAACATACCAGATAATACATACATTGTTGATTATATAACTGCGATAGGTCCGAAGGTCGGAAGCAGGCTGAAAAGTAATGCAGTAAAAGCTATCATTATGGCCGCAATCGGCATACTTTTTTATGTTGCCCTCAGGTTTAAGTTCCAATTTGGCGTCGGCGCAACGATTGCGACATTCCATGATGTCCTTGCTGTTTTGGGCATCTTCTTCCTTATGGGAAAGGAAATAAATCTGATTGTTGTTTCTGCTCTGCTTACGATAGCGGGTTATTCACTGACTGACACTGTAGTTGTGTATGACAGGATAAGGGAAAATCTTAAAAAACAGTTTAAGGACCCTATTGCTAACGTCATCAATAATAGTCTAAATGAGGTTCTTTCAAGGACGATCATAACCTCTCTGACTACTTTAATGGCTGCCGCGGCCCTCTTTTTCCTGGGTGGAGAGGTTATCCATGATTTTGCCCTTGTTATGATGCTGGGGATTATTATCGGCACCTATTCATCAATATTTGTGGCGAGCCCGATATTGCTCCTCTGGAAAAAGGACAGGCCTTTTGACAAAAAATAGTGAAGCGTAAGCCGTGACGCATAATGGGTTGAAAAAGAGAAAAACTTTTTATAGTGGAGTTTTTTTCATCAACTCGTCACGCGTTACGCGTAACCCGTAACGGTCTTTATGCCTAGCCGCTGGCTGATAAACAGGACAAATCCTGAATATGTCCAATACCTTTCTCATGCTGCCTCCATATCCCCTGTCTTTGCGCAGGTGCTGATAAACAGGGGGATAAAGACCGCTGTTGATATGAATGATTTCCTGTATCCTGGCATAACAAGCCTTTCCGACCCCTTTGAGCTTTCCTCAATGAAGACTGCCGTAGAAAGGGTGAAAATCGCCTTGCTGAAAAGGCAGCAGATACTTGTCCATGGAGATTATGATACCGACGGACTGACAGCAACAGCAATAATGCTGCAGGCGTTAAGAGGTATCGGCCTCGATGTCCATTATTTTATCCCAAACAGGCTGCTCCATGGATACGGCTTTCATATTTCTGCTGTGGATATGGCAAAAAAACTTGGGGCAAAACTCATCATAACCGTTGATTGCGGCATAACATCCTTTGAGGCGGTCTCTTACGCAAATAAAGCCGGAATAGACGTCATTATAACCGACCATCATGAACCGCTTTTAAAGCAGAGGTCAGAGGTCAGAGGTCAGAGGTCAGAGTTAGGCGAAAAGAAAAATGATCTTTTCACCCATCACCCATCACCCATCACCCCTTACCCTTTTAAAGTGCCTGATGCAATAGCTGTTGTCAATCCAAAACTCGAAATCCATAACTCAAAACTTTCCGATCTCTCAGGAGCAGGGATCGCCTTTAAATTTGCTCAGGCCTTGGCTATCGCAGACGGGATTCCTTTTTCAAGCGATGATGTCCTGCCTCTGCTTGATCTGGCTGCCCTGGGGACATTGGCGGATGTCGTCCCTTTAACAGGGGAGAACAGAATTATCGTCAAAGAAGGCCTGAAGTTTATTCATGCTGGTTCAAGGCCCGGCCTCAGGGCGCTCAAAGAGGTATCCGGCTTCAACGGCAAAGATACAAAGGCCGGGCGGCTCGCCTTCACGCTTGTGCCGAGATTGAATGCAGCCGGCAGGCTCGCCGATGCACAGGATGTTGTGAAACTCCTGCTCTCAGACAACGCAGGAGAGTCGCTGCAATTGAGCTCCTGGCTCGACAGCCTCAACAGAGAAAGACAGCAGCTAGAGGGAGAAGTTTATAAGGAGGCATTGGAGAAGGTCAGGGAAGCGGATATGGCTTCAGCAATCGTGCTTGCAGGCGAGGGCTGGCACCAGGGGGTGCTGGGAATTGTTGCCTCAAAGCTGGCAGAGGAATTTTACCGGCCTGCGTTTATATTCAGCGTTGAAAACAATATCGCAAAAGGCTCGGCAAGAAGCATCCCTTCTTTTGATATTTTTAAGGGGCTGAATGAAACAAGCGATCTTCTGCTGTCTTTCGGAGGACATAAACAGGCAGCAGGGATAAAGCTGAAAACTGAAGATCTGCCTGCATTTGAAAAGGCCATAAGCAGGATTGTTCAAGCCGCTCTGGATACCTCTGAGCTACAGCCTGTGCTTGAGATTGACGCTAATATCAGGCTGTCCGAAGTGACTCATGCGCTTGTTCGGGAATTCAGCCTGCTCGAACCTTTTGGCTGCGGCAACCCGGAGCCGCTTGTAGGAGCAAAGGCGCTTGAAGTCATCAGTCCCAGGCTGGTCGGCAATAAGCACCTGAAGATGAAGCTGAAAAGAGAATCCCTGTCTGTGGACGCCATAGGTTTTAATATGGGAGGGCTTTTAGAGGAACTGTCCCGAAAGCCTTCGGGATTGGCAGACGCGGTGTTCACCCCGGAAATCAATGACTGGAACGGCGGCAGATACCTCCAGATCATTCTTAAGGGGCTTCGCCCGTCAGCATAACCGCAGTGAACAGTGTCAGTGTTCGGTGTCAGCAAGATGGATTAGCTGATTTTTTTTTGATCTGACACTGACACTAATCACTGACACTATATTAAGTGTATAATAATTTATGCCTGAAATGTTATCACTGAAAGATCTCATAGAAAAGGTCCATTCATACAACCCTGAGGCTGACCTGGAGATACTCAAGAATGCCTATCACTTTTCGAGAGAGGCGCATTGCAGCCAAAAAAGAAGCGAAGGCTCCCCGTATATAAAACATCCCCTTGAGGTGGCTCTTATTCTTGCTGACATGAAAATGGACGTGCCTTCGATCTCCGCCGGTCTTCTCCATGACACCATAGAAGATACCATTGTCAGCATTGAAGATATAAAGGATATTTTTGGCGATGAAATAGCCTTTATCGTTAATTCACTTACAAAACTCTCGAAGGTGGAATTCAGGACAAAGAAAGAGGAACAGGCGGAGAATTTTCGCCGGATGCTGCTTGCGATGTCGGAGGATGTGCGTGTAATACTCATAAAATTTGCCGACCGTCTTCATAATATGCGTACCCTCCAGCATCTTCCTGAAAACAAGCAGCAGAGGATCGCGACTGAGACGCTTGAGATTTATGCCCCCATAGCCAACAGACTCGGTATCGGCTGGCTGCGCACAGAGCTTGAAGACCTCAGCTTTAAATATCTCATGCCTGAGCTTTACAGTGAACTTGCCAGAAAGGTCGCAAGGAGAAAGGAAGAGCAGGAAGGATACATCCGGGAAGTCATACAGATGGTCAATCACAAGCTGAAGGAAGAAGGGTGGCCTGGCAAGGTCACGGGCAGGGTGAAGCATTACTATGGGATTTACCAGAAGATGCTGAAGCAGAGAATAACCTTTGAAGAGATACATGACGTCCTGGGGGTGAGGATATTAACGGATACAAAAGCAAACTGTTATGCGGTCCTGGGCCTGATACATTCCCTCTGGACCCCTGTCCCGGGGAAGTTCAAGGATTATATCGGTGTGCCTAAGTCCAATATGTATCAGTCACTGCATACGACTGTAATAGGGCCCAAAGGCGAGCGGGTGGAATTTCAGATCAGGACTGAAGATATGCACAGGATATCGGAAGAGGGGATTGCGTCGCACTGGAGGTATAAGGAAAAGGGGACCATTGATGACAAGAGCAGTAAATACATTTCGTGGCTGAGGGACATTGTCCAGGGACAGAAAGATACGCCTGACGCAATGGACTTTCTTGAGGCTGTAAAGGGAGAGGTTGTCCCTGAAGTGGTCTATGTCTTCACTCCAAAAGGTGAGATAAAAGAGATGCCGATCGGCTCGACCCCGGTTGATTTTGCTTACAGTGTCCACACCCAGGTGGGGCATAAGTGTGTCGGAGCAAAGATCAACGGCAAGATAGTACCCCTGAAATACCGGTTAAAAAACGGCGATACCATTGAGGTCATAACATCTCCGAGCCACGGGCCGAGCAGGGACTGGCTGAAATTTGTCGTAACACAGCGGGCAAAAAACAGAATAAAGCAGTGGATAAAGACCGAGGAGAGGTCCCAGAGCGTGGAACTCGGCATCAGGCTGCTTGAGAGCGAAATGAGAAGACACAGCATGAGCAATGCCCTGATGAAGTCTGATGAAATCCTCCGCGTTGCAAAGGCCCTGGGAATAAATTCCCTTGAAGACCTGTTTGTGTCCGTGGGGTTCGGCAAGATTTCTCCCCATCAGGTGGTGAACAGGCTGATGCCGGAGAAGCCTGCGGAAGAGGTTGAGGTTGTAAAGGTACGCAAAAAAGAGAAAGAGCAGAAGGGCATCAGCATCAAAGGCATAGACGATATACTGTACCATACAGGCAAGTGCTGCTATCCCATCCCCGGAGACGGTCTTCTCGGATTTGTAACCATCGGCAAGGGGGTGACGATCCACCGTAAGGATTGTCCGAACCTCGGCAGGATCGCCGGCGAAGATGCCAGGCTTGTTGATGTCGAATGGCAGGCCTCCGGAGATGTGACCGCACTTACAAAGCTTTTTGTTGAGACTGTAGACAAGCCCGGCATCCTGGCCAATCTGAGCGCCTTGATATCTTCCCTGAATATAAATATCAGCCATCTTGAGGCGATGTCCACCCAGGACAAAAGAGGCCATATTACCTTTATCATAGAAGTAAAGGACCTAGCACAACTGAAAGTCCTT
Organism: uncultured Nitrospira sp.; assembly: GCA_947085825.1. Taxonomy (GTDB): domain Bacteria; phylum Nitrospirota; class Thermodesulfovibrionia; order Thermodesulfovibrionales; family UBA6898; genus JAOUFP01. Next base: position 14,688 of record CAMTXX010000061.1, on the reverse strand, counting down.
ATCCAGAAAATCAGCCAGATGGAAGGGATCTTGAGGGTTAAACGTTGAGATATATTTCTGTATGACAATTGTTTTTTCATTCTTTCTCAAGGTGAATGAATAAAGCAAAATATAACTTTTATAGCTCCCTTCCTTGGTTAAGGAGGAGTCAGGGGTGGTTTGATTATTACCACTTACCACCCCTTAATCCCCTCCTAAAATAGGCGGGGAGTTTGGTAGTTATCCATTTGAAGTGAAAAAGAACCTGTTTTTTTGTTACAATAAAACAATTTCGATTATCAACCAAAAAGGAGTAAGCATGAAAAAATTTCTTGTAACACTTGCCCTGTTATCTTCTGTCTTGTATGCCCCGCAAGTCTTTGGCTTTGGCGGCTGTGAGGAGGATTGTCAAAAGTGCCATTCCCTGAACAAGGAGGAAGCGCAGCAGATCTTCACAAAATTACAGATCCCTGAGGCACAGGCGATGGATATCAAAATGAGCCCTATCGGCGGCCTCTGGGAAGTTGTTTTTGAAAACAAGGGCCAGCGGGGACTGATGTACGTCAGTTTTTCAAAGAAATATGTTATGGGAGGGCAGATTTTTGAGGTCGATACTGCGGAGAACAAAACACGGGAAAGACTTCAGAAGGCCGGCAGCGAAAACCAGAGATATGTTGAGGTCGCAGGCATTTCTACTGATAAAGACCTGCTGATGGGTGAAAAAGACGCCCGCTACAAGGTGGTTGTTTTTACAGACCCTGATTGACCATACTGCGGAAAACTTCATCTGGAGATGAAGCAGGTCATCAAAGAAAGAAAAGATATCGCTTTTTATATCAAGCTGTTCCCCTTGTCCATGCATTCCGATGCGCGCTGGAAATCGCAGACAATGTTGTGCAAAAATTCAATCGAACTGCTTGAGGATAATTTCGAAGGCAAACCAATTCCGAAGCCGGACTGCGAATCCAAAGACATAGATGAAAACATAAAGCTTGCGCAGGCGCTCGGGATAACCGGCACGCCGACAATGGTTATGCCTGACGGAATGGTTATTGTTGGCGCAAGAGATGCCAGGACGATCATAGATTTAGTGACGAATCCGCCTGCGAAGAAGGAGAAGTAGGTCGCCGGGTCTGCGGCAAATTTACCGGCTTGAGGACCTCATATCGAGAGAAAAGAAGAAGTTCATTGTCCATAATAAAGACTGTGAGAGGCTAAATGCGTTTATGGTTTCAGGCTTCTACTTTATAGTATTCCTTATACCATTCCACAAACTTCTTTATCCCCTCTCTGATCGAAGTTGAGGGTTTGAATCCAACATCCTTGATAAGATCATCCACATCCGCATAGGTGGCCGGCACGTCGCCTGCCTGAATCGGCAGGAGGTTCTTCTCCGCCTTTTTACCGAGGCAATCCTCAAGTACTTCAATGAAGTGCATCAGTTCTACAGGATTATTGTTTCCAATGTTATAGAGTTTATAGGGCGCGTAGCTTGTCGAAGGGTCGGGGCTGTCGCCTGACCAGCCCGGCTCAGGCCCCGGTATCCTGTCCATCACTCTGACAACTCCTTCTGCAATGTCATCTATATAGGTAAAATCCCGCTGCATCCTGCCGAAATTAAAGACATCTATCGGTTTGCCTTCGAGTATCGCCCTGGTAAAGAGAAAGAGCGCCATGTCAGGCCTTCCCCAGGGGCCGTAGACAGTGAAGAACCTGAGACCTGTGCTCGGCAGTTTAAACAGGCTGGCATAGGTGTGGGCCATGAGCTCGTTTGCCTTCTTGGTAGCGGCATAAAGCGAGACAGGATGGTCCACATTGTGATGGACAGAAAAGGGCATATGAGTGTTCGCCCCGTATACTGAGCTTGACGATGCAAAGACCAGGTGTTTGACATTATTGTGCCGGCAGCCTTCGAGAACATTGACAAACCCGACGAGGTTGGTGTCAACATAGGCATGGGGATTGATCAGGGAGTATCTTACTCCTGCCTGAGCAGCGAGATTGACGACAACATCGAACTTTTCCTCAGTGAAGAGCTGCGCCATAGCGTCCCTGTCGGCGAGGTCGAGCCTGACAGGCTTGAAATTCTCCTGCAGCGTGATCTGTCTGAGCCTGCTGAGCTTGAGGTTCACATCATAGTAGTCGTTGAGGTTGTCAAGGCCGACAACCTCGTCACCCCTTTCAAGCAGCCTTTTGCTTAAGGTATATCCGATAAATCCGGCAGCGCCGGTGACCAGCACCTTCAGGCCGCCGGAAGCTCTATGTTCTACGTTCAAAGCTTATCTCCTTTATATTTTGTCATAGTTTACCATATGGGCAGTTTTTTCTCTGCCGGTTTCGGCCTTCTCCAATTCCATAAGCCCTGAATCAACAAGATAATGAACATCAGATGAATAAGATGGTACAATGAAATCATGGCCGGTGAAGAAAAACAGTTAGATAAATTCAAATCTCCCCAGTGGCGCGCAGCCATCGCATCCCTGCTCATCTTTATTTTTCTGATCCTCTGGGCCCGGTATTTTACCGTCAACAACAATCTGAAGCATGACATAAGCTACAGCAAGTTTATCGAGCAGCTGGATGCAGGGAATATCAAGAGTGTTGCGATTAAAAACCTGGTGGTCAGCGGCGTCTTTATTAAGGACCTCGAGATCGCCATGCCGGCTGAAGAAAAAATCACAACAATAAAAAACTTCAGGACTTTTCTTCCCTCATTTCAGGGCGAGGCCCTCCTTGTCAGACTTCAGGAAAAAAAAGTGGCTGTTACGATAGAGCCGGCAGAGGAGAGGTCTCTTTTTGGGCAGATTTTGCTCGGCATTCTCCCCTGGGTACTGATAATCGGCCTATGGATCTTTCTGATGAGTCGGGCACAGCAGCAGTTGCAGGGCGGCCCGGGCGGCATTTTCAGCTTCGGGGCGAGCAAGGCGAGACTCTTTGATGTTACAAAGCCCGGGAAAACATTCAAGGATGTTGCCGGCATGGACAATGCAAAAAATGAACTCAAAGAGACAATCGAATTTCTGAAAGACCCTTCCCGTTCCGCGAGCATCGGAGCAAGGGTGCCCAAGGGAGTGCTTCTGGTGGGACCTCCCGGAACAGGGAAGACCCTTCTTGCACGTGCAACCGCAGGGGAGGCAGGAGTGCCGTTTTTCAGTATCAGCGCATCCGAGTTTATAGAGATGTTTGTCGGGGTCGGGGCCTCCCGTGTCAGGGACCTGTTCAAGAAGGCGAAAGAAGCGCATCCGAGCATAATCTTCATAGATGAGATTGACGCCGTAGGCCGTACACGGGGCGCCGGATTCGGAGGAGGCCATGATGAGAGAGAACAGACACTTAACCAGCTTTTAAGCGAAATGGACGGGTTTGATCCGCACACAGAAGTGATTGTCATGGCCGCAACGAACAGGCCGGATGTGCTTGACCCTGCCCTTCTGAGGCCGGGCCGGTTTGACAGGCATATTGTTATCGACAGACCGGGATGGAAGGAACGCAAGGCTATTCTCGATATTCATGTGAGGGGCAAGGCGCTGGCTGATGACGTAGACCTCGAAATCATCGCAAGAGGGACGCCCGGGATGACAGGGGCTGATCTGGAGAATCTGGCAAATGAAGCGGCTCTTGTTGCCCTGAGGAGCAAAAAAGACCGTGTTTACATGCGCGACTTTGAAGAGGCGAGGGATATTTTATTGATGGGGGCAGTACGGGAAGAGACGATCAATGAGATGGAAAGAAAAATAACCGCATATCATGAGGCAGGACATGCCCTTGTTGCCTGGGAACTGCCGGGCACAGACCCTATTTACAAAGTAAGCATCATCCCCCGCGGAATGGCGATGGGGGTTACGCAGCTTTTGCCCGAGGAAGACAGGCATTATTATCCCATGAAATATCTTATGAACAAATTGAGCGTTGCGCTTGCTGGGAGAAATGCCGAAAAGATTGTCTTTGATGATGTCAGCAGCGGGGCGCAGAATGACCTGAAGGAGGCTTCCATGCTTGCAGAGAAGATGGTGGCGCAGTGGGGCATGAGTGAAAAGATAGGGCCGGTGAATCTTGGAAGAGGCGAGGAGCATCCGTTTCTCGGCAGAGAACTTGCCCAGCCGAAACGCTACAGCGAGGAGATGGCGTGGCTTATAGACCAGGAGATACAGAACCTTCTCAATGAGGCAGAAGCACACTCTAAAGAGATATTGCTCAGAAACAGAGATGTGCTCGATAGTCTGGCTGAAGCGCTGCTCAAAGAAGAGGTCCTTGATAAAGTTGACATAGAAAAGATCATACGTGAGTCAAAGGGGATGATCATAAAGAAAGAGATAACAGAATAAGTCTGTTTGGTTTATCATATTTGACAGCCATGTAAAAAGTCCTGTCTCACACCAACAGTAGGTGCTTTAAGCACAAAGTCACGAAGACACAAAGATAAAATATCTTTATTTTCAATGCGCTTTTCTCTGTGCCTCGCTTAGAAGCGCCTACTGTTGGTTGTGCCTCCGTGTGAAATTTTGACTTTTTACGAACTCGTCATATTTATTTCTTGACAAAAATATCAGGATTAGTCATATTTAGGCTGTCTTGTAAGTGGATTCAGAGATTTATTATCTTTTTAGGAGGAGGCATGAGCGCAATGAGACTGTATGTAGGGAACATCTCTTTTAAGGCAACAGAGGACGATCTTCGCGAGCTATTTTCACAGGCAGGAGAGGTTGTAAATGTGAAACTGATCGAAGACGCCGCTACAGGTAGACTCAGAGGATTCGGTTTTGTCGAGATGGCTTCCCAGGAAGCCGGGAAAAAGGCTATTGAGATGTTCAACGGACAGCAGGTTATGGACAGATCCATAGTTGTCAATGAAGCAAAACCGCAGGAAAAGAGAGCCCCTGGCAGCGGCGGTTTCAAAAGCCGGGGCGGCTATGGTGACAAAAGAGGGGACAGAAGATAACTGTCTGATTGCGCTTGCTATGCAAATAGCTGACCATTTCAGGACTTCTTAAGAAGCATTGAACCTGTCCCAGCCTATACCAGTGATGAGTAATGAGTAAAGGAAAAATAATAGCGCCGATACCGGTTATCGCCGCTCATCACTCTTTACTCATCACTATCTTTTAAGCGCCCTGTCAGCTATGTCTTTTCTGTAGTGCATGCCGCTAAAATGTATTTTCCCTGCTGCATCATAGGCCCTTGATTTTGCAGTTTCGATATCTTTTCCTGTGGCTGTGACTCCGAGGACTCTTCCCCCTGCAGTAACGACATTATCGTCCTGAAAGGCTGTCCCTGCATGGAATACCTGGACCCCTTCCATCCTGTTCGCCTCATCAATGCCGGTGATCACATCACCCTTTCTGTGCCGGCCTGGATATCCGGCTGAGGACAGTACAACACATACTGCGGGATCGTTATTCCATTCTATGTTTATTTCGGACAGTCTTTCCTCAGTTATTGCCATGGCGATTTCCATCAGGTCTGTTTTAAGCCTGGAAAGCACCGGCTGTGTTTCAGGGTCACCCAGGCGGCAGTTAAATTCGAGCACAGTGGGAATACCCTTGTCTATCATCAGCCCTGCATACAGTATGCCCTTATAGTTTATCCCTTCTGACCTTAGGGCCCTGATGGTCGGTTTCATGATTTTTTCCAGGACGACCTTTTCGAGTTCATCTGTCATTACAGGAGCAGGACTGTAAGCGCCCATGCCCCCGGTATTGGGGCCTTTATCATTGTCGAAGATGCGCTTATGGTCCTGGGAACTCACCATGGGGACAATGCTCCTGCCGTCGGTAAAGACCATGTATGAGACCTCTTCGCCCTTGAGACAATCCTCTATTATCACTTTGTCCCCTGCATTTCCGAAGGCCTTGTCTTTCATGATCACCTTCAGCGCGTCCATCGCCTCATCCATTGTATTGGCAATGAAAACCCCTTTCCCTGCTGCCAGACCGTCAGCTTTTATGACTATCGGAGCGCCTTTGAAGCGTATATATTCTTCGGCATGCAGATAAGAGGTGAAGACCCGGTATTCTGCAGTTGGTATGCCGTGGGATTTCATGAGGTCTTTTGAGAAGACCTTGCTTGATTCTATCTGTGCCGCGGCCTTTGTCGGCCCAAGTATTTTCCTCCCTTCCCTCTCAAAGAGGTCTGCAATGCCTTTTGAGAGAGCGTCTTCAGGCCCTACAATGGTGAGGTCTATCCATTCGTATTTTACTAAATCCAGAAGTTCTTTAAAGTCATTCTGATTTACATTTATGCATTCCGCCATCTCAGCGATGCCTGCGTTGCCAGGACAACAGAAGATTTTATCAACCGATTTGCTCTGCGAGAGCTTCCATACAATTGCATGCTCCCTTCCTCCGCCTCCGATAACCAGTACTTTCATAATTCTCCCTCAGGTTTTTTATGATTTAAGCAACAGAATATTATACTTTATTTGAACCTTTTTCGAGCATACTGCCTCAACTATAAACAGCAAGACCATTATAAATGGAAACAGCGGTTCTTAAATTGACCCTGCTGAAAGTATAATGATAATATAACATATGCCCTTGTATAACTATGAAGCTATCGATCCCTCAGGCAGGAAGATAAAGGATGCCCTTATGTCTTCGAATGAAGAGGAACTGAAGGCAACGTTAAGGGAGAAAGGTCTTACCCCCCTGAGCATTAAGGCAGGCGAAGTCAGGGAAAGCGCTTTTTTCGAGCGGATTTCACAAAAAGACCTGCTGACGTTTACACAGGAGCTCGGCAACCTGCTTGATGCCGGACTGCCGATCGACAGGGCGCTGTATGTGCTTTCAGAACATTCCGAGAAAAAAGCCCTGAGGTCTGTTATACGAGAGGTATATATAGATATCCAGAAAGGCAACACGCTTTCGTTTGCCATGGGGAAGCATACGATCTTCCCCCGGGTTTATATAAATATGATAAAGGCAGGAGAGTCCGGCGGTATCCTTGAGGTCGTAATAAAGAGACTGGTATCTTTTCTCGAAACTTCGATTTCCTTCAGGGAGGAGATCATCTCTGCCTTGGTATATCCCGCGCTTCTTACATCTGTAGGCGGTCTGGCCGTGGCCGTGCTGATGCTCTATGTTGTGCCGAATTTTTCTCAGATATTTGAGGATATGGGGCAGGCCCTGCCTCTGCCGACCCTTATGCTGATAAATGTCAGCGGTCTCTTCTCCTCATACTGGTGGGCGCTTGTCGCTGCCGCTGTCCTGACAATATTCATGGTCCGGGGATATGGAAAAACAGCCGAAGGAAAGAGCTTTATGGATAATCTGAAATTGAGAATTCCCGGCCTGAAGAAACTGAATATGAAATTGATAATTTCAAGATTTTCACGGACATTGGGGACCCTTCTGCAAAGCGGGGTGCCGATACTTGAGGCGATCAGGATTTCAAGGGATGTTATAGGCAACGATGCTATTTCAAAGAAACTCTTTCTCCTGGAAGAAGGTGTGAGCAAGGGCAGGGGAATATCGCAGCCCCTGAAGGAAAGCGGGGTTTTCCCTCCGATCTTCAATCAGATGGTAATCGTGGGCGAAGAGGCAGGCAAGCTGGAGGAGACGTTCCTGCTGATCGCCGAGAGGTTCGAGGCCGAAACCAAAAGCTTTATAAAGAGATTCGTCAGTCTTTTTGAACCTGCGCTTATCCTGATAATGGGAGTGGTTGTCGGTTTAATCGTGATCTCAATGCTGATAGGCATCTTCAGCATCAACGACATACCGATATAGCGGAAAGAGGAAAAAATATGTTCCAACGAACAATATTGCAGGTAATGTCAAAAGTTTTATGAAAAAAAGATATAAATATATGGTTTTTTCACCCTCCCCTTAATCCCCTCCCCTCACCAACAGTAGGGGCCTTAAGCCAGGGAGGGGAAATAGAAGGAGACATTTCAAAATCTTTCCTCTCCCTTGAGGGGAGAGGGTAGGGAGAGGGTGAGGATACTTGCTTTTAAAGCTTTTAGCCTTAAAACTTTTGATAATACAATATTGTATAACAGGAGGAAATCATGAAGAATAAAGAAACAAGAAGGCATCGTATAAACAGAAAAGGATTTACCCTCATAGAACTGCTGGTCGTCATGGTCATCCTTGCGATGCTGGCTGCAATTGTAGGGCCGAGGCTCTTTACCAAGGTAGGCAAAGGCAAACAAGCCAGTGCAAAGACCCAGATAGAACTCCTGGGACAGGCGCTTGACAGTTACCGCCTTGACACAGGGCATTACCCGACGACATCCGAGGGACTGAACGCGCTCAGCACAAACACCGGAGCTCAGGGATGGGACGGGCCGTATCTCAAAAAGGCGCTGCCCAGCGACCCCTGGAGGAAGCCGTACCAGTATCAGTCACCCGGCACACACGGCGACTATGATCTTTTTTCCTATGGCGCAGACGGCGCCCCAGGCGGTGAAGGTGAAAACAAAGACATTAACAGTTGGGAATAGAGGATTCACCCTTTTTGAACTCCTTTTAGTGCTTTTTATAATCGGCCTGGCTGCTTCCGTAGTTATGTTTTCAGGCAGCAGGATGCAGGAAAAAACCATATTCAATACAGAGGCCAGGAGACTCTATCTGACCGTAAAACACGCGCGGGAGATATCCATCATGGAACGAAGGGATATAGTCTTTAAGGTCGATAAAGAGACCGGAAGATTCTGGATAGCATACGGGGATGATAAGACTTCAGAAATACATTCTCTGCCGCCGAAGTTCTCCATTGCAGGGGAAGACGTCCTCTTCTTCCCCAAGGGCAACAGTTCAGGGGGAAAGATAGAACTAGATAATGGAAAAGGACAGAAATATGAAGTCACTATCCCGGTCTCCGGCGTTGCGTCAATCAAACGGCTTTAGTCTCCTGGAAGTGATGGTTGCGCTTGCCATTCTCGGCACAGCGATAGTCGCCATATTTCAGCTTTTTTCCATAAACCTGCGTTCGACCCAAAAGGCAGAGGACTATACAAAGGCGATCTTTTACGCGCGATCAATGCTGGATGAAGGATACAGCTTCGTTGATCCTTCGGATGAATCAGCCTCAGAGGAGTATGAAAAAAAATATAAGGTGACAAGAGAAGTGAGTCTGCATGGCGAGTCAGAGGATGGGAAGATAAAGTTATACGATATTACGGTGACCGTTGCCTGGCCGCCGGCAGGCAATTTCAGCATTAAAGGGCTGAGGACTGTAAATGTACCGGAAGAATAAAGGCTTCACCCTCATCGAATTAGTCATCGCTCTCACGCTTTCCATTGTCATTGTCGTTATCCTCCTGGCAGCGATGCGGCTCGCATATAAGTCCCAGGCAAAAGGGGCTGAAAGGGTTGATATGACCCAAAAGGTCAGGCTGCTTGGGGACAGAATCACCTGGCTGCTCAGAGGCGTCTACCCGTTTTTCAGCAAGAAACCCGAGGAACAGAAGCTTTATTTTGAAGGGAATTCCGGCAAAATAGGTTTTGTAACAACAAGTGTTGACAGTTACGGAAAAGGGCCTGAGGATTTAGCAGGACTTAAATGGGTCTCTCTTTTTACGGACAGGGAAGGCTTGAAGATACAGGAAAAGGTCTTTTTTCTCGAAGACGTATTTGATGACGACGGGGGAAAGATTTATCTGCTTGACCCTGAAGTGAAAAAAGTGGAGTTTGAATATTATGACATCCCGGAGGGTGAAAAACAGGGGGACTGGGTCTCAGACTGGGACCCTGAGGATAAACAGTACATCCCCGCTGCCGTGAAATTTAAAATAACTCTTAAACATAAAGACAAGACTGTCGAAATGCCCGAAATTATTGTGAGGATCAACGCGCAAAGAACCCCTGCGGGGATGTAAGTTTGACGGCTTCGTAAAAAGTCCGAAATTCCCTATCCCTCTTTTCAGTTCCTTGAAAATACAATCCTCAAGAACATAGCCGGAAGTCTGTCCATGGATTTTTATCCCAAAGATACCGTTATTCTAAAGCAGGATGGCATTGCCAGTGAATATTTGCACATCATAAAAAAAGGAGGAGTCAAGATCACTATCAGATCAGAGGCGGGTGAAGAAATCCTGATCGATTACCGGGGCGAAGGAGAAACCTATGGGCTTATATCACTTATGGGGGAAAATAGCATGACTATAAATTGCTCCCAGCAACTAAAGCCCTTTGCCCCTTTATCTGCCTTCGTCTCTTTCACTGCCTCGTAAAACTCCTGCTTTGAAAATATTTGTAGAATTTGTCCAAAAATGCTGCTAAACTTATTCATTGGAAGCCTCCTTCAGGTTATAATGCGTATTGTCAAAACAATTTTACCCGCTTGGGGCTTCCCCTTTAAAATTTATTTTGGACAGATGTGATACTGCTCCCCTATGCCAGGATAATAAGGCATTGTTGACGATCGTGCTTCCGTTTTTATAGGTTTATTGAGGTCGATAACAATATCTTAGAACGCTTAGATAGCAGGTAGAATCATGGATGAAAAAGAAAAAACAGATATCCTTATCTTTTCAGCTTCTTATGGCGGCGGGCATAGAAGTGTCTCTTACTCTGTAGAGGGGGCAATAAATATCCTCAACGGTACAGTAAAGACCCGTGTGATTGACCTCTTTGAATTCCTAAGCCCTGGGATAAACAAACTCACTTCTCATGCATATGTGTCCACCATGAGAAATCTGCCTCAGTTATACGGGTTTGCATATGGATTGACATACAATCTTCCTTTAAATAACCGCTTAAACCGCATGCTGAGCAGGATTGGGCTTGAGAAATTGAAAGACTTGATTAACGAGCTAAAACCAGAGGTTGTATTGAGTACTTATCCGACTTATGGAGGGATGGTCGCTGAATTAAAAAGAAGAAAGGAAATTGATGTAATATCTGCGGTGGTGATCACAGACTTTGTTGCGCATTCTCAGTGGATACATCCACTCACAGACCAATATTTTGTGCCGTCCGATGAGGTCGGATACTGCCTCATCAAAAAAGGCATTCCGCCTGACACGATTCAGACTACAGGGATTCCTATAAGCAAAGATTTTCTTTTGCCTGTTGACAAGGACGATGTCCTTAAACAATATGGGTTAAAGAATGATATTCCTGTTATTCTGATTATGGCCGGTCTCTTTGGAATGACCAGAGGGGTAATGGAGATATGCGAGGTTATAAAAGAACTCCCTTTGAGTCTTCAGGCAGTTGTTTTATGCGGTAAGGATAAAAAACTGTTTGATAAATTATCAGCCGCTCTTTCAGAAAATAGCGCTATAAAGCCGTTCTTTGGGCAGACCGAGATATATAAACTGATGAGTATCGCATCCCTTTTAATATCAAAATCAGGAGGCATTACATCGTCTGAAGCCCTTGCAAGGGAACTCCCTATGGTAGTCTATAAACCTCTGCATGGGCAGGAGTACCACAACGCTGTATTTTTATCAAAAACAGGGGCAGGCATTATAGCAAATGATAAAAAAGAGTTAAAAAATATCCTCAGAGCCCTTTTAACAGATATAAAGCTCATTAGCCGGATGAGGGAGTCGGCAGGGATTATTAAAAAGCCGGAGGCATCAGCGGATGTGGCTGAAAGGCTTATATTTCTTAAAAAAGAGGGGTGAAAAAGCAACTATCACCAACAGTAAAAATGCCATGAGCATTTCGGCAGAAAAGATGTCGTTTATGGACTCAATAGCAGCGAGCTGCCTGCCTGCAAATGTAAACACAACAGCGCCGGGGATGACAGCGATGAGCAGCGTTAGCATGAATATTCTGAATGGAATCCTTGTAATACCTGCAAGATAATTCACGAGGAAAAAGGGCAATACAGGAACGATCCTGAGTAAAAGAAGGTAGTAATAGCCCCTTCCGGATATCACTTCATTGAACTTAATCAACTGATTTCTGTACCTTTGCTGGAGCCAATTTCCCATCAGATGTCTGGCTGAAAAAAAAGCCAGCGCAGCCCCGGTTACTGCCCCTATGCAGACATAAACTGTACCCCAGAATACACCAAAAAGAAATCCCCCTGCAATAGTCAAGGGGATGGCGCCCGGGATAAAAAAGGCAGTGGAAATATAAAGCGATATATATCCTATGGCAGATAAGGCGTAATGTTCTTTTACAAACCCTTTTAAAGCCTCTCTGTTCATCTTTAAATTCTCAAAGGTCAGGTAATCATCAATATCATAAACCTTTGCAAAGATTATTGCAGCCGCTAAAAGTATGAGAAGTATGATCTTTGTAATTGCCTTCACTAGAAAGGGACTTTCTAACAGGATAAATATTACTTCGTCCCGGTGATGCCGCCAGATACGATGAACGCCATTACATCGCTGCTGTGTGCATTAATGACTGTGATCTGTTCTCTGGGAACCACAATGAGATTGCCTGCAAAATTGTATGATTGCGGAATATACACTGCCACTTCATCAGGACTGCCCCACAAATCAAGGCTTTCTTTAGTAATGAATCCGGCAACCTTAACATTGCTTCCTGGAATAAGGGTAACAAAAACAGGTTTTTCGAAACTCTTTTTATCTCCCAGAAAGGCAGAAAGGAGGTCCTTTATCGCTGTGTAAAGCAATCTCATTAGGGGCGCCTTACTGAAGGCTTTGTCAACAAAAGAAAGAAGCTTGTTGGTAAATATATTGGAACCTAAAAAGCCTATAAGTGTGACAACTGCAATAGTGATTAAAAAACCAAGACCAGGGATTCCGATGCCTAATAGCGCGTCAATGTTTGTGAAGATGAGATAAAAGATATACAGGGTCACCGAGACGGGCACAACAAATAACAAACCCTTGAAAAAATAACTGACAAGTCTTTTCAATGCCCATCCTTTGTTTCAATAATATTGTCTATGCTCAGAATAACAAAATCTAATCTTTTATGTCAATTCCATCTTTCCAGGCGCCAGTCCATATATGAAGATGATGAACACAGGATATCAGGGATGTGACCACAACTGCGATCTCAAATGGCAGAAGGTGAAATTCGTAATCAAATATGTTCTTTAGCAGGATAACAGGTATGAAGACCTCCTGGCAGAGTGTGGCTATCTTGCCTGGTATGGAGACCCTGACTATGCCCTGTCCTTTTGAAATAACGGTTATTATAGCCAAAATACCTAAGAGGACATCTTGCGCTGCTACTATAATCAATACCCACAGGGACATGGTATCAGTTAAAGGGCCAAAAAAGACTGCAAAAAAGGACGAAATTATAAATATTCTGTCAGCCACAGGGTCTACAATTTTTCCTGTCACACTCTCCATTCCATTGTTTTTAGCGATATAGCCATCTACAAAGTCGCTTAGCGCTGTAAGCAGAAATACAGCAAGCGCCCATTTCAAATATCCATGCCATATTAAGACAAAAAATAGGACTGCGAGGGGTATTCTTAAAAGACTTATTTTTGTAGGGATTGTCAATGAATCAGGCATGGTTACTCTATGACCTTTTAATCCAGAGCCTTTTTTTGTAGATTATATAAGCCATCACAGAAATAAGAACTATGCTCATTATATGAGCTGTTCTGAAAGGCCCTAAATAAAGGCTGTCAGCCCTGAGTCCCTCTATAAAAAATCTTCCAAATGAATAGAGAATAACAGTAACAGCAGCCACAAAGCCGTCCTTCCATGGCTTTTTCCTGATGCCAAACCATGCTATGAAAAACACTCCAAGATTATAAAAGAGCTGATAGAGCATAGTAGGATGTACGGGCGTATTGGGAAATTGATTGCCCGCAGGACTCCCTTCAGGAAAGACTATGCCCCAAGGCAGTGTTGTGGGAACACCGTGGGCCTCGCCATTCATGAAATTGCCAAACCTTACAAAAGCCTCTCCGAGCACAATAAGGGGCAAAATGGAATCCGCCATTCTCCAGATGGGAATCTTATGATGTCTTAAAAAGAGATATCCGGCAATAAAACCGCCGATAAATCCTCCGTGACTTGCAAGTCCGCCACGCCATATGGCAGGTATCTCTTTGAGATTCATGCTGTAATAATCCCAGTTAAATGCCACATAGTAGAGCCTTGCACCTGCAATACCGCCAAATACGGACAGTAGTATCAGGTTATAGATATCGTCTTTTGATAAGGCAAGACCCTTTCTTGCAACTTCATGCCTTAGAAGAAATATGCTGGCTATTATGGCTGTCAGGTACATAAGACCGTAATACCTTATCTCAACGGGTCCTATTTCTATAAGAACAGGATTCATAGATAAAGATTAACAGAAAGTTCCCAATTCAGCAACCTGTGGCGGGTGGCGGGGTCTGGCTTGGTATTTTAGAATAATGCTCTTTCAAGTAACTGCTTCCTTTTTTCAAGATCGCTATCCACTTTTGATCGGCTTAATAACCTCTCAGCAGCCGCACTCAGACTGCTTAAGTCCCGTTTTATTCGTCTGCCCAAATCAGTGAGCGACATTCCGCCTATTTCCCATACCAAATAAGCGACCATGGCCCGGGCCTCGGATGGACATCTCTGCTTCCCTCCTGCTGCAAGCTCTTTTTCCGTCAGTCCATACAGGTTGCCCGCGCTATTATTGCGTCGAGTGTTACAGCTTTCTTTTCTGTTTGCTCTGACTTCGTGTATACCCTTTCGACAAATGTGTCATTTCCCAGTATGCGCCCCTCGCTTGTCCCGCTATGAAACTCCTGCCGATGCCCCTCATCCTTTCCATACTTTACAAACTCGTCATACCTTGTTCTTGCTGTCTTCAGTCTTTGGGCAAACTGCGACAGCACCCACTC
>CAMTXX010000060.1:0-9189 GCA_947085825.1 uncultured Nitrospira sp. | reverse complement strand
TACCGGATGCCATAATGCAATTCTAAATTGTTGAACGAATAATAATATCCTGATCAAGAATTGATTATGGCATTTAAAAGGTGTTGCTGCAAAATACTTTTCAGTCATCCATGTCCTTGCCGGCTGCATTTTTCGGGTTAACTGCCGTTTTTATGTACAGAGGCCTGAAGAATAAAGCTTGTTGAATATTTTGAAATCCTTTGAGCAATAAAAAAGTGGTGTTTGCTTCTCCTCATTTCTCAGCGGTTTGAACATCTTGAGACATACAGCTTGAGACTTTTACATCTGTACTTTACGTCTTAAAACCCTTTCTGCTGAGTTGAGAAGAGCAAGACCACCACTTGGCTGGCTGCTCTTAATTTAAAGTTACTCCTATTCTGAGTGATTGTCAAGAGTTATTTTGCATGCGATAAATTTATGGATAATCCTGGTTAGAGCCTTCTTCTGAAAAGGGCGTAAAAATGCTCTTTGAGTTTGTCGATCAGGGGTCTTTGCAGCCAGTCAGTCAGGTGGATTTCGTTGGAATTTTTCAGATCTTCATTGAAGACATCCACCATCTGCTTACCAAACTGCCTGTCAATGATCCCGACATTGCCTTCATCGTTTCTCCTTAGCGATTGAAAATCAAGGTTGGCAGACCCGATAATACTCCATATTTCATCAAAAACAGAAGTCTTTGCATGGAGTATTTCACCCTGATAATTGTATATTCTGACTCCTGCTTTGAGCAGTTTCGCGAAAAAAGCCCTCCCTGCATAGTGTGCGGCGGATATATCGGATTTTCCAGGTAAAAGCAATTTCACCTCTACTTTCCGCTTGACCGCATTTTCAAGTACCTGGAGCATTCTTCTGCTTGGGGTAAAGTAGGCTGTTGTCAGATATATGTTTTTACTGGCGTTGTTGATGCTGTAATAAAGGAGCTTCCTCATATGTCGCCTGCCACGGGCAGAGCTTGCAAATATAGGCAGTACCGGCACACCGCCTTTAATTGGCATGACGTTTTTTTGAAATGTAATTGGAGCGCCTTTCCAGATAGTCCAGCTCCTGGTGAATTCATCCAGGAGTTTTGTTGCTATGGGGCCTTCCAGAAATATGCCGGTGTCTCTCCAGCCTCTTTTTTTCTTGAGCAGGTGATATCCTCTGTATTCATTTGCGATATTCAGACCGCCGGTAAAGGCTATATCTCCGTCAAGGATAATCAGCTTCCTGTGGTCCCTGTGAACATAGTTCAGCGGAGATGTCCATTTGAAAGGATACGATGCTTTTATCTGGACGCCGGAGTCTCTGAGGGCCTTCCAGAATTTCATTGGCGTGAAGAGTGAGCCGAAGTGGTCGTAGAGAATATAAACCTTGACGCCTTCGAGCGCCTTTTGTTTCAGTATCTCCGCCAGTTCATTGCCGGTTTCATCGTTTCTGAATATATAAAAAGCAAGGCATATAAGCTCTTTTGCCTTTTTTATCGAGTCGAATATAATCTGGAACGATTCCTGGTCTTTCCACAGAAGGAGTACTTTATTGTCGTCAGTAAAGTGAGAGCCGAACTCCTTTTGAATATTTTTTCTCGAAAAATAAGGGTTATTTTCAACAGTGTCCATGTATATACATAATTGCTGAAATACTAATATCTGTCAATGCCCGAGGTTGAAATCCTTCCGCCAAGCTTTGCTTCTGATTGGATATTTACGGTGAAAATAAGCTAAAATATTAAATATAAAAAATTGCGTTGCTTCAACAGGAAATCCCGGAAGTAGAGAACAGCGCCAACAGCAGGGAACAGTACCTGCTTTAAGCAGCGCATTTAAACGAGCAATGTTTTAAACAAATGAATATAGCCATTAAGAATATAAAAGGGGAAGATTACGAGTGCGATGCGCTTATCTTCCTTTTTTCTGAGGACGGAGTAAAGGAACTGAAGGCTTTGTCTCAGCCGCTTGCAATTCTTGTCAAACAGGTTTTTTCTAAAGAATTCTCAGGCAAGCAAAACGAGGTTTTCTTAATGAAAGCCCCTGATTCCGTAAAGCCTCAGCGGCTTCTTCTTGCCGGCCTCGGCAAAAAAGATCAGATAACAGCAGAGAAGATACGCCAGGCAGGGGGCAAGTCAGCAACATATCTCCGCGACATGGGTATGAAAAAGGCTGCGCTCGAAACTGATTTTCTGTCAGAACTGAAGATCTCTCCGGCTGAATTCATCGAAGGCGCGCTGCTTGGTCTTTATGCCTACAGAAGATACAGAAAAGAGGAGAATAATAAGTCTCTTGAGGGCATTACCGTACTCTCTAAACCAGCCAAAGAACTCACCGAAGGATTAAAACGGGCTGAGGCTGTGTCGTCTGCTGTAAGCCTTGCCAGGGATCTGGTGAATACGCCGGCCAATGATATGACTCCGACACATCTTGCAATGGCTGCCTCATCTTTAAGGACAAAGAACCTGTCGGTTAAGGTCCTGGACAAAAATGATGCTAAGAAGCTCGGCATGGGGGCTTATCTTGCAGTTGCGAAGGGCTCGGACGAAGAGCCCCGGTTTATTGTTCTCGATTATAAAGGCGCCAGGGGCAAGCCTGTTGTACTTATCGGAAAAGCAATTACCTTTGACAGCGGCGGTTTATCGCTGAAGCCCTCTGAAGGTATGGAAAAGATGAAATATGATATGGCAGGCGGGGCCGCTGTCCTCGGCGTTATGCAGGCTGCTGCTGCATTACAACTGCCTGTTCATCTCATCGGGATACTTCCTGCAACAGAAAACCTTCCCGGCGGCTCTGCCGTGAAACCCGGTGATGTGGTAAGGGCTCTCAGCGGTAAAACCGTCGAGATTATCAATACCGACGCAGAGGGGCGTCTTGTTGTTGCAGACGCGATAGCGTATGCCAGGCGCTTGAAGCCCAGGGCTATAATTGATATAGCTACCCTCACCGGCGCTTGTTTAATCGCCTTTGGCAATGAAGTTATTGCGATGATGGGGAACGACCGGAAACTTTTAGAGGCCCTGAAGAAATCCGGTGAGAATACGTATGAGCGTGTGTGGGAAATGCCTCTTTTTGAGGAATACAAAGAGTATCTAAAGAGTGATATCGCTGATATCAAGAACATAGGCGGCAGAAACGGCGGGCTGCTCACATCGGCATACTTCTTGTATGAATTTGCCGGGGATACACCCTGGGTACACCTTGATATAGCGGGGACAGCCTGGGCTGAAAAGGAAAAGCCCTATGTTCCAAAGGGCGCTTCAGGAGTGGGCACAAGGCTGATTTTAGACTTAATAAAGGATTTGAAGTGAAATTATTTAAGTTCCTGATAATTATATCTTTTTTATTTATTCCGGCAGTGTCTTTTGGCTGGGGGCCGCTGACTCACATATACCTTGGCAATGAGCTGTACTCTTTGGCGGCTCTTCTTCCCGCAGGACTGGTCGAGATCATAAGAAGGTACAGAAAGGATTTTCTTTACGGGACCCTTATGGCTGATATTATTATCGGCAAAAAGTATATGCCGAAAAATAAAAGCTCGCACAGTTGGGAGGTTGCCTTTGATCTTATGGGATCAGCCAAGACAGACCAGCAGAAGGCCTTTGTCTACGGGTACATGAGCCATCTCGCAACAGATACGGTAGCGCATAATACCTATACGGTGGACAGAAAGAATCTGGGACACACATTGATGGAAATGAAGGCAGACGCCATTATTGACAAGAGATACTGGCTGCAGGCTATCGCTATCGACAGGAAGACGCAGGCAAGAAATGATCTTTTTCTTGAGAATTCCCTCGAAAGATTTATGTTTTCCTTTAAGACAAACAAGCGAATATTTAAAGGCATGGTATTTTTTTCTGTGCTGAACCAGCAGAAGATCGGTGATTTTATCGACCGGAGGCTGATTAGTTCAATCCCGGTGAGAGCAAAGATCAAAGAACTGCATGAAGAATCGCTGGATAAGATCGTTGATCTTTTTCAGAACTGGGAGTCATCGGATGTGGTAAAGGTAAATCCCAGCGGTACTGTATATAAGGGCAAATCCCTCAAGACTTTTCTGGATTCGTAAGAAATACCTTCCGAAAAAGACATTCCTTTATCATCAAAAATACTGATATGCCGTGGAATATGCCAGTCAAAACACTTTTCTGCAGAGAGAGTTTTACCTCGGCAGTATCAGGAAGAAATTGTTCCCGTATTGCGTAGGCTCATATCCTGCGATACCGCCATGCAGTTCAATGGTGGTCTTGATGAAGGCGAGACCATGGCCGGTCCCCGGCCTGTTTAAGACATTGCTGCCGCGGTAATCATCTTCGAATATTTTCTCGCGCTCTTCATATCGAATATGGGCGCCGGTGCTGAAGACATTATATTTGATCCCGTCCTTGCCGGGGCCGAAATAATCTCTGATAATCTCGTGACCGTAGGAGATATATTTTTTCTTTTCCCCTGTCTCGGTGATTATTTCCTCGGTGTACTTCAGCGCGTTTGAGAAGAGGTTGGAATATACCTGTGCCATAAGGCCGATATCAACTACGCTGATGATTTCCTGGTCGGGTATGCCGCTGAGTTGATAGTTTACAGATATTCCCATATTTTTGAACCTGTCGAGAAACCGTTCGAGTTGCGGCTGTACAACATCTTTGTTTATGTAGCATTTTTTGGTAAGGAGAGTGAAGCGTCCTTTGTCGAAATGGCTTCTGCGGAATAATGTTTCGAGAAAAAGACTCATATTTTTATAGTGTTTCTCAATATTTTCCAGTTCCTCCATCAGCCCTCTATTAATTTCATTGAGTTCAGACAGTATTTTTTCATGAATGTCCCGGTCGCCTGAAGCTTTTTCCGCGCATGCGGCAATGTCTTTTTCGAGGTCGATATTTTTTTCGATCTTCCTCCTGAGGTGGTTCAAAAACAGTTTGTAGATGATATTTGGTGCGATGACATTATGCTCAATATCAGCGACAAGGGAGCGGATGAACTTCAGATGCTCGATATTTTTTTCTATTATAAATCTATTATGTATGTTATAACCGATTCGGTTTGCATATTTTTCAAGGAAGAGCTCGTTCTGAGTGCTCATGTTGTTTGCCGGATATACTTCCAGGAGACCGAGGATATCATCCTTTGTCTTAAAAGGGAGCTGGTCTATGAGCATGGTCTTCCCTCTGATGATCAATACCAGACTCTTCTTCTTATTTGTGTAGAAGAGATTTTCATCAGGGACGAGCTCATAAGGAGGAGGTGTCCGTAACTGTTCTCCTGCATCTTCAGTTGATGAGACGAGTGAGAGATCGTTTGTTTTCTGGTCGATCAGATAGAGTTTTGCTTCAAGGTCAAAAAATCCTTTGGGGATTGCGACGCAGAGGTTGCAAAAATCCGGGAGGCTGTCAAGCTCCTGCGCAAGATCGAAAAAGGTTGTTAAGGCATTATTTTCCGTCTGCCTGAAATTATATAATGTGTAATCCCGCTTTTTTGAAGCAATGCGTTCAAGTATGTGCGGTAGGGAGTTCATAGGTTTAATATAACATAACAAAAAGCCTTTCCCTATCATGTTTTTTCGTAACTGCTCAGGTGGATAGGCTGTAGGCTGTTAGTTACGCATTGGCGCTCAGAACCTCGCATGGTCGCGCATAATTTTCTCCTACAGGCTAACTGCCTTCAGTCTGCTTAAGGCAGGCGCTTAAGGCGGGTACTGTTCCTACTGTTCCTATCAACCTTCGGCCTATCCACCTGAGTAGTTACAATTGGGTATAATAGAACCATATGAAAGACATGCTCGGAAGGGAAAACGTGGTGGATGCCGAAACAGCGCTCAGACTGCTGATCGAAAATCTGCGCTCCGATAAGCTGAGCAAAACGTGTATAAAAAAGATCGAAGAGGCGCTCGGGATGGTCTCTGCGAATGACATCATTTCCACGGAAGACCTCCCATCTTTTGTCCGCTCAACGGTCGACGGATATGCGGTCAGGGCGGAAGATACCTTCGGGGCAACAGAGACGATGCCTGCCTATCTCAACTTATCTAAGGAGATACTGATGTCTCAAAGAGTGGACTTCCTGTTGTCCGAAGACAGCGCAAGCAAGATCCCGACCGGAGGCATGCTTCCTGAAAACGCTGATGCAGTAGTCATGTTCGAACATGTCCAGATAATCGACAAACATATGATAGAGGCGCTGAAGCCTGTTGCGCCTGGCGAGAATGTGGTGCAGGTTGGGGAGGACATAAAAAAAGGCGATGTTGTCATCTGTGCCGGACAGAGGATGCGGCCGCAGGATATCGGCGCCTGCGCAGGCATAGGAGTTGCCGAAATAGCGGTCTACAGAAGGCCTTTGGTCTCGATCATATCCACAGGCGATGAGATTGTACCGGCAGGCGCATCTCCTGAAGCAGGAGAGATCAGGGACATAAATTCCTATGTTATCTCAGGCATGGTCTCCGAGTCCGGCGGCATCCCTTTAAAGAAAGGCATCTTCAGAGACGAGTATAAAACCATACGGGATGCGCTTGAGACGGCTATGGCTGATTCTGACGCGATCGTCCTGTCCGGCGGGACCTCGGTCGGGACAAAGGATATGGTGGCCGGGATAATCAATGATATCGGTTCGCCGGGGGTGCTCTTCCACGGTGTTTCCCTCAAGCCCGGCAAGCCGATGATAGGCGGCGTTATGCAGGGCATCCCTGTCTTCGGACTGCCCGGGCATCCTGCTGCGGTACTCATCTGCTTTGAGCTTTTTATCAGGCCTGTATTGCACAGGCTCTCAGGCCTGAAGGAACGATGGCCGCAGTACAGCAGCCGCACGGTCAGGGCAAGGATAACAAAAAATATCGCTTCATCGCAGGGCAGGGAAGAGCATGTCAGGGTGATGCTCGAAGAAAGGGAAGGGGAACTCCGGGCTGTGCCTGTCCTCGGCAAATCCGGGCTGATTACCACCCTTGTGAAGGCTGACGGGACTATCGTGATACCGCTGCACAGAAACGGGATAGAGGCCGGCGAGGTCGTTGACGTGAGGCTCTTTTAGACCGGTGAAGACAGTCATATTTACCAGAACAGGATTTCATCATACGAGTTTCATAAACAGGCTTCTTGAGAGATTCGATATAGCCTGTGTTGTACGCGAGGCCTATCCGGAACAGACGGGAAAGAATGTGCTGCCTTCTGAATTCAGGAGTCTCTCCGGAGAGAACGTCTCAGGGTTGATACAGGATGAGAGGTTTCTGAATAGTTTTTCGGAGATGTATTCCGCCGGATTCCGTTATCATCCATTGCTGAAGGATTATCTACGGTCGAGCTTTGATGTAGTGGTTGAAAAAGCGGGGACGCAGTATCTGAATGTCGGCTGCGGTGAGATAAACAGCGCCGGAATCAGGGAGTTTCTCAAGTCTCTCAAGCCTGATGTCATAGCGGTGCTGGGGAGCAGCGTGATCAGGAAAGAGTTGATATCCATTCCTTCTGTTGCGATGATAAACATCCATTCCGGCCTTTCTCCCTATTACCGGGGGACATGGAGTTACGGCTGGCCGATAGTCAACAGAGAGCCCGAATATATCGGTGTTACTGTGCATCATATAAACGCAGGTATAGATACTGGAGATATTATTTATCAGACAAAGCCGATCCTCGAAAGAGGCGACGACCTCAATTCAATATTTCTGAAGGTCATCGCCGAGGGCATCGAACTGATGGTGAAGGCGATAGAAGAGATCAGCGCCGGCGGTAGCGTGGCATCCCATCAGCAGTCCCGGGACACAGGCAGGCTTTACCAAATGAAAGATTTCGATGCAGATACAGCCCGTGCCTGCCTTAAAAACCTTGAAGACGACATAATCGGAGAATATCTCTCAGGGAGAGAAGATCGCGACTCCAGGGTTAAACTCTTCGGCTATGTACCGCCGGTGATATTTCGATGAACCTAAAAAAAGCATTTAGCCACAGATTTACGCAGATTTACACAGATATATCAAAGACTTATGCAAACAGAATGAATCACCTTTTTGGTGAAGTCTTTTATCTTTTCAGATGTTTGCTTTATCCGTGTTTATCCGTGTTCATCCGTGGCCAATTAAGGTTTTTAGGTTGAATAATTATCCTGTTCTTCTGTTTCATTCGATAGAGAATCGCGACCTCTTGTCCCTAAGGGAGCTTGGGAATATACGGCCTGAATTATTCGAAAAACTGATTGCCGGGCTCAGGAAGGAGTTTGATATTGTCGGCCTTGATGAGATTATTAAATACATCTCGGGTGATCTGAAATCCAAAGACCGACTGCTGGCGCTCACCTTTGATGACGGCCCCAAATCATATGCAACACAGGCTCTGTCTGTCATGGAGTTTTATAGTCTACCGTCCACCTGCTTTCTCATAACCGACTGCATCGGTGATAGAGCGATATACTGGCGTTATTTCTATAATTTCTGCATCAATAAGGGCTTTGGCCGCGCGCTTGAGGGCTTCATAAATGAAGAATATAAGACAAATATTAAGGCAGAAGAAATAATCGCCTTCTCCAGAGATTATTACGATAAGACAAAGAACCTTCGTATTATTGAAAAATTTTTGGACTGTGTGTTCCCGGAAGAAGAATACAGAAGCACGGAGAAGGACCTTTTTCTCTCACTGGAAGATATCGGGAAATTAAAGAAAAACCCTTTGGTCAGTTTTGGGATCCATACGCGGTCACATCCTGTCTTGAAGTATCTAAGTGATGAGGATATCCGTGATGAGATAGCAGGCAGCCTGGATTTTTACAGGAGCAGAATAGGGGGCGGTGTGCCGATGTTAAGCATCCCTTTTGGCAGGCTCTCCAGGGATTATGATGAAAGGGCGATAGCGATAGCCAAGACCTTTTCAATGAATGTTATATTGTCGGCATATGGAGGAGGAAACAAAGAAGGACAACCCCTCTATAACCTCAGGAGGATTTCCGTGCATGAGGGTGAACTCAAAGGCGGGATCGCTTCCTTCATCAAGGCGCTGCGTGAGCCTGTCATACCTTTTGAATATGCAGAAAAGGAAAAACGACTGGCTGATTTTTTTTCTTGCAGAACATAAGAGTTGCGCACGGTCTCTCAAAGCCTGATTTTTCGTAACTACTCAGGTCTATAGGCTGTAGTCTTTTAGACTGTTAGCAACAACAAAACATGAGATATGAGACGTGCCGGGTCCAGCACATGCTCCGTCTTTTGCCTAATAGCCTACAGACTAAATGGCTAAGCAACCTGAGT
>CAMTXX010000059.1:0-7778 GCA_947085825.1 uncultured Nitrospira sp. | reverse complement strand
GAGGTGCGCCCAAAAATCGAAAATATTGATGCAGCGGGCTGCGAAAGTGGTCCATTGTCTCGATGCAACGGCAAAGAACAGGGAAAGATGCTCAAAAACTGCACCCCCGCCGAAAAAATGTCGGTTTATAAACAGACTCTAATTAAGCAAAGGTAACAACTAAGGTAGATAGTCTGTAGTCGTTTAGGTGAATAGGGGAGAAAGCCTTGATTCGTTCCTTGCTCAGTCCTAACAGACTACAGTCTAAACAACCTGAGTAGTTACAAATAAAGAGTCTAAATGCATAAGAATTATACAGGAGCAATTCATGTCACCACAAAAGACTGAAGAAGAATTGAAACCTTATCAACCGTACGGAGCCGCGATCAAGGAAACAAGACCATACTCACCATGCAGGGCAGCATGCCCTGCGCATACTGATGTGCAGGCATACGTTGGATTGATCGCCCAGGGCAGATATACCGAGGCCTTCGAGGTCATCACCTCAGTGAACCCAATCGCATCGGTCTGCTCAATGATCTGTCATCATCCCTGTGAACAGGAATGCAGGCGCTGTGCTGTTGACGAGCCGCTGGCTGTCCGGCATCTGAAGCGGTTTGCTATAGAGAAGTCACTGGAATATCGCCGCAACAAACGCAAACTCATTCAAAAGACAAAGGGCAAAAGCATAGGCATTATCGGCTCCGGTCCCTCGGGTCTGACCGCAGCAAGAGACCTCGCTGAATTAGGCTACAGTGTAACGATCTACGAGCGTCAGCCTGTGCCTGGAGGTATGCTTGCCACTGCTATCCCGCCCTACCGTTTGCCCAGAGAAATGCTGAAGGAAGATATAGATGATGTCATCAGCAAGGGTATCGAAGTGAAGACGAACTGCGAAATCGGCAAGGACGTAATGCTTGAAGGGCTTATTAATCAGCATGATGCTGTGTTGATCGCCATCGGCCTTTCACAGAGCCGTTCTCTGAACATTCCGGGAGTGGAAGGCCCCGGCGTTTTACTCGCTATACCATTTCTTGAGGATGTTGCCTTTGACCGGAAACCTGAGCTTGGGAATAAAGTGCTGGTCATCGGCGGGGGTAATGTGGCCATGGATGTTGCCCGCTCAGCCCGAAGGCTTGGCGTGAAGGACGTCTCCATGGTCTGTCTTGAAAACGAAGAAGAGATACCTGCATGGAAATGGGAAGTGGACGAAGCTGTTGAAGAGGCGGTCAAGATAAACTACCGATGGGGGCCAAAGGCTGTCAGGCGCGAAGGCAGCAAAGTAACCGGTCTTGAAGTCACGAAAGTCCTGTCTGTATTTGACGAAAATAAACGGTTCAACCCGACCTTTGATAATAATCAGACCATGCTGATCGAAGCTGAAACGATCATTATCACTATCGGCCAGATGTCGAATCTTTCATTCCTGAAAAACAGCGCCGTAAAGGTAGACGAACGTGGCCGTGTAGAGTGGAACCAGGCTACCCAAATGAGCAGCGCCAAAGGCGTGTTCGTTGCTGGTGAGGTCGTGACTGGTCCGGGTTCTGCCATCGCTGCTGTTGCCAACGGCCACCGCTCTGCTTTGGCGATTCACCTCTATATTCAGGGAGAATCCATAGAGGGCAAACTCCCTGTGCAGGAAAAAGAAAAAATCAGCCGGATGCCTTCGGAAGTCGCAGAGAAGATCAGCAAGCAACCGCGTTTAAAAATCAGGTACCTTGCGCCAGAGGTCCGCGTCAGGACTATGGAGCATTTCGAGGAGGGCTACACCGAAAAAGAAGCCCTTGAAGAAGCAGGCCGCTGCAGGGGTTGCGGCGGAGGCGCAGTAGTTGACCAGAAGAAGTGCATGGCGTGCCTTACCTGTTTACGTGTCTGCCCTTATGATGCACCGGTAGTTGAAGCGTTCTCTGCTATCAGGCCTGAATATTGCCAGGCCTGCGGGCTCTGCGCGCCGGAATGTCCTGCACAGGCTATCAGCATGGTGAGCTATGATGTCAGGCAGATAAGGGAAACAATGTCTGCTGTTGTAGGCAAGGTTGACCCGAAGCGGCAGGAACCTGTCATTTTGGCGCTCATGTGTACGCACCACGCCGGAGTCTCCGGTTTCGATCTGCCGAAGAATGTGAGGACTGTCCCTGTTCACTGCACCAGCCGGATAGATATACTCGACCTTCTGAAGGCCTTTGAATGCGGAGTTGACGGTGTGGCTGTTCTGCGCTGTAACGATGGCATGTGTAAATACAAGGACATCGCCCCACGCGTAAACGCAAGGGTCAGGCGCGGACAGGAACTGCTCGGCATGCTTGGAATCGGAGCGGGCCGCATCGAGATACTGACAGGGGATTCAGGCGCTGTGAATCCCTTTGCTGCCGTATGCACTGATTTTTCGGAGCGGATAAAGCAGAGGGGATTAAGAATTGCAAAAACATAATTGTCTTTAGAAATTGATACAAAGGAGTATTGAACTATGATCGTTGGATCACAGAAACCAATCGAAGAAATCTGGAACATGGTAAAGGACTTTAAAAAGGTCCTCGTGTTCGGCTGTAATACCTGTGTTGCCATCTGCCATGCGGGCGGCGAAAAGGAGGCAGAAACAATCGCTTCCCTGATACGGATGCGGGCCTCCATGGAGGGCAAGACTATTGAGGTGAATCATCTGGGCGTTATGCGCCACTGTGAGCCCGAGTATTTCGAGCCTGTTATGGATGAGGTTAAGAAATATGATCTCGTGCTTTCGACTGCCTGCGGTGTTGGTGTGAACTTTCTGTCCGACCGGACCGGCAATATTCCGGTCTACCCCGGAATCAATACCTCATTCTATGGTTCAGTGGAAGAGCCAGGCGTATTTAAAGAACTCTGCGCAGGCTGCGGAGACTGCATCCTTCATCTGACCGGCGGTATCTGCCCTGTTGCGCGCTGCGCCAAAACGCTTATGAACGGGCCCTGCGGCGGCACTAACAAGGGCAAGTGTGAGATCAGCAAGGGAATTGACTGCGCCTGGTTTCTCATCGTGGAGCGCATGAAACAGCTTGGAACTCTTGAAAAACTCTCCGAAGTCGTGTCTCCGCGCAACTGGTCCACCTCACGTGATGGCGGGCCGCGCAGGATTTCGATGGAGCATATCCGGGCGTTTGAGGAACAGGAAACAAAAAAGGATGAGACAGCAGGAGGTAAGAAATAATGAAGAGCGGAAGCAACCTTGAAAAAGTCATCGCAAGCGGCAACCCTGTGGTTACAGCAGAGCTCGGACCACCCATGAGCGCAGACGGTCATGAGGTCAGAAAAAAGGCGCAATTACTCAAAGGGTTCTGCGATGCAGCGAATGTGACTGATTGCCAGACAGCCGTTGTTCGTATCTCGAGCATCGCTGCTGCGGCCATTGCCTTGCAGGAAGGTCTTGAACCTGTAATGCAGATGACCTGCCGCGACAGAAACCGGATCGCCATGCAAGCCGACCTTCTTGGCGGAGCTGCGCTGGGCCTTAAAAACTGCCTCTGCATTGCGGGCGACCACCAGAGCTTCAGCGCTGCAGGCAGGCTCAAAGGCCATCCAGGCGCAAAGAATGTATATGATGTTGACACCTGCCAGCTCGTCGGCATTATGAAGAAGATGCGTGATGAGAGCAGGCAGGAGGGTGGCGACCCGCTTGAAGTAGCTCCCAAGTTCTTTATAGGCGCTTCCTGGACGCCTATGGGTGATCCCATCGACTTCCGTCCGGTCAATCTCATGAAAAAAGTTAATGCAGGCGCTGATTTTATACAAACACAGGGCATTTATGATATTGAAGGCTTCCGGATGCAGATGGCCAGGATTGTGAACATGGGGCTCCATGAGTGTACCGCGATTCTCGGCGGCATTATCGTCCCGAGGAGCGCCATGATGTTGAAGTATATGGATTCCTCTGTTGCCGGTGTGTCTGTGCCCAAGCCGCTTATAGACAGGATGAACAAGGCAAAAGAGGCTGCGGGCGATGACAAAAAGAAGGCCAGGGAACTGCAGGAGCAGGAAGGCCTTAAAATTACCATAGAGCTTATCCATCAGGTACTTGAGACACCAGGCGTTAAGGGAGTGCATATTCAGGCCATTGAGTGGGAAAGCGCCATTGAAGGGATTGTCAAAGCAGCAGGTCTTTATCCGAGGCCGGATTTCACTGAATTACAATAAACCTGAAACAGCAGTCAGCCGCTGATTTTCGCAGATTAACGCGGATTTTTCAATAAATTATCTGTGTTTATCTGCGGCCACAAGTTTTTTATGAGATAAAAAATAAATTAATTATATTTTATCTCTAAAAACCTTGACTTATCCTGAAAGGGGCCTGAATATTATTTTCCTTAATTATCAATGAGTTACACTGCCTAATTATTAGGCAAAATGGTGAACTCCTTGTATTATCAACGTAATTTATGATTTCATTCAGACTTTTCAACAATGCCTGTTAGTTTGTTGAAAAATCCATGCTGCAATTCATGCGATTGACAAAAGCCGGATGCTTTATTTATGATTTTTCCTCACACTCTGGAGGTTTGTTTTGTATTTTCAGGAACTTATTTTATCGCTGCAAAATTTCTGGGCCAAAAAAGAATGCGCCCTGCTTCAGCCTTATGATATAGAAGTCGGCGCAGGCACATTCCATCCGGCAACATTCTTGCGCGTCCTCGGACCTGAACCATGGAAAGCCGCTTATATACAGCCCTCAAGAAGACCGACAGACGGCAGATACGGAGAAAATCCGAACCGTCTGCAGCATTATTATCAGTATCAGGTGATCATAAAACCTTCACCAAATGACAGTCAGGGACTTTACCTCGAGAGTCTTTCATCGCTCGGAATAGACCCCACAAAGCACGATATCAGGTTTGTAGAAGACGACTGGGAATCCCCGACTCTCGGGGCCTGGGGACTTGGCTGGGAAGTCTGGCTTGACGGGATGGAGGTGACGCAGTTCACCTATTTCCAGCAGGTGGGAGGTATTGATCTCAAACCAGTGACGCTGGAGTTGACCTATGGCCTTGAAAGAATAGCGATGTATCTTCAGGGTGTCGATAACGTCTATCAACTTAAATGGAATAAAGATCTGCTGTATGGCGATATCCACCACATGACTGAAGTTGAAGGGACAAAATACAATTTCGATCATTCAAACGCCGGGATGCTTGCACTGCATTTCGATGACTTTGAAAAGGAGTCCCTCAGGTTGAATAAGCTCGGCCTCGTGATGCCTTCCTACGAATTCTGTTTGAAATGTTCTCATATGTTCAACCTCCTTGACGCGCGGGGAGCGAGCTCTGTAACTGAAAGAACTAAATATATCGCACGGGTAAGAAACCTTGCAAAACTCACTGCTGAAGCCTATTGCAGGCAGCGCGAAGACCTGGGGTTCCCTCTTTTAAGGAGCCGGCAGTGAGCAATCAGAAGTCGGACATAAATATAATCCCGAACTCCGGAGTCAGGAATCAGGAACAAAATACCGAATCATCACTCATCACTCATCACTCATCACTTCTTTTAGAGATCGGGACAGAAGAGATACCAGCAAGATTTTTGCCGCCCGCGCTGTCAGAC
Source organism: uncultured Nitrospira sp. (assembly GCA_947085825.1). Taxonomy (GTDB): domain Bacteria; phylum Nitrospirota; class Thermodesulfovibrionia; order Thermodesulfovibrionales; family UBA6898; genus JAOUFP01. Next base: position 2,231 of record CAMTXX010000059.1, on the reverse strand, counting down.
CTGAAGGAAATAGCCGCAAAAACCTTTGAAGATTACAGAATAAACTATAACAGCATCATGACCTATGCCACACCGAGAAGACTTGCATTGCTCATAAACGGTGTGGGTTCTGTTCAGAGTGATATTGTAAAGGAAGTTTTCGGACCTTCAAGGAAAGTAGCCTTTGACGAGCTGGGCAATCCCACAAAGGCCGCAGCAGGCTTTGCCCATTCCGTCGGAATCAATGTCTCTGACCTGAAGATAAAAATAAAGGGCAAGGCTGAATACATAGCCGCTGACATAGAAGAAAAAGGTATCGAAACAAGGACAGTATTGCCGGAGATTGCAAAAAAGATCATATTATCCCTGCATTTCCCAAAATCAATGAGATGGGGAAACGGCAGTCTTCACTTTGCGAGACCGATATGCTGGATTCTCACCCTCTTCGGCCCTGAGACAGTACATTTCGAACTCGACGGCATCAAAAGCAGCAATATGACAAAGGGTCACAGATTCCTTTCTCCCGCAGCATTTCAGGTGAAAGACATCAACTCATACCTGAGCCTGCTTGAAAACAACTTTGTTGTACTTGATCAGGAAAAAAGGAAGAGCAGCATACGTAAAAATATCGCGGCCCTTTTTAGCAGTCCGGATATACAGCCTATCATAGACGAAGAATTGCTGGAAATGGTTACGTATATCGTAGAATACCCTGTTCCGGTCCTCTGCAGCTTCAATGCGGAATACCTCAAACTTCCAAAAGAACTTCTTGTCACGGTCATGAAAGACCATCAGAAATATTTTGGAGTGCAGGACAGCAGCGGCAATCTCATGAACCATTTCGTTGTCATCAGCAATACCAAAGCAGAAAACGCGGAGACCATAAGGACAGGCGCAGAACGTGTCATAAAGGCCCGCTTTGATGACGCGAAGTTCTATTTTCACGAAGATACTGCAAAACCCCTTGGTGAGAAGATTGAGAGCCTGAAGGATGTGACCTTCCATGATAAGCTCGGGAGCCTTTATGAAAAAACAGAGCGTATTATGGCTATAGCAGCCTTTCTCTCTGAAAAGATATCGCCTTCCCTGAAAGATAAAGTTTTAAGGGCTGTCCTTCTGTCAAAAACCGACCTGCTCACTGGAGTCGTAAGAGAGTTCCCTGAGCTTCAAGGCATAATGGGGAAATATTATGCAACTCACGACAAAGAAGACAGCGAAGTCGCTGCAGCAATCGAGGAGCAGTATTTGCCGAAAAATTATGGGGACAGGGTCCCGCAAACTGATGCAGGCGCGATCGTGAGTCTCGCCGACAGGCTCGATAATATCTCTTCGTTCTTCTCAATAGGACTCATTCCTACCGGCTCTGAAGACCCTTTCGCCTTAAGAAGGCAGTCCATGGGAATTATTTCTATCATTCTTGAGAAGGGTTATAGCCTCAATTTCACGGAAATATTCGGTCATGCGTTAAAAAACCTCCGGAATTTGGAGGCTGCTGAAAAAACACTCAAAAACATTATCAGTTTCATGGAGCAGAGGATGGAATTTATTCTTTCATCCTCGGGATATGAACAGGATATTATAAAATCCATAATTTCCCTCTCGTCTGTTCAGCCGCCGAAACTGATCACCGCACGGTTGGATGCATTACAGACTGTCAGAAAAGAAGAGGCCTTTCAGGACTTTCTGCTTGCTGTAAAAAGGGTAAAAAATATCATACCCAAAACACCTCTTCCGCCTGTGAACACTGACTTGTTCGTTCAGGAAGAAGAAAAGAATCTCTACTCCTCTTTTATTGACTTGAGGAGTAAATGTATTCCTCTCCTTGCCGGCGAAAAGTTCTCTGACGGCATACGCGTATTTTTTCAAATGACACCCCATATCAACACCTTCTTTGACAAGGTGATGGTAATGGACAAGCAGGAAGAAATCAGGACAAACAGACTGTCCCTTTTAAAGGGCATATGGGAAACGCTCTCCCTGATAGCTGATTTTTCAAAAATCCAGTAAAACTTGCCGCACTGAAATAAAAATAGAACTTATCCGGGAAAAGAAAACCTGCTATGGTTTAACCTATAAAAAGCATTTGGCCACAGATAAACGCAGATAAACACTGATAAAACAAAAACTTATGTCTATTTCATATTTCACCTGCAAGGTGAAATGTGAAATTCTTGTCCCAAATAATGCAATAACGAAAATGTCCCGATATGTATCGGGATTGTGAAAAATTTTATTTTTCGATACCTTAGTGT
>CAMTXX010000058.1:0-7781 GCA_947085825.1 uncultured Nitrospira sp. | reverse complement strand
TGTATAAAGTAAATATTTGTCATCCTCCGGCTTGACCGGTCCCGAAAGCTTTCGGGACAGAACATATTGAAAACACTGGATTCCCGCCTTCGCGAGAATGACGGCCAAAAACAAAAATGGCAGTTTATAAACAGACACTATTTAAGCCGGAAAATATTCACAGTCCGTAATAATGTTTTGTATTTTAGCACATCTTTCTTTTATTTTGTGCCCGTTCAGCGCCATATGGATATGTGAGAAAAATATTGGTAAATATCGTGAAAAGGCTTTCCTTTTTCTCTCTTTGGCGAATCCGCCTGAGTGCGGATCTGTGTTATAATACTATAGAATTTGCCTCAGGAGGCTTGTATGCAGCGAAACAAGAAGGTCATAGGCAATATTTTCCTGGTAACCGTTGTTCTTGGGGTTCTCTTTGTCGCTACAGAGATGGTTTTTCAGTTTTTTGGCACGACCATTTGTCCGACAGAGGGATGCGGGCTGGTTTCTCAGAACACGAGGTTTGGCAATATCTCCATTCTTCTCATCGGGCTTGTTACGTTTTCTGCCCTGGCCTTGCTGTCATATCTGGCGCTTTATAAAAACAAGACGCAGTTCGAGAGACATATTAACCTCATCCTCGTTATCTCGCTGGCTGCCGAGGGCTTCTTTATTGGGTACCAGACATTTCACATTCGTATGACATGTATCTTTTGCTTGATCATGTTCGCCTTCTTCGTGGTTCTGGGCATACTGAGGCTCTTATATGGAGAGAAAGAGGTTATTGCGGGTTTTCTGTCCTTTGTGGCTGTTTTTTCGCTTTTCTACCTTATCTTGCCGGCAGGCGGCACAGTACGCCTTCCGGAAGAAGAACTCACACTCTTTTACAGCAAAGATTGCAAGTATTGCTCTGAAGTAATGAAAGAAATTGAGGCCAGTAACATAAAGGTCATTCACCTCCCTGTCGGAGAGTATGCGGGCTACTTAAAAAATATGGGAATAGAGCATGTGCCTACTCTGTTTGTGAATAAAAAGAACCGTAAATTTTTTCTCACAGGCAAGGAAGAAATTTCCAAGTACCTGTTTCCCGGTCCAAAGGAGGAGAAGATGGAACCAACCCAATCCCGAAAGCGTTCGGGACACCTTGAAGGCGCAGCAGGGGCTTCCAAGCCGGAAAAAAGCGCGAAAGCTGCGGCACAAACCAAAAAGAAGACCGGGGCCCGGATTGATAAAAGTCCGCATGAATCAGGCCTATCGCCAAGCCTATTGTTTAATTCGCAGAACAGTCCGGCAGACCTTCTTGTCCTGCCTGCTGATGACGGGATGTGCAAAGAGACGGTCCAAGCTGAAAAATGTGATTGAGGCGGCTTTTTCCCGGCAATACATAGCCGCCCATAGGTGAGCGCTCCAGCAGACCTCTTTCAAACATCTTTTCTGCAAGCTCATGCTCACGCGAACCCTCTTTAAACTCCATGACATTCCTGCTTTTTGAAGTATAACTCATGCGTTTCATTTGCCAAAAGAATAAGCGCTAACATAATAAGAACTAGCAGGAGCAAATAGTTCGACTTCATCGAATATTATCACCATCCTTGAGGTTTCTTTGGAAATAAAAGTTCTCATTGCTGTTTTTTCCATTCTTTATCGCCTTGCCAAACCGTTGCCTCTAAGACGATAATTTCGAATGGCAGGATTACCCAGGCGCTCGGCATCTCATTGGGCGATCTTTTTAGCCCGGGCAGTACGCCGATCATCAAGATAAAAGTCAAAGAACCCAATCTGCTCTCAAAGCTCTCTTCTGACAACATCACCACCATCAAAAAAGCATTGAAGCTGCTGAACAAAGCTTTCCCCTCGCACTAAATCAAACCTCAACAAGCATGGTAACGTCACTAATAATTATCCTTGCTATTACATTATAAATGATGTAATATAAATTCATGAATCGCAAGTGGCACCTTATTTATTATGAGACCATCGGAGGCGAGTGTCCTGTTCAGAAGTTCATAGACTCCCGCAAGGACAGGGAGCAGGCCAAAATATTTGCGTGGTTGTCACAACTGGAAGATAAAGGACCAAATCTTCCAAGACCCTATGCTGATCTGCTCATTGATGGGATACATGAACTCAGGGTCAGGCTGTCGGGCGATCAAATTAGGATTCTGTATTTTTTCTGCCATAAAAACTATATCGTCTTAACTCATGCGTTCAGGAAGCTGGCGAGTGCTGTTCCTGTGAATGAGATCAAAAGATCTCAGGCATATAGGACAGATTTTCTATCCCGCTTTACTGAGAAGAAATTGAAGGAGGTCACAGATGAAGACGTTTAGAGAACATCTCAAAGAGAAACTCAAGGACAAACGCTTCAGGGAGTTTTACGATGAAGAGAATCAGATTGCCGAACTTTCTCTGCGTATCCTTGATGCTCGTGAACGGCTTGGACTATCACAAGAAGAGGTAGCAAAAAAGGCTAAGGTAACTCAACAACAGGTATCAAAAATTGAAAGTGGTATTAATTGCAACATGACTACGTTCTTAAAGGTCTGTAATGCTCTGGGCATCAAGGTTGATCTCGATATGCCCAAATTGGCCTGAACTGCTTAAAGGGATATGGGGACGTGAGCAAAAAGATTCATTCAAAAAGCGGGCGCGTACTGTAACCAAAATGTAACCGAATAAATCTTAAGATGTGTTAAAACATAGAAAAATATCGTAAAGGGTGTGAAAACAAAACCTATTGAAATTAAAAGCAATAATGCAAATATTCAGGTAAAAGGCCCGGGTACTGTTATTTTACAATCTGCCCTCTCAAGGCTAAAACACGGGTTCGACTCCCGTTGGGACCACCAATAAAATCAGGGTTATGAAGTGAAAGAGCCCCTTTTTCCAGCAGATAACAGGCCTTGTTTTAGAGACGCCATATTTTTACTGCATTTTTTCAGTCAGCATGTAAAATATAGATAATGACGCCAGGTAGAAAAAAAATCTGCAAAGTAATCTCTTTTGTTCTTGCGATAGTTCTCGTCTTTACTGCTTTATCTGCATACTTTTTTTATCTTGATCTTAAAAAAACATTCGTAGCGAGACTATCCGGGAAGGTAAGTTCGATTGTCGGGCAGCGGATTGATATCGGCGATATATCATTCAGCCTTTCAACCGGTATCAATCTCCGGGATATAGAAATACTAAACCCGGAGGGGTTTATACCCGGGAAGCTCTTAAAGATAAAACGAATTTCACTTGACTTAAAATACAGGGAACTTTTAGAGGGAAGGCTCCATTTCAGCAACATCAGCCTGTATGCGCCTGAATTGACTATCATAAAGGATTCTGAAGGCAGATTGAATATCTCTGATGATTTAAAACACTTCCTGTCAAAAAAAAGCACCCTTAGCTATCAGGTGGATGAGTTCAGGATCCTGTCCGGCATGGCGGATTTCAATCAAGATGTCCGGCTGAGAAACAACAGGATAAATCTGACCCTGAAGAATATCTCTTCTGTTCCGGGCAGAAAGACTGTTATAGAGGGAGACACTCTGTGGGCTGGCGAAAACAGGGTAAAACTTGATGGTTGGATGAACCTGAAGGATGATCCGAAAAAATTCAACCTATCTGTTTCAGCAGAGAATTTCAGGCTCTCACCATTCAGGATGATTTTAGCGAAATATTACATAGATATGGAGAAGACAAGGATAAAAATGCGTTTTGATGCGGAGGGCGATACAGACAAGGGAGTCAGGTTCACCTCAGGGATAGAGATAAAGAGTCCGGGATATGACATTTATAAAAAAGCGCTGCTCAATATCAATATGGATTTGTCTGCTTTTTATGACATTGCCGCAGATGCGGCAATGATAAACACCCTCTCTGTCAGAGCCGGGAATGCATCTGCGCTGACTTTATCGGGCCGGCTAATGAATCTGAGGGAAAATCCTTCCTATGATCTTGCAGCAAGGCTCGAAAGCCTCGATCTTTCCGCTTTCAATATCGCAAGAGGATTCAGGATGAGCGGCATGCTGACCTCTGACATAATAAAAATAAAAGGCAGGCTTGATAAGTCTTCTCCTGAAGCCTCGGGCTCTGTCCAACTGAAGGAAGCTTCAGTTAAGTCAGACACCGCTGAGGTCAGAAACATAAATGCCAAAATGACATTCTCCTCAGGCAGGGAGATTAATGCCGGGATAGAGGGCTCGGCAAAGATATTGAATGCCGGCGGGTATTCTTTGAGCAGGCCGGTTGATGTGAAGCTCTCCATGAATGCAAAAAAGCAACGCGAAAGGGTGGTGTTGTCAGCGTCTATGACTGCTTCTCCAATCGCTATGGGAATCGGAAAAGAGAGCAGGCTTTCCCTTAGTGATATTCACGTCTTGATGGATGGGGCGCTGAAGGGGAAGTCGTTCTCAGGAAAAAGCTCTATCAATGCAGGGGGGATACGTTATAACGATTACTCTTTTAACAGACTGAAATCCGGGCTTGAATTCAATTATGAGCAAGGAAACCTTGCGATAAAAAATCCGGGGATTGAGACAGAGGAATTTTCTTCCTCAGCAGACCTGCTGACGATAAATAATATTGGAAAGAGAAAAGTTCTTCTGATAGGGGCAAAAAACCTGAGCGCTGCATATCCTCTGGAAAAAGCCAAAATCAAGGGACTTGATTTCTCCGCGACCCTGAATACAGTCGAAAAAAACAGTTCCGGAGATATCGCCTTTTCCGTTGCCGGAGTGAGCTTAGAGAAGATTAAATCCGGGAAAATTACAGGCAGCGGAAAATTTAACGGCATAGAATTTTCCCTTGATATACCACAGGCTGAAATGGCCGGCGGCAGGATAAAAATGATCGCACAGGGCAAGACCTCCCAGGGGCCTTTTCCTGTAAAAACAGAGATAGCAGCAGCCAATATCGATCCTGAAGAAATATTATCCGCGATAGAGAAGCAGTTGCAAACCGGGCATAAGATCTCAGGAAATCTGAAAAATTTCACTTTTAAAGGGACAATTGATTCAAAAGAATCCGTGCACGGAGTGATGGCCTTGGACCTGCAGAAGTTTTCTGTTGTCAGCAAAAAAACCGGCCGTTATCTGCTGAAAGACGCCTTGCTCCAGTCGAATATTGCATTGCAGGGGAGAGATTGCGACTTTAAAGTGACCGCGTCAGCAGGAAATGTCATAACAAGAGCCTCCGGCAATGCGAAGGCCTTTATGGATAAAGAGCGTTCCATACATATGCATGGACATGTGCCGGAGACGCAAATAACAGAGATTAGGAATTCGTTCTGGGATATTTTCCCGGATTCCCTCCTCTATGCAGGGATGGAAGGTTTTGTTTCTTCTGACATAAGATTGACTTATAATGGAAATAAGGTTTCTGTTTCCGGTGATCTGAGGCTGAAGGATTTTTTGCTTGAAGGTGAAAACAGTGAATATTCTGTGGGGCCTGTCAATGGCGCAGTCCCCTTTGCGTATGGAGGACTTGAGGACGCGGGGGAAATGATCACATTGCCATCCTTTGAACGTTCAAAATTTGACAGCATAAGCAGGCACTACACGGAAGAATTTACCGGTGATGATTACAATAAAATTACTGTCGGTTCTTTGCAGTATGGGTTCAGATTGTTGACGGATTTGGAAGTCCGGATAAAACAGGATAATAGTATTTTGAACATAGGAAGGTTTAGTGCTAACATATTCGGAGGAAGGCTGAATGGTTCGGCAGTGATTGATTTCTCCGATGGATTTCATTACAGGGCAGGGATGATCCTTGAAAAGGTGAGTCTGACAAAATTCTGTGACGATATTGAACCGATTAAAGGATATATCAGCGGCAAGGTAGACGGCATAGGGACATTGAAAGGCTCCGGAGCGGATATGTCCCGGCTTATCGGCAAGGCTGATTTCTGGACATACAGCACAAAGGATGAAAAAACAAAGATAAGCAGGGAGTTCCTGCAAAAAATAGGAGGGCCTTCCATAAAATCATATCTCGGAGACAGGAATTTTGACAAAGGCGTGATGAATCTCTATATACAAAAAGGATTTTTGATCTTCAGGGAACTTGAAATAGCAAACAGAAATTTCCTGGGGATTCAGGATTTGTCTGTGAAAGTTGCGCCCATCAACAACAGGATCGCAATAGACCATCTGAGGTGGACGATTGTAGAGGCGGCGGACAGAGCCAGGAAAAACAATTAATGAAGGCTGCAGGACGGCATTAAATTTTTAGCCCGAAAAGTGAAGCTGTAGTAATAATAAACAAAAAAGGAGGATATATGAACGCGGAAGTCGAAATTGTTGAGGGCGGCCAATTGATAAAGACGGAAAAGATGAAGCTGAAGGTAGTGAAGGAGTTTAGCGACGGCATTGTTATATATGAAGACGAGGATGGAAGAGCTGTTCTCTATTCCGGAAAAAATAATAAGTTTACTCTTATATCTATCGACATAGCATAGTAACAGCTTTTTGCACTTTTTGAAATGCCCTTTCGGGCAAGCCGGAATTATGGGAGATTATTTAGTGTCTGTGTATAAAGTCGGCATTTTTGCCGTTTATTTGTCATTCCCCGAAAGCTTTCGGGGAATCTTTCCGATGGCTTAAAAGAAGGATTCCCGACGCGCTTCTCTTGCGGGAATGACAGCCTTTTTTGTGAATTACGTAGTTTATACACAGACACTAAATACCCCTGTCCAGTTTTTGGGGAGTATTATATGTCATGCCCCTGCATCTATACGCCAATAAAAAAAAGCGCGCCATATTTGACGCGCCTTTGCGTAATTTTTATTTTCCTGATAAAGGACTACTCCTGTCTGTGCAAGTTAGATGCCATAAAAATAACCCTTATAGTTTTAATAAATTCTTTATTATCTCTGCCATCACAGGGTTCATTAAGGTGAGGGCTATGATCATGAGGACTATCAAAAAATTGAGTTTCATATCGAGTTTTCTGATGTCTGCCTTTACAAGCTCTATCTTCCCCTCAAGAGCAATCTTGTTTTGATCTATCTTTGCCTCAAGCTCAACCTTCATGGTCTGCATTTCCTGCCTTATCAACATTATATCAGCCTTGCTTGCAAGCTCTCCGGTAAGCTCGTCTCTCAGTTCAAGCTTTTTCTGAAAAGCGACAGCCTCAGCTTTTTTTTCGATAACATCCAGACCGATATTTATAGCCTCGGCAACCTTCCTGCCCTCTTCTTTCCCGAGCTTGTCCTCAAGAAGCTGCAAAAGTTCCATTGTTATTGCATGCGCCATACAATTTTATATCATAACAAAATGGGTTTTGCAAGCTAGTTTATCAACCCCAAAACCCTTACAATAAACTCAAGGGCGTTCTGATTTAAAAACACAATCGTGAAAAATAAAACGATAAACATTATCGTAAATTTACGGTCTAACTTTAAAATCTCGTTCTTCATTTCCTGCCTCAAGGTCTTCATCTCGCCATAAAACTCTGCCTTTGTGACAAGTTCCTTTGTAAGCTCATCCTTTATTTCAAGCTTTTTCTGAAGGGCCACCGCTTCTGCCTTCTTCTCTATAACTTCAAAACCGACTTCAATGGCAGCGGCAACCTTCTGCGCCTCATCCCTGCCGAGCTTGTCCTCAAGGAGTTGATAAACATCTATTGGTATTGCATGTGCCATGTATAATTTTATATCACTTCTACAAGAAAAATGCAAGCATAAAAATGGGTCTCTTTGACCCAAAAAATGCAGTTAAATAAAACCACAGAGTTCACAGAGAAAATCATAAAAACTGCCAATTTTCTTTTATTATCAATATATTGCCTCTGTGTCCTCGCCTGGAAGGAACAGT
>CAMTXX010000057.1:0-6886 GCA_947085825.1 uncultured Nitrospira sp. | reverse complement strand
GCGATCCAGGCACTCAAACCCTGTGGCTCGGGATACAACGGCTTGACGATATCACCGAAATCTGGAAGGTCATGGTCAGCGCTGTCCCACAACTGCGGCGCAATACCGTGTCCAGCAGGCGAGGTTGTGGGTAAAGGTCAGCTTAATAAAGGGGGATTAAGGGGGTTGTTAATTCCAAGTTGCAATCAAGAATGACACCTTCGTCATTCCGGCTTGTCCGGAATCATTCTTTGTTTTCAGAAGGATTCCCGACTCCCGAAAGCTTTCGGGATTGCGGGAATGACAACTTAAACACTTAATGGAATAAGAACCTTTACCCATGCAATAGATCTGATGCTTTGCTTTATAAGACCAATTGCTGGACAGTATGAAAGTATGATATGACAACCCCCTAACCCCCTTTTCTAAGGGGGAATAAAAAGGGAAAGTTACCCACTTGAAATGAGAAAGAGCCTCAAAAAATAAGGGTATGTAAATCGATGAAAAATATAGTTCTGACAGGTTTTATGGGCACAGGCAAGACAACAATCGCCAAAGAGCTTGCAAAGAGGCTTCATATGAAGCTCGTTGATATTGATGAAGAGATAGTGTCAGCCTGGAAAATGACAATCAATGATATCTTTAAAATCCACGGTGAGCAACATTTCAGGGATATTGAGACGACCATGATAAAGAAATTTTCCCTGGAAAAGAATATTATTATCTCAACAGGCGGCGGAGCTGTTTTAAGAGATGAAAATATGGAGGCGCTGAAAGGAAACGGGATTGTCTTTTGCCTCAACGCAAGCGCTGAAACGATACTGAAGCGGACGGGCAGCAGCGAAGACCGGCCTTTACTGAAGGTGGAAAACCCGAAGGAAAAAATCAATGAACTGCTTGCCTGCAGAAGACCTTTTTATGAAAAGGCAGGCATCATGATAGAGACGGACGGCAAATCCCCCTTAGAGATAGCAGATGAAATTATGGAGATAATGAGATGCAGAAAATAAGGGTAGAGCTTGCGGAGAGAAGTTATAACATAATGATCGGCAGTGGCATCCTGAAGGACATCGGCAAGATGCTTGAAAAGTTCGAATTCAGCAGGAAAATTGCCTTGATAAGCAATCCCACTGTGTATAAACTCTATGGCAAAACAGTTTCAGACGCGATAAAGGAGTCCGGCTATGACCTCATAGAAGTAATTATCCCTGACGGAGAAGAATACAAAAGCCTGGCTTATACGGAAAAGATTTATGAAGCATTGTTAAAGGCAAGGCTGGACAGAAAATCAGCGCTTATCGCGCTTGGTGGAGGAGTTATCGGGGATATAACAGGCTTTGCAGCCTCCACGTATATGCGGGGGATTGATTTTATACAAGCGCCCACAACTCTTCTTGCACAGGTAGACAGTTCAGTGGGGGGTAAAACAGGTGTAAATCATCCGCTCGGAAAAAATATGATCGGCGCCTTCTGGCAGCCGAGGCTTGTCTGGGTAGATACTGCGACACTGGAGACTTTGCCGCAAAGGGAATTTCTCTCCGGGCTTGGTGAAGTCATAAAATACGGCGCAATATGGGATGAAGAATTCTTTGCATATCTGGAGACGAATAGGGACAAAATATTAAAGCTTGAACCATTTGCCATGACGCATATTATAAGGCGTTCCTGCGAAATAAAGTCAGAGGTGGTCTCAAGGGATGAGCGCGAATCCGGACTCAGGGCGATATTGAATTACGGCCATACAATCGGACATGCCATAGAGACGATTACCGGCTATACGAAGTATCTGCATGGAGAGGCTGTTACTATCGGCATGTATATGGAGGCCAAGCTGTCACAGCAACTCGGCTTTATTGATAATAAAGAGGTTTTGAGAATAAAGGCCCTTATTGATTCTTACGGGTTGCCTTCGGAAATGCCGGGTGAAATTCAGATAAACGATCTCATGGAATCCATGCAGATTGATAAAAAAACAGTTGCAGGGAAGATGCATTTTGTCCTTCCTGAAAAAGTGGGGTCAGTAAGAATCCATGGCGGGATTACAGCAGATGATATTAAAAAGCTTGTAGAATAAAATATAAAATTCCGGAGTCTGTTATTGAGCATATTCAGGGATTTGCTTCCCCTTGTCTTTGATGCTATAAATATAGAGGATGAAAACAAAAACTGTTCTGGTAGTCGATGATGAGCCTGATATTGTTGAGTTAGTTTCTTATAATCTCAATAAAGAAGGTTTCTCTGTTGACACTGCAACGGACGGGGAAACCGCCCTGTTAAAGCTCAGGAAAAACAGTTATTCGATTGCTGTGCTGGACCTTATGCTGCCCGGTATTCAGGGCATGGAACTCTGCCGTATCCTCAGAAACGATCCAAAGACAAAAAACCTGCCGATAATCATGCTCACAGCGAAAGGGGAAGAAGTGGACCGGATACTCGGTCTTGAAATGGGCGCAGATGACTACATAACAAAGCCCTTCAGCCCGAGAGAGCTTATAGCGCGTATAAAGGCTGTGTTAAGAAGGACCACCGAAGAGCCGGCGGAAGACAGGGTTATCAAGGCAGGGAATCTTTTGATCAACAAGGAGACCTATTCAGTTTCAAAGCATGATAAACCTCTGGCACTCAGTTCAACAGAGTTTAAGCTTCTCTTATATCTTGTGGAAAGAAGAGGAAAGGTCTTTAGCCGGGACCAGCTTTTGGATGCGGTATGGAAGGATGAAGCATATGTTGAGCCGAGAACTGTTGATGTGCATATACGGAGACTGCGCACCCAGATCGAGGATGACCCTTCAAATCCGGAATATATAAAGACGAGACGGGGGATCGGCTACTATGTGGATGCCGACATATGAAAAAGGGGATTTTCAGACGTATCTTTATATTGTATGCGCTTGTAATGTTATTGACGTTCCTCTTTGCCGAAGTTTACATTCTTCTTATCGTCCTGCTGGTTACTTCGTTAGTTTTTCTCTGGCAGACTGAACATTTAAGGAGGCTGCTCAGGGAGATAACGGATTTCTCAAGATCGCTGTCCCGGGGAGAGATTGACAAGAGACTTTATTTAAAAAATGCCGGGGAGTTCAATGAGATTGCGGAAAATCTTACTTCGATGTCGGTCAGGATGCAAGACATGATGGCCAGGAATGAAGGGGAAAGGAACCGGCTGAATGTTATCCTGAAAAGCATTCCGGATGCTCTCCTTATAAGCGATGCTAAGGGCAAGATTATACTGTCAAGCACGTCAGTAAAAGAATTCTTTGGTGAAGCTCCTGCATCAGGCGCGCAGTTTATTGAGTTTATAAGAAACCAGGAAATTTCCGATTTGGTAGACAAGGTGCGTAAGACCCTTTCCCCGGGCATGACAGAATTCAGAATAGAATCCCCTGAGGAAAAATACCTTTCAGTGAGAGTGTCGCCGCTTTTCTATAAGGAGAATGAGCTTCCGGGTTTTGTTGCGGTCTTCCACGATATCACACAGATCGAAAAACTTGAACAGGTCAGGAAGGACTTTATCGCCAATGTATCGCATGAAATAAAGACGCCCATTACGGCGATTAAAGGTTTTGCAGATACGCTTCTCGACGGCGCCCTCGACGATAAAGAAAACGCTGTCAGATTCCTTCAGACCATCAAGTTCAACAGCGAGCGTATAAACAGCCTTGTGGATGATCTTATGACAATCTCCAAGATAGAGTTGGGCGTCATTAAGGTTGAAAAAACAATGGTCGACATTGAAGACGTTTTTAAAAATATTCTGGAGCTCGTCAAAGACAAGGCCGCTGAAAAAAACCTGTCATTGACGATATCGAACAGGCCCGGAATCAAGGAAATCAAAGCAGACAAAAACCGGCTCATTCAGATATTGATCAACCTTGTAGACAATGCTCTCAAGTTTACCGAATCAGGCGGTGTGACATTCGGAGTTGATGAACAAAATGGTAAAGTTTTTTTGTTTGTTGAGGATACCGGAATAGGGGTGCCGCTGAAGCATCTGTCAAGACTGGGAGAACGGTTTTACCGGGTTGATCCTGCCAGATCAAGAAAGATGGGGGGAACAGGACTCGGCCTTGCTATCGTTAAACACCTGGTAAAGGCCCATGGCTGGCAGATACTGATCGAAAGCAGGGTGGGGAAGGGGACAAAGGTCAGGATTAATCTGTAACAGGATTTTAATATTCCCGTAACACTACAGCTTTACACAGATATATCAAAGACTTCTACAGACAAAGTGATTCACTTATTTGGTGAAGAGTTTTATCTTTTCAGGTGTTTGTTTTATCAGTATATAGAGAAGACAGGCAAGAAACTGAGGGGCTTTCTGGAAGGGAAGGAGTGAGTGAGTCTTTTCCTGATCCCTTTCGGGATCGATGGGATCGCTCCTGCCAATGGTGACATGAAACTTAACATCCCCTTAATACTGCTGTAACATTACCCTGTTATTCTATTTTATGGTAATTAGCTTTTTAAGCCTCATCGTTTGTGTAGGTTTGTTCTGTTTAAAGCAAAGCCTGATCTCTTTATATTATAGCTTACAGAGAAAAAGGTCATTTGCGGCGATTAATTATGCCAGGCTGGTTGCCATAAGGCGGGTAAGGCGATAGAATGAGGAAGGAGGTGAGCTTGCGGGACGTACAGAAATTTAAGATTGCTGTAACATTATTGTAACAATCAAGATGTATCTTAAAACAATTTAAGGAGGCAAGTAATGATTAAGAAAATCGTTTTTAGCATGGTTGCTCTCATGGTTCTGGCCATGACATACTCAATACCGGCGGTTGCGGCTGACAAGAAGCTGATCAAGATAGACGGCTCAAGTACGGGCTATCCTATCACAGAGGCTGTTGCCGAGGAGTTCCAGAAGGCTAAAAAAGGCGCCGTCAATGTAACAGTCGGCATTTCAGGAACAGGCGGCGGTTTTAAGAAGTTCTGCCGGGGCGACTCGGACATGTCCAATGCCTCGAGGCCCATACTCCAAAAAGAGATGGATTTATGCAAGGAAAACGGCATTGAGTACATAGAACTTCCTGTTGCCTATGACGGCCTTGCAGTAATGGTAAACCCGAAAAATACATGGGTAAAGTCAATGACTGTTGCGGATCTTAAAAAGATCTGGGAGCCTGAGGCAGCAGGCAAGATAACAAAGTGGAATCAGGTGAGGACAGATTGGGCTGACGCCCCTTTAAAGCTCTATGGGGCAGGATCTGACTCAGGGACATTTGATTATTTTACAGAGGCTATTGTTGGCAAGGCAAAGTCCTCGAGGGGAGATTTTACAGCCAGCGAAGACGACAATATCCTTGTTCAGGGAATATCAGGAGATAAAAATGCCCTCGGATTTTTCGGTCTTGCATACTATGAGGAGAACAAGGCTAAATTAAAACTCGTTCCCATCGTAAATCCCAAAACAGGCAAAGAGGTGCTTCCAACAGAGCAGACGGTTATGGACGGCACATATCAGCCCCTTTCGAGGCCGTTGTTTGTCTATGTAAGCAAAAAGGCGGCAGAAAAGCCGGAGGTCAAAGAGTTTGTGGAGTACTATCTGAAGAATGCACCGAAACTCATTAAGCAGGTGAAGTATATTCCGCTTCCTGCAAAGGCATATAAACTGGCAGAGGAAAGATTTGCAAAGAAAAAGACAGGAACTATGTTTAAAGGACATGCAGAGGTCGGAGTGAAGATAGAAGACCTGCTTAAGAGGGAAGAAAAGAAGTAAATTACCTTAAACTATACAAAAGGGCGCCCCGAAAGCTTTCGGGACGCCCTTTCACATCTTTTAAAGTTTTAACAAACCTGTAACATTGTTGTAACATTCATGTAACAAAAAATCGGGATAATATTTTGTCTATGAAAAAAAACCATGCAAAGAAAATCAAGGAAGGCGCAATAGAGACCGTTCTATTTTTGGCTGCCTTTTCCTCTGTATTTATAACCATCGCCATTGTAGTTATTCTTTCTTATGAGTCATTTGGATTTTTCAAGGCAGTACCCATAAAGGAGTTCCTTGCAGGAACGCAATGGACGCCCCTCTTTGCAGAGCCGAAATTCGGCATCCTGCCCCTTGTCGCCGGCACACTTTTAACCACATCCATAGCATTAATGGTGGCATTGCCTCTTGGTCTCACCGCAGCCATTTATCTGAGTGAATACGCGCCGCACAGGTTCAGGGAAATAGTAAAGCCCATCCTTGAGCTTCTTGCCGCTGTCCCTACGGTTGTTTATGGATATTTTGCGCTCCTTTTCCTTACTCCACATCTCCAAAAGATTATACCCGACCTGACCGGATTCAATGCCTTAAGTCCGGGAATAATAATGGGTATAATGATAATCCCCTATGTTAGTTCGGTAAGCGAAGATTCCATGAAGGCAGTGCCCATGCAGATAAGGGAAGGTTCTTATGCCATGGGCGCGACAAAGTTCCAAACAGCCCTTAAAGTAATAATACCCTCCGCATTCTCAGGCATTGCGGCAGCCTTCATAATGGGCATATCGAGGGCCATAGGAGAGACGATGGTTGTGGCGATAGCGGCCGGTATGATGCCGAACTTTACCGCAAACCCTCTTGAACCAATACAGACATTGACATCCTATATTGTTCAGGTAAGCCTCGGAGATGTGCCGCATGGCACTATAGAATACAAGACCATATTCGTTGCCGGCGTTACGCTCTTTTTAATGACATTGATTTTGAATATAATAGGATTCTGGCTGAGAAAAAGGATAAGGGAAGCGTATTAAAGGCAGTGAATAGTGAATAGTGTCAGAAAAATTAACCCGAAAAATGCAGACATTGCTCAAAATTTTATTTAACTCGATGATTTATTAAGATTATCTTGAATCGCTGTATGGATAAAAATATGCGCAGAAACTATCACTTTAAGGTACACTAAGGTATCGAAAAATAAAATTT
>CAMTXX010000056.1:0-23862 GCA_947085825.1 uncultured Nitrospira sp. | reverse complement strand
GGGCTCCTCGCTGTTTCAAATGGGTAACCCAAAGTTAAGTTTTCCTCCAATGAGGTAGATCATTGCAATTAGATTGTGAGTAGTCCTATAGCCTCTGGCACGCGCCTTGGCAGCTTGAACAAGGCTATTTGAAAAAGATATGTATCTCTCATAATGCTCTATTTTAACCCCTCCACTCATACTCTTTTCAATCTTACCCACTCTAAACAGCGAGGAACCGCATGGTTGACTGCTTTTCATTTTCTGCTATGGATGAATTCGGCATAAAACAGGCGCTTACTTTCGACGAACACTTTAAGCAGGCAGGTTACGCGGCGCCAATATTATAGTGAGGAAATGTTTGATTTCGGACATGTCCTGAACCGGAAGGAACTCAAAGAAGCCTTTCAATCCCTCGCCAAATCCACCGACGAACACGCCCTCCGCCTCGCCCTGAAAGTCATCAGGGCGGTTAGCAGATAAGCCTTCCGTCTTTATTTATACCAATAAATATTATATAATAATATCAATCAGGGCAAAGATGGAGGTTATATTATGCAAAAGAATACCAGCGTAACGATAGGCTCACACTATGAACAATTTATTTCTCAGCAGGTCGCCCAAGGCCGTTTTGGTTCAACCAGTGAAGCGATACGTGCCGGACTCCGGCTATTGGAGGAACGGGAAACCAAGTTATCCCTGTTACGTCGCGCACTTGTCGAGGGGGAGGAAAGCGGTAAAGCCGTCTATTCCCTCAAGGGATTAATTGATGAGCTTGATGACAGCAATCTCAAGTAATGCCCTCTTTTACCATCACAAATAAGGCCAAGGCCGATTTGAAAAAGATCGGCCGTTACACGCAAGAGCATTGGGGACGCGACCAGCGTGATCAGTATTTAACCATGCTGGATGACTGCTTTCATCAGTTGACCGCCAATCCTCTACAAGGAAAGGACTGTAACGAGATTCTGAATGGGTACCGCAAACTCAACGCGGGCAGTCATGTGATTTTTTACCGTCAAACGCTTGCCGATACGATAGAGATTGTCCGCGTTCTTCACGGACGTATGGACATAGAAACAAGGCTTGCTGTGCCGTAAGATTCAGATGTTTTAGCCAGTGAAGTATTCCGTTCATTCCTTCACGTGCAATCATGTGAATTCGCGGGGTCGAGAAAATTTGGCATTGTGGGAAATGTTCGATTTCGGACATGTGCCAGCCAGAAGGAACTCAAGGAGGCCTTTCAGTCATTTGCCAAATCTTCCGACGAACACGCCCTCCGCCTCGCCCTGATATTTGATGAAAACTTTTCAATTTGAGCAAAGAGAGTTCCGTTATATTTCGACCTTTAGTATCCTGTCTATCCCTGCAAAATCTTTTTTTACGGATATATTTTTAAACCCGGAATTCCCGGCTATCTCTGCCACCGCCTCTGACTGTCCAAAGCCAAGCTCCAGAACAATGCAGCCGTTGTCTTTCAGATATCCCGCAGCCTTTGAAAGGATTTGCCGGTAAAAATCAAGGCCGTCTTCACCGCCGTTCAATGCCATTATAGGCTCCCACTCTCTCACTTCTCTTTGGAGACCTGCTATATCAGTTGTTTTGATGTAAGGCGGGTTTGTGGTAATAACTTCAAAACGCATACCCCTCTCCAGAGGCTCAAAAAGTGGACCCTTAAGAAAAGTTATATTTTTGATCCCGTTAGAATCAGCATTCCCCTTTGCATACTTAACAGCCTTTGCTGAAACATCAGTTGCATATACCTCAGCAGCAGGAAACTCTTTTGCCAGCGCCAGCGCTATGCATCCGCTGCCGGTGCACAAATCAAGAATTTTGACCCTTGACCCTTGACCCTTGACCCTTTTAATTGTTTCTTCCACAAGCAGTTCGGTCTCCGGCCTTGGAATCAGCACACCTTTTCCAACCCTGAGCTGGAGGCCGAGAAAGTCTACATGTCCGAGGATATACTGTAACGGCTCTCCGTCTGCTCTCCGCTTAACAAGCCTGTTTATTTTGGAGATTAATTTACGGTCTATTTCAGGATTATCCATATATGCGCTGAGTCTGTCCATGCCGGCTGCGTGCAGCGCCATGAGTTCTGCATCAACAAGGGGATCGACAACTCCGGATTTTTCAAGATAGTCGGATGAGGATTGTATGGTATCAAGTAATCTCATGAATTATTGGGATGTCCGGGAGAATTACAGGGACTTTCCGGGTCAGACTTCCTGCAATCGCGCTGCATTAAAATCAGTGGTAAGGTTCTCGAAGAGTTCATCGAGATTCCCTTCGAGGATCTGCTCAAGCTTATGCAGAGTTAAGCCGGTACGGTGATCTGTTACCCTGTTTTGGGGATAGTTGTATGTCCTTATCCTCTCGCTTCTGTCACCGGAGCCCACCTGGGATTTTCTCTCCTGTGCCCTCTCTTTGTCCTTTTCTTCCATCTGGAGTTCATACAGCCTTGCCCGGAGCACCTTCATCGCCTTGTCCCTGTTTTTGGTCTGGGAGCGCTCATCCTGACACTGCACAACGAGCCCTGTCGGTTCATGCACAATACGGACAGCCGAATATGTTGTATTAACGCTCTGTCCGCCTGCGCCTGAGGAGCAGAAGGTATCTATCCTGAGGTCCTTTGCCTCGATTTTCACATCAACGTCTTCTGCTTCAGGAAGCACTGCCACTGTTGCAGCGGACGTGTGTATTCTCCCTGAGGTTTCCGTGGAAGGCACACGCTGAACACGATGCACCCCGCTTTCGTACTTAAGCTTGCTGTAAACGCCCTTGCCCTGGATGGAGGCAATCACTTCCTTGATCCCTCCAAGACCGGTCGCATTCATGCTGATCAGTTCAACCTTCCATTTTTTGGATTCCGAATATTTGGTATACATTCTGAGCAGAGCGGCTCCGAACAGGGCGGCCTCTTCTCCTCCTGTTCCGGCCCTTATCTCCAGTATTACATTTTTTGCATCTCTGGGATCTACCGGAATCAGCATCAGTTTCAGTTCATTTTCTGTGAGGGATTTATTTTGTTTCAGTTCCTCGAATTCTGCCTGGGCAAGCTCTTTCAGCTCACTATCCCCTGACTTTAAAAGTTCTGCTGTGCTGTCCAACTCCGAAAGGATCTTCTTGTACTGCCGGATTTTTTCGACTAAAGGCTGAAGTTCTGAATATTCCTTTGAATATTTCTGAACATCCGCCTGCACTGACAACACCTTGGGGTCCATTAAAAGCTCTGTCAGATTTTCGTATTTTTCTTCTATTAAAAGGAGTTTATCAAGCATTTTCTTCCTCGAGCTTCAGGACTTCTTTCAGCCTCTTATTTTTAAGATGAATGCTGCCTTTTTGGTCTCTGACTGCCACAGTCCGGTTTTTCGGGGCCTTCATCATTACGCCTTCAATAACCGCCTGTCCGCCTATGCTCTTTATGCTGCCCTGGGTCATCCTTATTCTCCATAGAAAAAAAAGCAGGAAACCAATAAGATTTCCTGCTTTCAATAAATGTAAACTATCGCTATTTCTGTGCGTATTTCTTCTTGAACTTTTCGACCCTTCCCTCGGCGTCATGTACCTTCTGTTTGCCGGTAAAGAAAGGGTGACATTTTGAACATATATCAAGGCGCATATCAGCTCTTGTGGACTTTGTGGTGAATGTATCACCGCAGGCACAAATAACATTTACTTCCTTGTATTCCGGATGAATTCCTGCTTTCACGTTTCTCCTCCTGATTTGTAATAATACATTTTAATAGATTTCAGCAGATTTTCGCAACATTTCAACCTCAAAAAAGTATTTACCACAGAGTGCACAAAGAAATAACACAAAAAGGTGAGACAGAAAAACTCTGTGAACTCTGTGATTAAACTGCCATTTTTAGGTTTAAGGCAATATACCAAAATATGGTGCTTGATTTACTCCATGTCTTCTTGTATCCTTCCTGTATGCATAAAGAGACAGTAGATTTTCTCATTATCGGAAGCGGGGTGGCAGGCCTGCGGGCGGCCATAGAGCTTGCGCCATACGGCAATGTCCTGGTCGTCACAAAAGACAGACCTTCGGAAAGCAATACGGAATACGCCCAGGGAGGCATTGCTGCTGTCATGAGCGATGAAGACCGGGTAGGCATCCATTTTGACGATACCCTGAAGGCAGGGGACGGACTCTGCAAGAAAGACGCGGTAAAAATACTTGTTGAAGAAGGGCCTGACAGAATAATGGAACTGATCGAGTGGGGTGCGGAATTCGACAAAGAAGGAACTACCCTCGATCTTACTATTGAAGCTGCCCATTCACGCAGGAGAATACTCCATTCACACGGAGATTCTACCGGAAAAGAACTTGAAAGAGTTCTCCTCCAGAAAGTATGCTCTCTCCCCTCAGTACGAAAATACCCTTTTGCCTTTACAATCGACCTCATTGTGCATAATTCCGAATGCCATGGGGCATATGTCCTGAAAGATGGAGAAATTGCCGCGCTTTTTGCAAAAGCCACTATATTGACAACAGGCGGGGCCGGGCAGCTTTTTTCGCGAACAACGAATCCTGAAGTGGCCACAGGCGACGGCATGGCCATTGGTTTCAGGGCGGGAGCTACGCTTGAAGACATGGAATTTGTCCAGTTTCATCCAACAAGCCTTTATTACCCAAGGGCCCCTCAATTTCTCCTCAGCGAGTCAATGCGCGGTGAAGGGGCTGTGCTGCTGAATGTCAATAAACAGAGATTTATGCAGGACTATCATCTTCTGGCTGAACTTGCCCCACGGGACATCGTCTCACGGGCGATCATTTCAGAAATGGTAAAAACCGGAAGTGACCATGTATATCTCGACCTCAGGCATATGGGGAAAGCATTCGTAAAAAAACGGTTCCCGAAAATTCATTCAACCTGCCTGAAATACGACATAGACATAACCGAAGATCTCATCCCTGTATCTCCTGCAGCACATTACATCATGGGCGGGGTGCAAACCAATCTGGACGGAGAAACAGACATCAAAGGCCTGTACGCAGCAGGTGAAGTCTCCTGCACAGGAGTTCACGGGGCCAACAGACTTGCCTCAAACAGCCTGCTTGAGGGCCTGGTATACGGCGCGCGGACCGGTAAGGCTGCATTACGGTCTTCTATAGTCCCTGCAAACAGCACAACACTCAACTTTAAAATCTCTTCCCTGCGTGAATGTGACGAAATCAGGCGGGCCTTAAGAAAATTGATGTGGGAGAGGGCAGGAATTATACGTTGCGGGGAATCGCTGGGAGAAGCACAGGAAAAGCTCCTGCTGTGGAAAGGGATCCTAGAAAAAAATTATGCTACACGGCATGAACTTGAACTGAAAAACATGATCTCTGTTGCCGGCCTCATTGTAAAGGCCGCGCTCACCAGAAAAGGAAGCGTAGGCGCGCATTACCGGTCTGATTGCAAGGAAAGGGGGGAGGACTGGCAACAGCACATTTCCTGGAATAAGAAAAACTTTAATTTTAGGGAAAACTCTCCTGAGGCGACCCTGAAAACTGAAGCCGGAGTCTGTAACATATGAATCAGAGCAGGGCAAAAATCGTCTGCACAATCGGACCGGCCTCCGGCAGCAGGTCTGTTCTTTTTAACCTGATAAAAAGCGGCATGGATGTTGCCCGCCTGAATTTTTCCCATGGCAGCCATGAATCGCATCGGGAGGTCATCAAGATCATCCGGGAGGGCTCCAGAAAATTCAAGAGGTCCGTAGCCATACTCCAAGACCTGCAGGGCATAAAGATACGGGTCGGCCTTTTCAAAAACAACGAGGTTGAACTCAGGAAAGGCAGCAGCGTGAACATTCATCCCGGAGAAGGGACCGGAGATGAAGGCAATATCTTTGTTTCTTATCCTGCACTTCTGAAGGACGCCAATAAAGGCGACCGCATACTTCTCGATGACGGGCTTATGCAGCTCAGGGTTATTGAAAAATCAAAAAAGGCGCTCATTGCCAGAGTCATCGAAGGCGGTGTCCTGAAAAACAGAAAAGGAGTGAATCTCCCCGGGATGAAGATATCCCAGAAGTCCTTTACTGAAAAAGACCGGAGAGACCTTGAATTTGGCCTGAAGATGGCTGTTGACTATATAGCAATTTCATTCGTCAGGAGTGCGCATGATATCACTGCCATAAAAGGCTGGATGCAGCAAAGAGGCGGAAACATTTCGCTTATAGCAAAGATCGAAAAACCTGAGGCGCTCCTGAATATTGATGATATACTCGAGGTTTCCGACGGAATAATGATAGCGCGGGGTGACCTTGGAGTGGAAGTGGCCCCTGAAGAAGTGCCCCTCATTCAGAAGGCCTTGATCAAAAAAGCCAATAACAGGGGAAAACTCGTCATTACCGCTACGCAGATGCTTGAATCCATGAAGGAAAACCCGAGACCGACACGGGCTGAGGCTACTGATGTTGCCAATGCAGTTATCGACGGGACCGATGCCCTCATGCTCTCGGCAGAAACCGCTTCAGGGAAATACCCAATTGAGTCGTTCATGATGATGGACAGGATCATCAGACATACCGAGCAGACACAGAAAATATCATCAGTCTATATTCGCGGCAATTCATATGCCGAGGCCTTGGCCGATGCCGCCTGCAGTGCATCCGATGACATCGGCGCAAAGGTCCTTGTAGCATTCACCAGATCAGGCTTTACCGCACTGCTTGTCTCCAAATTCAGACCGAAGATCCCGATCATAGCATTTACTCCTGATCATTCCGTTATTTCAAGGCTTCCGTTATATTGGGGGGTCATCCCGAAATATATGAAACCTCTTGCCGATACCGACCAGATGCTCAGGGAGGTAGAAAAAGCCCTGCTCAAAGAAAAGATCGTAAAGACAGGTGATAGCATCGTTGTTATAGCAAGCTCTCCTTTGTCCACTAAAGCCAAGACAAATTTCATGAAACTCCATCAGATCGGGGGATAGGTTTTCCACATTCAAGACACCTTGATGTCATAGACCTTGATCTTTCGGTGCAGATTACTTCTCTCCATATCAAGCGCTTCAGCGGTTTTTGATATGTTCCAGGCATTTTCATCAAGCTTCTTTATAATGAAATCCCTTTCAAAGGCATCTTTGGCGTCTTTGAAGGTACTATGCGAAAAATAGTCCGAAGCTGCGGCTTCCGGTTTAAAGATATCGCCGGCGGCGATTGTTTTTGAAGGTGTCATGATAACAAGTCTCTCCAGCATGTTTTTTAGCTCCCGGATATTTCCGGGCCAGAAATGTTTCTGAAGCATTTTGACAGCTTCGTCTGTTATTTTTTTCTTCTGCTGCCCATATTCCGAGGCAAAAAGCTCGAGAAAATTATCCACAAGCAGAGGGACATCATCCAGCCTCTCTCTCAGGGCAGGCACCTTGATCGGAATCACGTTCAATCTGAAAAACAGGTCCTCCCTGAAATTCCCTTTTTTCACCTCTTCCGCAAGGTCTTTGTTCGTTGCAGAGATTATCCTAACATCCACCTTTATGTTCTTGCTTCCTCCCACCCGCTGAAACTCCTGTGTCTCTATCACCCTCAACACCTTTGCCTGGGTCTGCAGGGACATATCTCCAATTTCATCAAGGAACAGAGTCCCGTTATCCGCCAACTCAAATTTCCCCTTCTTCCGTTCAAAGGCGCCTGTAAAAGACCCCTTTTCATGCCCGAACAACTCGCTTTCGATCAACTCCTGGGGTATGGCAGCGCAGTTCACCTCTATAAAAGGCCCGCCTGACCTTGGACTGTTTTCATGGAGCAGTTGCGCAACGAGTTCCTTGCCTGAGCCGCTTTCTCCGAGGATAAGCACCCTGCTGTTGCTCTGGGCCGCCATTTTTATCTGTTCCTGTAATTGCCTGATTTTGACTGAATCTCCAACCATCCTGCACTTTTTGAACAGATTTTTGCGGAGCATCCTGTTTTCGAGTTCAAGTCTCCTTTTTTCAAGGGCCCTGTCAACTGCGAGCAGTACCTTTTCTATGGACAGGGGCTTTTCGAGAAGATCATATGCCCCCATTTTAGTCGCCTTTACCGCAAGCTCTATATTGGCATGGCCGGAAATAATGATTACCGGCAAATCAGGGTGAGAAGCCTTCAACTCCTGAAGCGTCTGAATCCCGTCCATGCCGGTAAGCCAGACATCCAGCAGCACCACATCAGGAATAATTTCTTTTGCCTTTATTACAGCCTCCTCACCTGAAGACGCGGTGATACTCTCATATCCTTCATCTTCGAGTATGCCGGAGAGGGTTTCCCTTATGCCTTCCTCATCATCTACTATCATTATCAGCGCTTTTGACATCTAACCTTCCTTTATAGGCAGTTCTATACTGAAAATCGTGCCACTGGGAGCATTATCTTTTATTCTAATATATCCTCTATGTTCTGCCACAACCTTGCCGGCTATTGCAAGGCCAAGTCCTGTGCCGTCTTTTTTGGTCGAAAAATAAGGGAGGAATAATTTCTCCTTGTCTTCGTCACATATCCCGGGGCCGTTGTCCGCTATATCAATGCGAACCCTGTTAGACCGGACATCATGTTCAATGCTGATATCAACTTTCCCCTGGTTCTGCATAGCCTGCATGGCATTTCCAACAAGATTGATTATGACCCTTTTAAACTGTTCCGCGTCTAATTCAACAGGGGTCTCCTCTCCCTGAGAAGACATCGCAATCACAACATCCTTATAATCTTTATAGAGATTAATGACTTCATCTATGATAGCCTGAATCATGACAGGGGTCTTTTTTATCTCCGGCATTTTACCGAACCGGGAAAAATCATTCACGAGATTTTTCAGACTCTCTACTTCTTTGATAATGGCCTTTGTGGAGCGGTCAAATACCTTGCCGAAGTCTTCATCTTTGCTCTGCCATTTCTTGATCATATGCTCTGTGGAAAGCTGTATAGGGGTCAAGGGATTTTTGATCTCATGCGCCATTCGTCTGGCCACCTCCTGCCAGGCAAGGGCCTTTTCCGCCCGTGTTATCTCGGTAAGATCATCAAAAACTACCAGTGTCCCAAGAAAGTTTTCCGCATCTCCAAGTGTAGTTATGAATATCCTTAAAAGCCGCAGCCTGTCCCCAATAGTCACCCGGAGCTCTCTTTCTATTCCCTTAAACTCGCGGACCCTTATATTCCTGACAAGGCCTGACAATTCATCAGATTTCAATATCGACAGAAGAACTGAATAATTCCTGTTGATGATTTCTTCCTGCGCTATAGCCAATATTTTACAGGCAGCGCTGTTGATCGTGAGGATATTCCCCTCGGTATCAAGATATATGACGCCGGAATTTATATTTTTGATTATGTTTTCTATAATGAGTCTGCTTTGTTCTGATTTAAGCCACGCATTATGGAGGGACTCCTTGCCATCTTTGAGTTCTCTCACCATATTATTAAACGAATTCACCAGAAGCCCTATTTCATCGTCTCTGCCGGCAGATATCTTCATGTCAAGATTCCCCTGGGCAACCTGTTCAGTAGCCCGGGCCAATTCCTGAATCGGGTCAGTAATGCCTCTGGACACCCTGAGAGCAACCCATAACGCCGAAAATATAATGAGCAGCGTAAAAAAACCCAGTATCAGCAAATAATTTGTTTTTATCGGCAGCTTCCAGGCTTCAAGCGTCAGATAGTTTCTGTACGCCTCCTGTATTGCTTCAGCATTTTTGCTGAGGCCTGAATCTATCAGCGATTCAACAACAATGACGCCATCCTGCGGCCTCTGCTTGTCCCTGGGGACAACAGCCCTGACTATGTCCCCCTTTTCACCTGTTATCACCTCGACATCGGATTTCCCGTCAAAGCCCGCCCTGACCGTCTCCGAGGCATCCTCAGGCGCTTTAGCAAGGGTGTAAACCTTATAACGCTCAGGGAGGGCATTCCCCGAGGTGATTGTCTTTGCATATTCAAGCGTCTGCTGTCTCTGCATATCATAGGCAGACCTGGCGATTTCAATAGACAGATTTAACGGCTGTTTTATCTGCGGGTCAAACCATCTGTCGAGATAGTTTGTAACAACGCCGCTTGATACAACAAAAAGAAAAACTGACGGGATAAGGGTCATAACAACAAGAATCACGACAAATCTCGTCTTGAACTTATAACCGGCAACCTTTTGCTTTCTTTCAAGATAAATCTTAAAGAGACTTTTACCCACAAAAAATATCAGCGTAAACAGCGCAACAAGGTTAAGATTCAGCAGGATAAAAAGAAGCAGTTTTGTAGAAAAAGGGACATCTTTAAGCCCCATGTAATGCAGTTCGATCGCAAATACAAAGACAATGAAAACAACGATCGCTGCTATAAAGAAGATGAATTTAAAGTTCTTCATCTGGCTCCCTCAATAATAAAGACAGCGGAATCCCTGACAATCCTGAATTCATTTTCCGACAGAAAAATAAGGAAATAACCGATAACAGGGGGGAGTTTCCGGATCCTGGACTCTATGGTGACCCGTATGAAATATTCCCCAGGATCTATTTCCCTGATATTTGTGAGTTTCATGTCCCTGACCGACAGCGCCCCGCTGATCATGGACTCAAAAGACTTGAAGCGTTTTTCGACAAGGATGCTGCCGTCAGATATTTTTGAAACATATTCTTTTTTGACCGGATCCGCCTTCAGTGTTCTTATATACATTTTCCCCAGCACGAATTCATTCGGCCATATTTTCCATATCCTGAACATATCGATATGAAATTTCAGTTCCTTTTCTATTCCCTTTTTTACCTCCTGCAGGCTTTTATCTTCAAGATCAAGGGAAAACGATACGTAGATATCATTATTGACAAGCTTCACTTCAGGCCCTGAAATCACCTGTGCTTCAGACAATACAGGGTAAAATGGCATAATAAGGAAGAAAAATATTATGTATAATCTTGACATATAAAGGTTTACATCTCCAAAAAAACATTTTAATTATAGCATAACAATATGTATAGTAATTATGCATAACATTCGATAGTAAAGGGAGGTTTTGACGTGGAAATAAAAACTGTAAAATTAGATATACCCGAAGACTGCAATATCATACTCGGCCAGACGCATTTTATCAAAACAGCCGAAGACCTTTATGAAATTATCGCGACAACCGTTCCCTATGCGAAATTCGGCATCGCCTTCACAGAAGCCTCAGGCCCGTGCCTTATCAGAACAGAAGGCAACGACGCCGGGCTGACAGACCTTTGCGCAAAAAACCTTCAGGCCCTCGGGGCCGGTCACGTATTCTGTATTATCCTGAAGAACGCGTTTCCGATAAATATCCTCAACCAGATCAAGCTCTGCCCTGAGGTATGCAGCATATTCTGCGCAACCGCCAATCCTGTTGAGGTTATTATTGCTGAAACCCGGCAGGGAAGTGGAATTATGGGCGTCATAGACGGTTTTCCTCCAAGAGGGATTGAGACGCCGGAGGATAAGGCACACCGGAAGGAATTTTTAAGAAAAATAGGATATAAACTGTAAAGGGTGAAACTTCACGGTCTCGTAAAAAGTCTTTTTTGGGCTGACATTCCAGTCCCGAAGCGGAAGGTTGAAGATATGATTGAAAAGGGGCAAGGTTAAATATGCGCGTACTTACTGATAAGGAAATAACAGATTTAATTACAGAACCCAAAATTGTGCCTTCTAATTGGCTTTTAAGGCTTGACCTGAAAGATAAAGCGCATTTTCAGCACAAAGAAAAAGAGATTGATATTGAAGGCATCAACGGTAATCTTTTCAGAATAATCATTAGACAAAACAAGCTCAATGTATTGGACTTTTCGATTATTCTTACTTTAAGGGAAAAGGACTCCAATATCGAATATATCCTTATCAGGTTTAACGGCAAGCACCCTTCTTTTCACACTAATAAATTGGAAAAAGAGAACAAGCAACAGAATTACAAGTTTGCCCCGGCTTTTCATATCCACAGAGCAACACAAAGGTATCATGAAAGCGGCTATAAAATCGACGGATACGCTGAGGTAACTTCAAAATATTCAGATTTTTATTCAGCACTTGAGCAATTCTTGTTAGAATGTAATATAAAGCGTGAAGATGATAAGCAAGTATCCCTCTTTGAAGGAGGTGGATTTTAATGGATATTGAGGTATTAGAAAAAGAATTCAAAAACAAAATATGTGACGAAATAAATTTGTCACAGGAAGGACTCAACAGATTCATTGTATTCAACCCTTTTATGTTTGATGATGGAGACCATCTTGTGGTTTTACTAAAAAGCAAAGAGGGCAAGTGGCTTTTTTCCGATGAAGGACATACGTTTATGCATATAAGCTATGACGATATAGACATTGATAAAGGCACGAGAAAGAAGATTATTGACACCGTTCTTTCACGCTATGGAATAAAGAATGATGAAGGTGAACTTATATCTGAAGTGCCTGATAACCAGTTTGGTGATGCTTTATACAGCTATCTTCAGGGTTTAATCAAAGTAACAGATATTGATTATCTGTCGCGAGAAAGAGTCAGGTCAACATTTATGGAGGACTTCAGGGCCTTCATTGAAGAAAAAGTCCCTTCTGACAGAAGGACTTTTAATTATTATGATAAAGAGCACGACCCGGATGGGAAATATATGATAGATTGCAGAATTAATGGGATGCAAAGACCCCTGTTTGTTTTCGGTGTTCAGAATGACGATAAATGCAGAGATACTACCATTGCCTGTTTAAAGTATGAACAGTTCGGCATACCGTTTAGATCAATGGCAGTTTTTGAAGACCAGGAATCGATAAACAGAAAGGTATTGGCACGGTTTAGTGATGTCTGCGATAAGCAGTTTTCTACCTTGGCTGCCAATAAAGAAAGAATTGGCAAATATCTTTCCGAGATTTTATAAATACTATCTGCATGTCTGAATTGAAGAAATACAGCCCGGATAATCCGCATCCTTTAAGCACAAGAAAGACGGAGCTTGTTTGGGAGGGTAAGTATGACGAGTACGGGAACCGGCGCGAGGTGGACATTGCCGGGTGCGCTATGCCGATGCAGAAGATTGAGACGATTGACGAACCCGCCAGCCGTTTAAGTCAGACAGGATTGTTTGACGCACAAAAAGCCCACAAAGACGAATTCAGAAACATGCTCATCTGGGGTGATAACAAGCTCGTTATGGCAAGCCTGCTCAAAGACTTCAAAGGCAAGATTGACCTCATCTACATAGACCCGCCGTTTTTTACGGGCACAGATCAAGTAATATCTATAAAAATCGGCGAAGGTAGTTCCTCTATTGAGAAAGGGCGATCAATCTTAGAAGAAGTCGCTTATCGTAATGTTTGGGGATTAGTGGCATCCTCATTTTGTCATTGGATGTTTGAACTCTTGACACTTGTGAAAGAACTTTTATCTCATAAGGGCATGATATTTATTCGGTTTGATCAATATTGGTCTCATTATATAAAAGTCTTAGCAGATGAAGTGTTTGGCAAAGATTTTTTTCAGAACGAAATTATAGTTAACAGAATCCACAAAAATGTAACGGAACAAGGAAAAATTTCTATTCCGCTTGCTACTGATACCGTATTGCTCTACTTTAGAAGTCAAAAAACCAAGTTCTGCAACATAAAACGTAAATTAAAGGAAACAAGGAAGGGTTATTGGAGAAGAATGGATGATTCCAGCGGGCTTAGAAAGCCACCTGAAAGAATAATTTTTGGTCAAACATTTTATCCACCAGCAGGCAAACATTTCAAATTTGGTCAAGAAAAAATTGATGGGATGATTAAAGCAAATAAAATTCAACTTCATCCAAAAACTGGACGACCTCAATACTGGGTTGAAGATAGTGATGAAACTATTCTTGATTCAGACTGGACAGATATTCCTGGATATGCTTTTACGACCGGATATCCAACAGAAAATGCAGAAGATTTGCTCGAACGAGTTATTCAAGCAGGGACATCAGAAGACATGTTAGTAGCCGATTTTTTTTGCGGTTCAGGAACAACCGGAGCGGTTGCAGAAAAACTTGGCAGGCATTGGATAATGGCTGACCTTGGCAGGTTTGCCATTCATACCTCACGCAAGCGAATGATTGAACTTCAGCGAAAACTCTACGAGGAGAACAGGCCCTATCGCGCATTTGATGTCTACAACCTTGGCAGGCATGAAAGACAGTGGTGGCAGAAAGAGAGATTAAAGGGAGCGGATGAGGAACACAGGCGGGTAGTCCTTGCGTTTTATAAAGCTGAGGTTTTGAGCAATCCTCCTTCTCCTTTGATCCACGGCAGAAAGGGTTCAGCTTTGTGCCACGTTGACAGCATTGACGGACTTTTTACAAGAGATGAACTGAGGACAGTTGCAAAGGCTGTAAGGGAGGCAGGCGCAAAAAAGCTTCATTGCCTTGCGTGGGAATTTGAGATGGATTTGAGGCTTGTCTGCCATGAGATAGAACATGCGGACAATATCAAGATAAAACTTATTCCTATACCCCGCGAGATAATGGAGAAGAATCGGAAAGAGCCTCCACCGTTCCTTGAGGTTGCAGTCCTTGAGGCAGAGGTTATTTATAAAATCTCCTCTAACCCCTCTTTGCCAAAGAGGGGAAACACACCCCTAACCCCTCTTGATAGAGGGGAATTATCTCCCCCTTTGGAAAAGGGGGATGTAGGGGGATTTTCCGTCAAGAAATCCGTTGACATAAAGCTCAATAAATTTGTCCCTTCCCTTGCCGAAGTCCCATCAAAAGAACTTGAAGCTTTAAGAGAAAGGACAATAAAAAGCGGGTTTGATTTCATAGATTTCTGGGCGGTTGATTTCGACTATCAGGACGGTCAGCCCTTTGAGCACCACTGGCAGGCATACAGGATAAGAAAAGACCGTTCGCTTCCGACTGTCTCTAATCACGAATACGATAAATATCTGAAGAAAGGCAAATACACCGCTTGTGTTAAAGTAGTTGATATATTCGGATGCGATACGAGCATAACGGTGGAAGTAAATGTTTGACTTAGTAGTAATACAGGGAGGCCAATGACTATGGATATTGAGAGCTATTTGAAGAATATAATTGAAAAGATTACTGATAACTTTAATCCTGAGAAGATAATCCTCTTTGGCTCATACGCTTACGGAACACCGACAAAGGACAGCGATATCGACCTGATGGTAGTAATGGATACCGATATGATTCCCTATGAAAGAGCGCTTCCAATAAGAAAAGCTCTGAAATATCTTGGCATGCCAAAGGATGTTATTGTCAGAACTCCTCAGGAGTTTGAAAGATTCAAGGATATTGTTGGAACTATAATTTATACCGCTGCTCATAAAGGAAGGGTTATCTATGAAAAGCGATAAAATAAAAATAGTAAACGCATGGCTTAAAAAAGCTGAAAACGACCTCAAAACTGCTGAATATATTATGACAATGGATGAGACTCCTTATGATACCGTCTGTTTTCATGCTCAACAATGCGCTGAAAAGCATATTAAAGGCTTCCTTACATTTCATGAGATAGA
Source organism: uncultured Nitrospira sp. (assembly GCA_947085825.1). GTDB lineage: Bacteria > Nitrospirota > Thermodesulfovibrionia > Thermodesulfovibrionales > UBA6898 > JAOUFP01. The sequence goes on along the minus strand of CAMTXX010000056.1, from coordinate 8,421 downwards.
TTTTCCTAAAACGCATTCCATAGAAGATCTGATTTTATTATGCAAAGATATTGCGCCATCACTTGAATCAGAGATTGGAGATGTTGAGGTCCTATCTATTTATGCGGTTGAGACCAGATACCCTTCTGAAGTGTACTATGAAATCCCTGAAGAAAAGGCAATCGAGGCCATAGGATTTGCGAAAAAGATAAGGTCAGTTGTTTTGAAATATTTTGAAGACAAGATATAATAATGACCAGCCCCATCATAAACCTTTCAGCCCTTGAGCCTTTATATCTGCCTCATGAAATGCCGACACATCATCGTGTCAGGGCAAAGAAAGAGGGCGCGCCTGCTGAGAAGGTAAAAGGAAGGCGCCCGAGCGAAATCCAGATAGCTCAAAACCTCCGGCGTTATGTGACAGAGTGGAGAGAGACTGACTACGCCGGGGCTTCTGATACTACGAGGGAACTTCTTCATCACTGGTTCGGGAGAGATCACGCCATTAAAAACAACGAGGGGGAGGTTGTCCCTTTTAAATATTATTTCTGCCAGCGAGAGGCAATTGAAACATTCATCTATCTGAGAGAACTGCGGGGGCTTGATACGCTGTCAGGTGTCGTATCTGAATTCGGAGGCGAAAACAGTGAGATAGCAGCTCTCGGAATTGACCCTCAGGAGGATCAATGGGCAAAATACGCCTTTAAGGTGGCAACCGGCGCAGGGAAAACAAAGATCATGAGCCTTGCTGTTGTCTGGAGCTATTTCCATTCATTAAGGGAATCGTATTCTCCAATGACAAGGCATTTTGTGGTTATAGCGCCTAATATAACCGTTTTTGAAAGACTGAAAGAAGATTTTGGTGATGGAATAATATTCGATAAAGACCCATTAATTCCTGTTGCGTGGCGAGGCGACTGGAACCTTTCTGTAATACTTCAGGATGAGGCTACAGGGGCGGCTACAGGAGGAACTCTATATCTCACCAATATTCACAGGCTTTATGACACGAACAAGCGCAAATGGAAAAAGGAGTCTGAAACCTATGACTGGATGGGGCCTGCAGTATCAAAGGCAAAGGCATTGGACACTGGAGAGGAACTCAGGGAGAGGATAACATCGCATAAGCGTGTGATGGTGATAAATGACGAGGCCCATCATGTTTGGGACCCTGATTCTGCATGGAATGAAACAATTAATTACCTGAACGACACGAACAGAAAAAGGGGCGGCGACGGCATTTGTTCGCACCTGGACTTTTCAGCAACTCCGAAAGACAACAAGGGGAATATCTTCAAGCACGTTATATGCGATGCGCCTTTAGGCGAGGCTGTAGATGCAGGGATCGTTAAGTCTCCGATAATCGGGCGAGGCGAAAACTTAATAGAGCAGACAAGTGATGATGCTTCAATTAAGTATCAGCAGCATCTTATGATCGGGTATTCCCGCTGGCTGAGATCAAAAGAGGAATGGGAAAAGAGCGGCAAAAAAGCCCTCCTCTTTGTTATGACGGAGGACACTGAAGACGCAGGCCAGATAGCTAATAAGCTGAATACTGACCCTCTTTATAAAGAGCTTAACAGCAAGACGATCAACCTTCATACCAATTTAAAGGGCTCGCTTAAAAAGCGTGGTAAAGGTGAAAATGTATACTATGAGTTTGTTGAAAACGAAAAAGAGATCAGTGATGAAGATTTAAAAGAACTGAGAAAACTTTCAAGAGAGCTTGATTCCAATAAAAGCCCCTATCTTTGCATAGTTTCTGTCTTGATGCTCCGGGAAGGCTGGGATGTGCGCAATGTAACAACTATCGTACCACTCCGGCCTTATAGCTCCAAGGCCAATATCCTGCCGGAACAGACGCTTGGCAGGGGGCTCAGACGCATGACACCTCCGGGTCAGGCAGCAGAAGTTGTGACAGTAGTCGAGCATAAGGCGTTTGTGAGCCTCTATAAAAACCAGTTAAGCCAGGAAGGTCTGCCTATTGAGGTTGTTGATATAGACAAGGTCCCCAAAACAACCGTTACCATCTATCCGGATCAGACAAAAGACCTGAAAAATCTTGATATTCTCATGCCGACTCTCAGCACTGGTTATAAGCGGTCTCCCACCCTCGGAGAGCTTACAATAGGTGATGTGGAAAAGGCTTTTTCCAGATTCTCGCCTCTGCCGCTTGGAGAAGTGCGTAAAACAGAAATTGATTATGAGGGAAGGCACCTTTTTACTAATGAAATTATTGAAAAGATGAAGATTCAGCTCCCTTTACTACAAAGCGGAATAGGAGCGGTTTCTTTTTACAGGGAAGAACTTGAAAGGCAGACTTCATTACGGGGAACTCATCAGATACTTGCATCACTTATACTGACATTTCTTGAGGAGATATTGTTTGAACAAAAAGTCAGCATTTATGATGAAAAACTGATAAGCCGTCTTTCTGACGCTGATGTTCGGGAGCATATCAGGGCTACCTTTGTGCCTTTGATCCAGTCGAAAACCACATTTATTGAAGAACGGATAAAACAGGCCGATGCAGTGTCGGTTTGTGCCTGGAAGCCTTTTCAGGTAACACATTCTGAAAACCGGCCAACTCTTCCGGCAGAGAATACCCCCTTTAATCTTGTTCCATGCAACAGGGAATAGGTATATACAAGATTTATTTTACGCATCATTGATGTTATTTTATGAGAGCATAGGAGATTAAATGTTACCTGAACTGAAATACGACAATCACGGACTGATCCCTGCCATTATTCAGGACGCGAAAAATAATGAAGTGCTCATGATGGCATACATGAATGAGTCATCGCTGCAGAAGACGATCGAGACAGGCTTTACCCACTTCTGGTCGCGCTCAAGGAACAAGATGTGGAAAAAGGGCGAGACCTCGGGGCATGTCCAGGAAGTAAAAGCCATTTTCTACGACTGCGACAGAGACACTGTTTTGATAAAGGTCATACAGCACGGCCCGGGAGCGTGTCACACAGGCCACAGGTCCTGTTTTTATACTGATATCAGCGGGGAAGAAAGAGCTGAGAAGGTTTTCTCGGAAGACGAAGTGTACGGCAAGAAATGAAAAAGCTGTCAGCTATCAGCAGTCAGCCTGCAGCAAGAAGAAAAAGGATGTGCGAATAATGATACTGGATGAAATTTACCGGGTGATCCTTGAAAGGAAGAAGAACCCTTCAGGGGACTCATATGTCTCGTCCCTGTTTGCAAAGGGAAAGGACGAGATGCTCAAGAAGATCGGCGAGGAAGCTATCGAGGTCATCATTGCTTCAAAGTCAGCTGACAGACAACAAATCACAAATGAACTCGCGGATCTGTGGTTCCACTGCATGGTCCTCATGGCAGAAGATGACCTGTCCCATTCCGAGGTATTGAAAGAACTGGAAAGCAGATTCGGCAAAAAAGGAGGCAGACCATGAACGATTGTCTGTTCTGCAAGATCAGCTCAAAAAAAATCCCTGCAAAATTGATCTACGAAGACAACGAGGCCGTTGCCTTTGAGGACATTAATCCCCAGGCCCCGGTGCATGTGCTCATAACTCCCAAAAAGCATATCTCAACAGCTCTGGATATAACTGATGAAGATAATGCTCTAATCGGCCATTTATTCCGGGTAGCAGCCAAGGTCGCCGCAGAAAAAGGCATCGCTGATCGAGGCTTCCGCCTTGTCATGAATACCAACTCAGATGCAGGACAGACAGTATTCCATATCCACCTCCATCTCCTCGGAGGCAGGCAGATGCACTGGCCGCCGGGCTGATAACTGAAATGCGTACCTTTCTTGTCCATTTTTTAAGTATAATACCGATAGGAATGGCAATGCTTATTATTTTTGGAAACGGAGCGCCTGAAAAGTGAGAATTTTTTCAGATGATAGACACCAGGCGCTCACCTCAACATGCACATAAACAGAACCAAATATGCAAGGAGGACTTATGTCAAAAGAAAGCTTTGATGTTTTACTGGCAGAAAACAGGATCTTTCCGCCGTCAAAGGAATTCAGTGAAACGGCGCACATAAAAAGTATGGAAGAGTATGAAAAATTATACAAAAGGTCGATTGAAGACCCCGAGGGTTTTTGGGCGGATATCGCTGAAAAAAATATATCCTGGTTTAAAAAATGGGATAAGGTGCTGGAGTGGAACTTCGAAAAGCCGGAGATTAATTGGTTCATAGGCGGCAAGCTGAACGTATCTTATAACTGCCTCGACAGGTTTGTAAATACTCCTGCAAGAAACAAGGCGGCAATAATCTGGGAGGCGGATGGAGGCGAGTATAAGACCTATACATACCAGCAGCTTTACTACGAAGTCAACAGGTTTGCCAATGTTCTTAAAAAACATGGAGTAACAAAAGGTGACAGGGTAACAATATATCTGCCCATGATTCCTGAACTTTCAATAGCCATGTTGGCATGCGCGCGCATAGGCGCAATACACAGCATAGTATTTGGCGGTTTTAGCGCTCAGGCTCTCAGAGACAGGATACAGGACTGCAAGTCAAAATTACTGATAACCTCAGACAAGGGTATGAGGGGAGGCAGAACCGTCCCGTTAAAAACAAATGCGGATACAGCCCTTCAGGAATGTCCTACAGTCGAAAAAATGCTAGTGGTAAAAAGGACTGACGGCGTGGACATGGAACCAGGCAGGGATTTATGGTGGCATGACGAAATGAAGGCCCCTGACATTGCAAATTACTGCGAACCCGAATGGATGGATGCTGAAGACCCGCTCTTTATCCTCTACACCTCAGGCTCAACAGGAAAGCCAAAAGGCGTGCTTCACACTACAGGAGGTTATCTGGTTTATGCCAATCTTACCTTCAAATGGACTTTGGACTATCATGACCAGGATATCCATTTCTGCACCGCGGATATTGGATGGGTTACCGGACACAGTTATGTTGTCTATGGACCTTTAAGCAGCGGCGCAACAAGCCTTATGTTTGAAGGGATTCCTTCTTATCCCGATCACGGCAGATTCTGGGATATTGTTGACAAGCACAAAGTCAATATATTTTATACTGCTCCTACAGCAATCAGGGCATTAATGAAAGAAGGAGAAAGTTGGGTCACAAGCCACGATCTCTCCTCTTTAAGGGTTCTTGGATCAGTTGGAGAACCTATAAACCCGGAGGCCTGGATGTGGTATCACACATATGTAGGCAAGGGGAAACTGCCGATAGTAGATACATGGTGGCAGACAGAAACAGGCGGTTTTATGATAACCCCTCTGCCCGGGGCAATGACACTAAAGCCGGGTTCTGCAAACAGGCCGTTTTTTGGAGTAGCGCCCGCTGTTTTGAATGAAAAGGGCGAAAAAACAGGTGTAAATGAAGGCGGTTATCTTGTCATAGAGAAGCCTTGGCCGGGCATGATACGAGGGACATACGGAGACCCTGAAGGCAAGAGGGTTAAGGAGGTCTATTTCTCGAGATTTCCTAATAAATACTTTACAGGTGACGGAGCGAGAATAGATGAAGACGGTGACTACTGGCTGATGGGAAGAATAGATGATGTAATCAACATTTCAGGACACAGGCTCGGGACGGCAGAAGTGGAGTCAGCGCTTGTAAGCCACGAGTCTGTAGCAGAAGCTGCGGTTGTCGGATACCCCCATGAAATCAAAGGCGAAGGCCTATATGTTTATGTCACGCTTAAAGAAGGTGTTACGCCGTCTGATGAGCTTAAAAAGGCGCTTGTCGGACATGTAAGAACAGTCATCGGCCCGATTGCAACGCCTGACAAGCTGCAGTTTGCGCCAGGTCTTCCAAAAACACGGAGCGGTAAAATTATGAGGAGGATACTCAGGAAGATTGCAAAAGGAGATATTGAAGACTTGGGAGATACCTCTACGCTTGCTGATCCCGCGGTTGTGGATGATTTGTTGAAGGGAAGATTATAGAAGCAAATCATAAACCTATAAATGCTTTTTTAGGTTTATAGGTTAAAACCCGGGTTAAGGCGCAAGGAAAACATGGAAAGAGAAAATGGTGCCGAAGGCGGGACTCGAACCCGCATGGATTGCTCCACACGCCCCTCAAACGTGCGTGTCTACCAGTTCCACCACTTCGGCACAGCAAAAACTTTACTATATTAACACCAAAATTTGCAAGAAGCAATTATTTGCAGAGTCATATTTTGAAAAGTTGTTGAATTTTATATTGACAAATCTGCTTTTTAATTGTTATAAAATCAAACTTTCCCTAAAATTCAATAATATACTTAGGAGGTGTAACAATGAAATTGGGTGTTTTTGTCAACGATTATAAAAACACGGCAGAAACTGTTGAAAGGCTAAAGGCGGATAAGCTCGGCCTTGTTTTCATTCAAAACGGCGTGTATCATGCAACTTTGAAGGAAAACGGAAAACCATCTCCGCTGCTTGACAAGGCTGCTAACTTCTATGCGCTTGCTGAAGACCTTGCCACAAGGGGTCTGACAGCCGCTGATGTTGACAGCCGGGTAAAGGTTGTAACGTATAGTGATGTTGTTGATCTGATTTTTAATGATTATGAAAAATTAGCCTGGATATAGGAGGTAATAAAATGGGAACACTTACGATTGGTTGTTTTTCATCGCTTGTAGGTTCAAAAAGCCTTGACTTCGCCTTGAAGCTGGCAAAAGCTGCTGCTGATAAAGGCCATAAGGTCAATTTATGGTTAAGCGGCAATGCCACCGCACTCGGAAAAAACCACCAGAAACACCTGAAAGATTATTCTACCGGTGAGAAACATGTTATGGAGCTTCTGGAAAAAGGCGTTGAAATCTGTGAGTGCGAGGCATGCGCTCTTGCGAGGGGTATTCAGAAACCAGATGCGATCCCTGGAATTCAATGGAACGCGATGCACTGGTATCTGGCTAAAATTTATAACAGCGACAGAGTGTTGCATATAGGAGGTGAATAGTATGTCAAATATAACATGCGCATTTGTTATCCAGAGACCTCCGTATAAAAGTGAAACATCCACTCTGGGCTTCACCCATGCGATATCATCCCAGGTCGTCGAGATGCTTCTTGAAGACGGCCAGAACATTATCCCCACTGTCTGCATGGTCGGAGAGGGTGTGCTCAACCTGATAAAAGATCAGAAGGCCATGGAAAATTATGGCGTGACCAGCATTGAATCCCATGGCAAAAACGGTCTGCTTTGTGATCTGGATATACTTGTATGCAAGGAAGACCTGGACAATTTTGGGATTTCAGAAGACAGGCTTTTGAATGCTGATGACATGGGAGCAGACAAGAAATTGCAGGTCGTCCCTTATGCTGAAATTCAGAAGGTGATGGAAAATTCTAACCATCTTCTTTTCTTTTAATTTAAAAAACTGGAGGATTTAAAAATGGCTGATTTAAAATCACAAACCCCTGCTGAGACCCTTGATGTTTTAGGCCGTGTATGCCCCTATCCGCTTGTTCTGGCAAAAAAAGCGCTCGAAAAGCTTCCGAGCGGCGGGATACTGAAGATCCTCTGCGATGCGCCTGCATCCGCGGAAGATTCACTCCCGAGGTTTGCAGAAGGCAAGGGATATCCAATTGAAGTTGTAAAGCTTGGGGATAGCTGGGATATTTATATCCAGAAGCTTTAAATATTGCTTCAGGATCAGGGGAAAGGCCTTCCGCCGGGCGGAAGGCCTTTCTTTATTTACGTATCTCTGAAATCCTTTAAATTTGCATCTTTAAGGATATACACTCAATTATTTTTCAATCTGAAAGTTATAGGTATTTCTACCCGCTCCTGAATCAAAGGGAATGGAGCTGCCCTGAGGATCGTATCTCTGGCAGCCTTATCCAGCAACTCATACCCTGAACTTTTTACAATAATGATGTTCTGAGGAAGCCCTTTATTGTCAATAGCAAATTCAGCAGTAACTGCACCCTCAATCCCCCTTTTCCTTGCAAGATATGGATACGTCTTAGCCTTCTCAATAGCAACCCTTATTAGTGAATAATCCGAAACATAACTGACTTTGCCTGGGTTTAGTTTCTTTTCAGTCAAGCCTTTGCCAAATATCTGGTTTGAAAGGATACCATCAGTAGTATTTGAAGAATTATCTGAGGAACCCCCTGAGGTCTCAGAGACTTTTTGTATTTCTATTTCTGAACCAATATCAATCGTCTCTTCATGCCTCCCTGGAAAAGTGTTTGTCAGAAGCTTGTTCAGAGGTATTATCTCTTGAACCATTTCCTTTATTGGCGCTTCTTCCGTATCTTTCTTTGGCTTTATGTCAGTCTTTTTTTGCTCTGAATCTTTATCATTCTTTTCAGAGTCACCCATAGTCGTGCTGAAAATTGCAAAATCCAGCCCGTCTCGAACACCAAATCCTGCGTAAGTCGAACACCTAATCCTGTGGAACCCGAACAGCAAATCCTGGAATGCCCGAACACTTTTCAAGGCAAATAGGATTCAGTGTTCGAGTAAACCTGGATTCCG
>CAMTXX010000055.1:0-41440 GCA_947085825.1 uncultured Nitrospira sp. | reverse complement strand
CTAAAATAAATACCCTAATATATTAAGACAGCTATTTATATATTCACTATAAACAGCTTGATTTTAAACAATTATTTTCTGATTCGTGGCTTTCTGAACCTTTTCAAGTAGGGTATGTTTTGTTCATGAAAATCAGTGATTCAAAATTTTCGTTAATGTCGTGGCATGGGACTGGTTAACGGCAAATATAATGGACTTGCCGACATTGCCATCCGGGGCCTTTTGGCTTTCACGAAGGAATACTTCACACATAACCCGATTGCGATGCGGCGTAAATATCTTGCGCTCCAGGTCCTGAATTTTATAATTTTCTTCCTTCTCGTCTACCGTGACAGTCCAGCCGGCTTCTTCAAGGGACTTTGTGGTAATGTCAGTGCGAACATCCACGATTTTGGGCGTACAGAGAAACGGCCCTTCGGGGTCTTTGACAGCGTCGATGATGTCATAACGGAAGGTCGGTTCGCCAGGCTCACATCCGAAATAATGATAGGTGTCCCGCAACTGCCGGGCCTCAAGGGTCTTCGGATTTTCCTGTGCAAGCTGCTGAATGTTCACATTCTTTAGGTATGCCTTGGGCGTGGCAGTCAGACCGATTCGGGTAGCCTGAAAAAACTGGACGACTTCACGGGCATCTCCATAGATTGACCGGTGCGCCTCGTCATTAATTACAAGATCAAAATAAAATGGGGTAAATTCCTGCCGGTATCGGCGATCAGTCATGAGCGACTGAATAGTGGCCACAACAACAGAAGACCCTAACAATTCACCGGTGCGGCGAGCTGTCTTGTAGATGACCGGTTTATACTCGCCGAGGACGACATTGAAATCCTCCATCGTCTGCTTTGCCAGTTCGATACGGTCAACAATAAATAAAACACGCTCTGCATTGCGCGTTGCCAGAAATCTCCGGATCAGTGCAGCGCAGAGCAAAGTCTTGCCTGTGCCTGTGGCCATTTCGAGAAGAAACTTATGTCGGCCCTCTTTGTCAAAGAGGGCTGCAATAGCCTCCATTGCGTTAATCTGATAACCGCGCAGTTTCAAATCAGGTCTCAGGCGGTAGAGATAGTCAGGGGTTACAACCTCTGACCGAAGTTCCCGTGGAGGCTGTAAATTCTTAAGACGTACCCTCTCCAGATCCTTCTGCGAAGGCAGTCGCTCGATGCGGTATGCATCCTGATGTTCAGCGCGTTGGAGATTCCAAAACCAATGCTCGCGGCCATTGGAAAGGATAACAAACGGCGCATTGCGGTTTTCAGCATAGCCGCGCGCCTGCTCCTTGGCGTCATAAGGGTCTAAGTCCTCACGTTTTGCTTCCAAGACGCACAAAATACGGCCTATGCTGTCTTTAAGAAGGTAATCAGCTCTGCCGGTGGGCGTATGATGTTCGAACTGGACTTGCTGCGAATTGAGCAAATCCCAGTCGCTATCTGTCAGAGTCCTATCGATAAGGACTCTGGAAAATGCCTCTGGATTATGAGAAGTATTTGTCATTTTATTCTAATGCATACTCCTTAATACCTCTTCTCCTTCTTAACCACTTTCCTGACGAACCCGAAAGGCCGTGAATCGCCCGCCCCGGCGGGTCCGCTGAGGCGGATGAATCGTGAACAGTCCTTCCCTGACTGCCTCACGTTTGCTTCCTCTTCATCGTTTTTCACAACCACCGTGTCATTCATTACCGCCTCTATGATATCACGTTACCCAATTCATTACCCAGTTAAATGGATATTACCCAGTTCGCTATTCCTCTGTCTTTTGCCATCTCGCACTCTGGCCCCTGCCGAGGCATTTTATCTTTCCACCTGTCTGAAGGTTCTTTAATACCCAGTGTATCAATTATAGACGTATTGTATAATATACAGATGAAGAAGCGAAGGCAATCCTTTTTGAGGCAGAGTTCGTATATATTCCAAATTTTAGAGGGGAGCTTGAGAATAATGTCCGTGATGCATACAAGCTTATGATACAGCAAGTATAATAATTGAGTGGAGGTGAAAGATGAAGACTTTTGATTTTACTGTCGTGGTGTGGAAGGAAAAAGAAGGCTATGTTTCAAAATGTCCGGAACTGGGCGTTGCAAGCTGCGGGGACTCCATATCAGAGGCAAACGCCAATCTGAAAGAAGCTATTGAGCTTTATATCGAAAACGCCAAGGCGCTGGGAATGATGGAAGACATCGAAGAAAGCCTCACAAGCAAGGAAAAATTCACTTCGCATCTTGAAATAACCTATGCCTAAACTGCCTGTTGTATCCTCGAAACAGGTAATTCGGATCCTTCAAAAACTTGGCTTTGAATACGCGCCAAAGAGGGGAAAGGGCAGCCATGCTGCTTTCATCAAAGTCATTGACTCCCAAACACGCCTTGTTATAGTACCTGATAGAAATGAGATTCCGAAGGGGACCCTTCTTGCCGTCCTGGAGCAGGCAGGAATAAGCAAAGATGAATTTCTCAGGCTGCTGAATGATTAAAGCAGGTAGGGAGTAAATCATGCCCGGACTGAACGAAGAAGATACCTATCGCGTCTACATAACACCTGCCTTAATAACGGCCGGATGGGGCGATCCCGCTTGGCGTATCGCAGGGCAATCTTATTTTACAGACGGGCAGATTTATCTGGTCGGTGACGGCTATGAGCGATAAACTTAAAGATAAAACACATCGCCTCTTTGAATATATTAGTCAAGTCTATTCAATTGATTTGCCCGTGGTTCGGGATGTCACCAAATATGAAGCTGAACTTTGGTGGCAAGCCGACATTCTTCAATCAGCACAGTGCAAGATCAAAGAATTTAGCGAAGGCAATATAACTATAGAAACTGCCCCTGCAGAAAACATAGGGGAAGGCGCATGGCTTTCTGTTACAAAACGTTCTTATGACAATCCTCCGGAAGTATCTTCTATTCTTAAGGAATGGGTTGTTCTTTCACCTAATCCGGCAAAACTCCCAACAACAAAACCTTCTATTCTTAGATTAGAGTCTTTTGATTCAGATCCTCGACGAACAACTGCATTCAAGGAGTATGTAAGTCTCTTTATAAAATGGCACAAATCAAAAACAGGCGGTAAACCGATTTTATCCGAGGTATTAGCGGGCTGGGTCGATGAAACTCATCCGATAGACCAACTGCCTGTCTTCATAAAGAGTCGTGAAGTTGAGGAGAAATTTGAAGACGATAAAAATCGGATCATAGCACTAAATAACTATATTAAGGATCAATGGAAGGCTTGGTCTGAAAGAGTATTTCCATTATACAAGGCAAATATTTTATATGACCAACTTTATAGCCTTCATCAACGACTCAGTGTTGAAGGCGACCGCATCGAAATTGTTTGGGGCCATCTTTTTCTGACATGGAATCACGGCACTGGAAATAGTATTTATCATCCTCTAATTATTACGCCGATGAACCTTCATTTTGATCCAATGAGAAGGCATATATCCTTAATTCCCAGCCAAACAATTCCCACCTTGATGTACCTGGAATGTTTAATAAACCTTGATTACCCATTTAAAGACGAACTTATAACGTATTCAAGAGTTGTCAATAACAGTGAGACCTCGCCGGAGGCGTGGAATCATAACCAAATGCGTGGCATTGCGGCAACATTTACGGGCTATATAAGTAAGGAAAGCGCTGAAAATACAAATCTGTATGCAGACAATCCCATTGCACGGCCTTCTTATTCGGAACATCCTACGATGTACAATGCTCCTTTAATTTTCGTTAGAGAAAGAACGCGGCGTTTATGGATAGAGGACGCAAAAAAAGTAGCTGAGGCAATCTATAATGGTGCGGAGATACCGCCTTTTATACGCTCCCTTACTGCTGACCCGCAAACCAATGAATTGCCGAATCCTGACGATTATGTTGACGAAATTAGGATTGATGATGATGACGGCGAGAACTTGTTGCCACTTCTTTACAACGACCAGCAAGAGGAGATTGTTAAAAAGCTTAAGAACCATTTTGGTGTCCTTGTGCAGGGACCGCCTGGAACCGGGAAAAGTCATACCATTGCAAATATAGTCAGTTCATTACTTGCACGAGGCAAACGTGTGCTTGTGACAAGCCAAACAGAAAATGCCCTTAAGGTTTTGCGAGATTATATCCCTGAAGAGATAAGAAGCCTTTGTGTCAGCCAACTCGGCAGTGACACTGAGTCGAAGAGGCAGTTGAATGAGGCTGTAGAGTCTATAGGAAAACACCTCGCCGAAAAGAACAGTCGAATAGCAGACCAGAAAATCCAGCAATTAAAGAATGAACTGAGAATAACACGTGAAGAACAGGCACGACTGCTTAACCAAATAAAGGATTGGGTAGAACTTGATTCTTGCACGATGAAGATAGATGGTGCAGTCATTACCGCTCATCAGGCAGCTAAAGAATGCTCTGAAGGTCAAGATAACTATTCATGGTTCCCAGATGCGATATTGCCTGATACTGAACCGCCTTTGGCACAGCAGGAATTAATTGAAATGTGTTTGCTTGTTAAAGAAATCTCGCCGGGTGATAGGATATCTTGTCTTCAATATCTCCCTGACCAAGAACTAATACTTACGCCCAACGTATTTTCGAGAAAAGTCGCTGAATTGCGAGCGTTAACTAATTTTTCCGCAGAAACAGAGGCCCTCAAGGGTGACTGGGATGGCCAGCTTGACCAAGCCAGCCGGATTGAGCTTGAGAATGCTATCTCTTTGATCGAGGAAGCATTGTCGGATTTCAGGCATATAACAGAATTATGGCAATTAAAAATTCTTGACCTGATTGTTTCAGAGAAGGCGCAGAACGATTATTGGCAAACCTTTTTACAGAAATGTAATACCTATAGAAACTCGGCATGGCAGGCATATCAGGTAGTTCAAGACTGTGCAATTATGACTGGAGATTATGCAGCCGACATAGATATGCGTGCTGCCTTGGAGGAACTTGAACGCATTGTTGTGAGTGGACGCAAACCATCAAACTGGATAACAAGAATAGCACTCTCAAAAACGGCCAGATTACTCTACGATTCAGTGAGGGTTGATGGTTTCAGCCTTACTACAGTTGAAAGAATAAAGACTGTAAAGGCCCACTTTGCTTACATAACTATTCTTAAGAAGATCGAGACGACTTGGAAAAAAACTATTGTTGCGGTTAATGGAATAGACTTAAATCTTGCGGTGCCAATGCCACTTGCCGAAATAGATGAAAAAATCAAGAGTGTCTGTTGTCCGGTAGACTGGAAAAACAATCATTATGAGAAAATTGGGACTGCGCTAACTGCGCTGGGCTGCAAAGAGGAATTATTCCATAAGCAGGAAGCCTTAGAGAATGGCTTCAAGGTTTTGCAGGGGCAAATTGCTGAAATTGAACGGCAACTAATCATTCAAAATTTTTCAGAATACCAACAAGACCTTCTGAATGAGGCGTCAAAAGAAGGCGCTCATGGTCTATGTGAATTGTTATCAAATGCGGTCGGAGAACGATCTATTGATAAATATGAGCAATCTTACAATGAGTTGCTGCGGTTGCATCAACTCAGAAAGAAAGTTGAAAGACTTGAATATCTGTCGAAAAGTCTTAAGGATATTGCTCCCATTTGGTATAGCACACTTGAGAAAAAGGCGATGAAGAGTGGACAAGAAGCGCTGGAAAAAGACTGGGCAATGGCATGGAGATGGAAACGTCTTGATAAGTGGCTGCATGATCTTCACGGGCGAGAAAGCGTCGAAAGTCTTCAGCAGCGGGCAGAACGTGCGCGCAGGAAAGAACGTGAATTATTAGTTCAGTTCGTGAAGGAAAGAACCTGGCAGCGGCAGATTGCAAAGGTCAGTCCTCACCCTCATCATTACAGAGCTCTCACTTCATGGGCAAATGCTATGCGCCTTTATGGTAAGGGCACTGGAAAATATGCGCAGAGATATTTAACCGATGCAGCCAAAGCCATGATTGATGCAGTGAGTGCTGTTCCTGCATGGATTATGCCTTTACACAGAGTTGTACAATCATTTCAATCGGAACCAGGAATATTTGATGTAGTTATTATTGATGAAGCAAGTCAATGTGATTTGCGAGCACTTCCTGTCATTTTTAGAGCGAAAAAAGTCTTAATCGTCGGTGATCCTGAGCAAATTAGCCCGTCGAATGTTGGTATCCCAATAGATAAAGTTATTGCGCTAATTAAGCAGCGGCTTTCTGACATTCCTTTTGCTGTAACAAACTTCAATATCAATAACAGCCTTTTCAATATTACTGAAACCGCTGGAATTAATCGCACACTCCTGACAGAACATTTCCGTTGCGTCCCGCAGATAATTGAATTCAATAACCATTTATGTCCAAGTTATGCTGGAAAACTTGAGCCATTGAGACAACCCAATCCGCAGGAAATGCTTGATCCGCCAATCAGTACCATCTTTGTAGAAAACGGCTTCAAAGACGGCAATGATATCAATAAACCGGAGGCTGAAGCTTTAGTTGATATGTTAGTAGAATGCTGTAATTGTAAAGAATATAGTCAAGGTGGGAAAAATAACCGTAAACGCACAATGGGTGTCATTTCCCTTCTGGGAGAAAAACAAGCAAAATATATTTCAGACCTGATCGCATCGCGTCTTGACGAAACCGAAAGAGAGGAACGGAGAATCATATGTGGTGATGCTTATGCCTTTCAAGGTGATGAAAGAGACGTGATGTTTCTTTCACTTGTGGTCGGCCTGAATGCACAATTTTTAGCGCTGACAAAGGATGCAGATCGGCAGAGGTTTAATGTTGCAACAAGCAGAGCAAGGGATCAGGTTTTTCTATTTCATTCAGTGAGGCTTAGTGATATCAGAAACACCGAGTGCGTGAGATATAAGCTTTTGAATTGGTATACAAATCCGCCAGTGGCAGAAATAGAAGCAGGTATTGAGATTCTAAAACAGAAAGCTGACAGTCCATTTGAAATTGAAGTTGGAGAGAGAGTAATTAAGAGAGGGTATAAAGTTATTCCTCAATTTAAACCTTTCCCGAATGATTACAATTATAGAATCGATTTGGTTATTCAAGGTGAGAATAATCGCATCGCTGTTGAGTGTGATGGGGATAGATATCATGGTATTGAAAAATGGGAATATGATCAGCGTCGTGAGGCACAATTACGCCGCGCAGGGTGGAAATTTTGGCGTATCAGTGGAAGCGCCTTTTATCGTGATAAGGATAAAGCATTGGAAGGGCTTTGGCAATTTCTTGACGAAGAGGGAATCAATAAGGTTACGGATTGGAAAGGCAAAACAACAGATGAGAAAAGAGAAGCACCCTTTACTGATCAAGAAGAAAAGGCAACCATGCATTCTCCGGGGGATACCCTATCATCTCAAGCTTCTCAACCTCCCATTGACGAAGCTGAGAATGTAGCACCCAAGGCTGAACCTATTGTTAACGCAGATACGCTTCAGGCACAGGAAGTTTTATTCGGTGAGCTTAAGATTCCTCAGGTTTCAAATGGCTCGAAGATGTGGCTCGATATATCTAAGTGGATTATGTCGACAACGTCTATTTACCCCGGATGGTCTAATTTTGCAGTGGAAGTTGGGAATGCTCTCAAAAATGGGAAATCCCTTACACAAAAACAGAAGAAGAATATGGATAAACTGTGGAAGATGGTAATAAAAAATGGCTTTAAGCCCAAAAAATGAACTGGATCCCTTACCGGTAGTTCTTGATAGTGTCGTCAGGGGTGCGTTGTAATGAGATCACGCGCTCGGCAGATGCTTGATAAATCAATCTCTGCAATGCTCGCGGCAATTGAAGTCTATAATAAGCCGATTTTCGAATACCGTGAGGAGGCATACTCTATTCTTGCGGTAAATGCATGGGAACTTCTTTTGAAAGCTCGAATATTGCAGATTGATAACAATAAATTCGCCTCTATCATTGACTACGAAAAACGACAACTTGGTAGTGGCAAGTTATCAACAAAACTTTACAAGAAGAAAAACAGGACTGGCAATGAAGTGTCAATAGGCTTATTCAAAGCATATGACCGTTTAACTAACGACTATGCTGATACAATCAATCAGGTAGTCAGGAAAAATCTTGAGGCGCTTACTGAAATCCGAGACAATGCTGTCCACTTTCTCAATAAGGAATTTGAACTGAAAAAGAAGGTTCACGAAGTCGGGACAGCTAACCTGAAAAATTATGTAAATATTATTCGTCAATGGTTCGGGGTAAGCCCAAGTGACTTCAACCTATTCTTGATGCCGATTGCTTTTTTGCGTGATATTGGTCGTGCAGATGGGGTTATGCACAATACTGAAGAAAGACATCTGCTTGAATACATAAAGGGGTTGGAAAAGGAAGTTAATGATGACGTGGCCAATGATTTCAACCTTTCTTTGAATATTAGCATTAAAATTCGTCGAGCATCTGAGAGTACAGGCACAGAAGTCGTAATATCCGACAGACCGGACGCAATCCCTATAAAGCTTGAAGAAGAAAACATTCGGGAACGGTATCCTTGGGACTACGATATTTTGACAAAGCGGCTTCAAGATAGATATTCAGATTTTAAAATGGCCCAAAAATATCACGGCATTCGTAAAAAACTTGAACAGGATACTAAACTATGCAATACTCGGTATCTTGATCCGGGTAACCCCAAAAGTGCGACAAAGAAGTTTTACAGCCCTAATATAATCAGAGAGCTTGATCAGCATTATAAAAGGATGAAATAAGGAAGGGGGCCAATGTAGATGCTTTCTCAATCTGAAGCAGATGCTTTATTTGCAATGTCCAAGAAACCTAAATCAGGCAATCGTCTTGCTTTCCCTCATGCGGGAGGAAAACTGCTTGCAGAGTTCGTTTCCTTAGATGGCAGGGAAGTCTTTTTATTCAATATCAACAGGGCAAGCATCGCAGTTTCTAAATGCACCTATCAAAAACGAGCCCGGCAGGTAGAAATACTGAGAAGATTAGATATCGATGGTTCCCCTCACCCAAATCCAGCAGTCGAGACTGTTCCGCTTGATTTTTTGGCTCCGTATAATGGGTTAGAAATCCCATGTCCCCACCTTCATATTTATGTGGAGGGCTTTGCTGACAAATGGGCTATTCCTGCACCTGCTGATTTAATGGATTCTAATGCCGACCTTTATAAGATGATGGAAAGTTTTTTAACATATTGCAATGCAACAGAGATGCCGAATATCGAAAGAGGTTTATTTATATGAGCGCATTGGATTGCTATCAACTTGTTAATCTGTACGCGGATTGGCTTAAAGAGAGAGTAAAACTGAAAACAATTGGTGATGTGTGTGAGCTTACGACCCCATTTATTGACCGGCATAATGATTATTTGCAAATTTATGTTAAAGCTACTCCTTCAGGGATGTTGTTGACCGATGACGGGTACACGATCAGGGATTTGGAAATGAGCGGCATGGAATTTAATACTGAGCGCAGAAAGAATGAGCTTAAGGCTATCCTGAACGGGCTTGGGGTTAATCTTCGCGGAGACAGTCTTGAGGTGGAGGCCAGACCTGATAATTTCCCACAAAAAAAGCATAATCTTCTTCAGGCAATGCTTGCAGTGAATGATCTCTTTGTTTTAGCTCAACCAAAGGTTGCAAGCTTTTTCAGAGAAGATGTAGAAAAGTTCATGTCACTGCACGATATCAGGTTTACAAAGGATATTAACTTTATCGGTAAGAGCGGGTTCAATCATCACTTTGACTTTGTGATACCACCTTCCAGAAAAGAACCGGAGAGGGTATTAAGGACAATTAACAATCCTTCCAAAAATAATGTGTCAGCTATGATCTTTTCATGGGACGACGCCAGGAAAATGAGATCGGAGAATTCGGTTGCAATAGCTGTTCTGAATGATCAGGATAAAGAGATTACGCCTGATACAGTGCATGCCTTAAAAGCTTATGAAATAGAACCAATGGTATGGAGCAAACGTGATAAATATATTGAAAAGCTTGCCGCATGAGCGGGAAGCTTTTGCGAAGAGATAGCTGAAAATGATAAGTTCAATATAGAGTTGAACCTCAATATGACGGACTCATTGATGAAACAAACCGTTGTCCACTATTGACAGCCGACAGCACTACGCCCAAATGCCGTTTAAAAGCAAGAAGCTTCAAAGCACATAAACCCCGAACTTCTTCAGGGTCTCTGTTAAACTGCTCAGGGGAAGCCCCATGACATTGAAATAATCTCCCTCGATCTTCTTTACAATAACAGCCCCTACCCCCTGAATAGCATACGCACCTGCTTTATCCAGCGGCTCTCCTGTTTTGACATACGCCTCAATCTCCTTCAAAGTCATTTTTTTAAAATATACCCTTGTCTCAACAGACCGTGAAAGCTTCTTCTTTGTATTCGTATCAATGATAGTAAAGCCTGTAATGACAGAATGTGCTTTGCCATTTAAAAGGGTCAACATTCTTTTTGCCTCTTTTTCAGTATGAGGTTTGCCGAGCAATTCTCCCTTAAACACAATAAAGGTGTCTGCTGCAATAACAAGGGCGTTTCTGTATTTCACAGCGATTGTCTTTGCTTTCTCAGATGATAAAAACCTCGCAAGCTGAGGCGGCTTTAACGGCAGTTCCATATCTTCTTCATAGTCACTGACATCGACGGAGAATTTCAATCCTGTTTTCTCAAGTATTTCTTTCCTTCTGGGAGATGCGGAGGCGAGTATTATTTTTCTCTTTTCAGGCATATTGCCCTGCCACATATCCCGATGCCCATGCCCAATGGAGATTATATCCGCCGAGTTGTCCTGTAACATCAAGCACCTCTCCAACAAAATAAAGTCCCGGCACTTTCCGTGTTTCCATGGTTTTGGACGATAATTCGTCTGTGTCCACGCCGCCCAGAGTGACTTCAGCCTTCTTATATCCCTGTGTCCCCTGAGGTTTGATCTCCCAGTTATGCAGTTGAGCGGAGATATTACTGATTTCCTTATCGCTATACTGGCAAAGGGGTTTTGAAGGGACATACAAATCGCACCATGTACGGGCAAAGCGTTTAGAGAATAATTCTGCAAGGAGATTGTGCATTTCTATCCTGCTGCCGCGTTTTGCCTCAAATATTTTACCTGTATCTGAGGCCGGCAATAAATCAATCTTCAAAACATCGCCCTTTTGCCAGTAAGAAGAAACCTGGAGCATGGCAGGACCGCTAAGGCCATAGTGGGTAAAAAGCATATTTCCCTGAAACACTTTATCGCGGCAGCATACCCTCACAGGCATGGAAATCCCGCTCAATGCCCCGAATATTTTCATGTCATTACGGTTAAATTCAAAAGGCACTAATCCCGGCCTTAATAATGTTACCCGGAGGCCGAAGTCTTTGGCGATATGGTATCCGACGCCGCTCGCCCCGAGATCAGGAAAAGACAGGCCTCCTGTTGCAACTACCAGAGACTCTGACTCTATCATCCCCTGATTCGTAATCACCTGAAAACCATCATTTTTTCTTACACCTGTGACCTTGCATTTAAGGCGTGTTTCAACTCCAGACCTCTTTGCTTCCTCCTGAAGCATCCTAAGAACATCCAAAGAACTCTTCCTGCAAAAAAGCTGCCCCTTTTCTTTTTCGTAGTATTGAATATTGTATTTTTCGAGCATGCTGATAAAATCATGCGGAGTAAAACGGGCAAGAGCTGATTTGCAGAAATGCGGATTACCGGAAAGATAATTCTCCGGGGTCATATGGATATTAGTAAAATTACAGCGGCCTCCTCCTGAGGCACGTATCTTTTGCCCTGCACTTTCAGCATGATCAAGTACCAAAACAGAGCGGCCTCTCTTGCCTGCTTCTATTGCGCACATTAATCCGGCAGCGCCGGCTCCGATAACAATAACATCCTTTTTCATATCAACGAAATATACCATGTGTTTTTCACGGAATACAAATTGACTGTTTCATCTGCTGAGAATAGTTCACCGCAGAGGCGCAAAGGACGCTGAGGATTGCACTGCAAAAAATTATTCCTGAAAACACAATTAACCACAGAGACGCGGAGGCACAGAGTTGAAAAATAAGAGAAAAGGCCTGAATGGCCCCTTCATCTTGTTGGTGAAACAAAATTATTCTATAACTCATGGTTTTCTTCCCGAAGGCTTTCGGGACGCCTCTGTGGTGAATTGTTAGCCTCTGTTTTCTTTATTTTTTGCCGGAGACCTAATATAATCTATGCAACCAGAAATCTGAATTACTTCCAGGAGTAAAATAATGAAAAAAATACCACAGATTCCTCCCGTAAAAATCAGCGCCACATGGGACCTCAAAAAGCTTTTTGATAACGATGATGATCCGAAAATAGAAGAAAACATAAAAATCGTAGAGCAGAAAAGTTATGCCTTTATCAATAAATGGAAGAACAGAAAAGACTATCTGAAGGAACCCTCCATTCTCCGTAAAGCGCTCGAGGAATATGAAGCATGGAAGCATCATTATGGAACAGACGGACACGCGGGATACTATTTCTGGCTCCGCACCCAGATTGACCGCAATAACCCTGAACTCAAAGCCAAATTCAACAAAATCGAGGAGTTCAGCCGCAAACTCGAAAATGACATTCAGTTCTTTCATCTGCGGATTGCCAAAATCCCGGAATCTCTTCAGGCTGCATTTCTGAACTACCCGGGTCTCATAAAATACAAACATTTTCTTGAACGCATATTTGCTGAATCAAAATATATGTTAAGTGAAAATGAGGAAAAGATCCTGAACCTTAAAACAGCAACTTCTTATTCAAATTGGGTCAGGATGACTTCTGATTTTCTTTCAAAGGAAGAAGCCAAAGTGCTTCTTGAAGATGGGAGCACAGGAGTAAAAACACTGTCGGATATCTCAAGCCTCACGATCAGTAGAAACAGGAAAGTGCGGAATGTAGCTGCCAGGGCGTTCAATACGATTATGAAAAGGCATGTGGATGTCGCAGAGGTGGAGATTAATTCCATCCTGGCAAACAAAAAGGTGGATGATGAACTCCGAAAGGTTACAAGGCCCGATCTTCTCAGGCATATCAGCGACGATATTGAAAGCGAGGTGGTGGATTCCCTTATAAAGTCCGTATCAAGCAGGTTTCATATCTCTGCAAAATACTATGGGTTGAAGGCGAAGCTGCTCAAAGTAAAGAAATTGCGGTATCATGAGCGGAATGTGGACATCGGTGAGGTTGACAGGAAATACTCTTATGAAAAATCAATCAGGCTTGTTTATCAGGTTTTTAACAAACTCGACACTAAATTTACCGACATACTTACAGAATTCATAAAAGACAGTCAGTTTGATGTATATCCCAGGAAAGGGAAAGGAAACGGCGCCTTCTGCGTCCATCACCTTATATCACAGCCAACATATATACTTCTAAACCACACCAATAAACTTCGCGATGTCCTCACCCTGGCCCATGAACTTGGTCACGGCATAAACAACGAGCTCATACGGGAAAAACAGCACGCTCTGAATTTCGGCACACCCACTTCCACTGCGGAAGTTGCAAGCACCTTTATGGAAGATTTTGTTCTGCAGGAAATACTCAAAGGCGCAGATGATGAGTTGAAGCTCTCCATTATGGTGATGAAACTCAATGACGACATTTCAACAATATTCAGACAGGTTGCATGCTATACATTTGAGCAGGAATTGCACCATAAATTCAGACAGAAAGGATATCTGTCCCAAAAAGAGATCGGGGAAATATTCCAAAAGCATATGTCCGCATACATGGGAGATGCTGTCGAGCAGTCAAAAGGCTCGGAAAACTGGTGGGTATACTGGAGTCATGTCCGCTACTTCTTTTATGTCTATTCCTATGCGAGCGGCCTGCTCATATCCAAGTCTCTTCAGCATTCAGTTAAAGCTGATCAGAGGTTCATTGCCAAGGTCAAAGAATTCCTGTCAGCCGGTCTTGCTGATTCACCCAGGAACATTTTTAAAAATCTCGGGATAGACATTACTGACAAAACCTTTTGGGATAAAGGCCTCGATGAAGTCGAAACGCTTCTGGATGAGACAACCAGCCTGGCGAAAAAATTAGGGAAGATTTAATTTGCGTTCAATCACAATCAAAAGGGAGCAGGAAAAATCTCCTGCCCCCTTGATTTTAAATGGTCGGGGCGACGTGATTTGAACACGCGACTTCTCACACCCCAAGCGAGTGCGCTACCAGGCTGCGCTACGCCCCGATTTAACTGATCTGATTTAAGATATCCTTTAGTTTTTTTTTGACAAAGCTTAAAACGTCGGCAGGGTTCTTTGATCCTTTAACTCTATTTTCCTGGATCGCTACTGGCGGCTCCGTCGGCTCCAGCCTCCCGAAAGCTTTCGGGATTGGTTCAGAAATTTTGGCTGTAGTATCTGCAAATTTTTTTCTGACGCCTTCAAGCGTATACCTTTCCTGATACAAAAGCTTCTTTACCTGTAATATTAATTCAAGGTCCTTTTTAACATATACCCGTTGCCCTGACTTGTTCTTTCTCGGTCTGAGAAACGGGAATTCCGTCTCCCAGTATCTTAACACATACGATTCAACGCCGGATATTTTACTGACCTCGCCGATCTTGTAGAATAATTTATCCGGGATAGGCAGTTGGGTCTTTGTTATTTCAATTGCTGTCTTATGCATTTAATTTTTCTATTTTATCCTTTAATTGATTGCTTATCTTAAAGGTTATCACCCTTCTTGGTGTAATTTCAAGGTCAGCGCCGGTCTTGGGATTACGCCCCCTCCGCGCCATTTTTTTTCTGACATGGAAGGTCCCGAATCCTGATATTTTCACTGATTCACCTTCTGAGAATGTCTGCTTCATGGTATCGAACAGTATCTCGATAATGTCCTGTGCCTCTTTTTTAGACAGACCTACCTTTTCGAAAATTGAATCAACAATATCAGCTTTTGTCATTTTTCAGTCTCCCCCAAGTAATTTTCTTAATTATATTAATGAGATAGCTCATTGTCAAGAAGAAAGTTGTTTAAGTTAAATAATTTACCATAATGTCTGCTGTTTTCTTCAGCACAACGTATATGCTATGATATATTTCACTTACTCCGGAGGACAATAATGGCTTATAAAAATTTAAGGGAATTTATTACTCTGCTTGAACAAAAAGGGCTTCTTCACCGTATTACCGCTGAAGTTGACGCTATACTCGAAATTTCTGAAATCACTGACCGCATGTGTAAATCCCCCAACGGCGGAAAAGCATTGTACTTTGAAAAGGTGAAGGGCTCACAATACCCTGTTGTTACAAATATCTTCGGTTCATTTGAGCGCATGTGTCTTGCGCTGGAGACAGCAAAGCTTGACGATATCGGCGGCCGGATTGAAGAATTACTGACCCAGGCTCCTCCAAAGACATTAATGGAGAAGCTTTTGTTGCTGCCGAAACTTTTTGAGTTATCAAGATATCTGCCCAAAAAGGGCAAAAACGCTCCCTGTCAGGAGGTTATCGAAAAAGACAACCCTGACCTGAGCAGGTTTCCGATCATCAAATGCTGGCCTGGCGACGGTCAACCAACAGATGAAGGTAGGTTCATCACCTTCCCGATGGTCTTCACAAAAGACCCTGAAACAGGCCGCCCAAACTGCGGCATGTACAGGATCCATATTTACGATAAAATTACAACAGGCATGCACTGGCATATACACAAAGATGGCGCACGGCATTACGACAAATACAAAAAGATGGGCAAACTGATGCCTGCCGCTATAGCAGTCGGGAGCGACCCTGCTGTAATTTACGCTTCAAGCGCGCCTCTGCCCGAAGCCATAGACGAAATGCTTTTCGCAGGCTTTTTAAGAAAAGAACCCGTTGAAATGGTAAAGTGCATCACCTCTGATATCGAAGTGCCTGCCAACAGCGAACTTGTCATTGAGGGGTATCTTGACACCGGTGAGATGAGGACAGAAGGACCCTTCGGAGACCACACCGGTTTTTATTCAGCGGCTGATCTATATCCAGTATTTCACGTGACCTGTATCACTCACAAAAAAGATATGATCTATCCGGCAACAATCGTCGGTAAACCGCCTATGGAAGACTGCTATATGGGAAAGGCCACTGAGCGCATATTCCTTCCGCTCATCCGTCTTGACTTCCCGGAAATAAAGGACATCAACCTTCCGATGGAAGGGGTTTTCCATAATTTCGCGATCATTGCAATCAAAAAAAGCTATCCGGGCCACGCCAAAAAGATTATTCACGGTCTCTGGGGCAAAGGTCAGATGATGTTTGCAAAGCTGCTCATTGTTGTGGATGACGACGTCGATGTGCAGGATCTTTCCTATACCGCATGGAGAGTCCTGAACAACGTTGACTGGAAGCGCGATACGGTATTTGGCGACGGCCCCCTCGATGATCTTGACCACGCTGCAAACTGGCCGAGATATGGTTCAAAGATGGGCATAGACGCAACCCGGAAGACAAAGGAAGAAGGCATGATGCGGGACTGGCCTGATG
Organism: uncultured Nitrospira sp.; assembly: GCA_947085825.1. GTDB lineage: Bacteria > Nitrospirota > Thermodesulfovibrionia > Thermodesulfovibrionales > UBA6898 > JAOUFP01. The sequence goes on along the minus strand of CAMTXX010000055.1, from coordinate 24,987 downwards.
AATTGTTCATGTCAGAGGAGATAAAAAAACTGGTTGAAGCCAGATGGAAAGAGTACGGGTTTTAAATGGAAAAATATTTCATTAAGTGGCTTATAAACACCATAGCGATCATGCTCGCCATAAAGCTTGTCCCCGGCATTGTTTATGCGGGTGAATGGTGGGGGATACTCGTAGTGGGTTTAATCTTCGGCCTGATAAACACCTTTATACGCCCTTTTATCAAGCTTTTCGCACTGCCCCTGCTCATATTATCTTTAGGCCTGTTCACCTTCATTATCAATGCGTTGATGCTCAGCCTTACATCCTGGCTTTCGGACAAGTTTCATCTTGGGTTCCATGTGGAAAATTTTAAGGCAGCCTTTATCGGGGCCTTGGTCATAAGCCTCTCAAGTATGGTGCTTTCATGTCTCATACCTTCAGACGATACGAAAGTCCGCATGCGCATAAACAGACTGTAAATCCGCTGTCAGTGGCGGTGGGGCGGCATTGTTTCATTGACAAAAGGTAAATGCACAAAATATAATTATAAAGTTCTTGATAGGAGGTCTTAAATGTCTGAAGGAATAATAGAAGCTACAACAGCCACATGGGAAAAAGAAGTTCTGAATTCCAGCGGCTTGATAATGATCGATTTCTGGGCAGTATGGTGCGGCCCATGCCGTATAATTGCGCCCACTGTTGAGGAACTGGCAAGGGAATATAGCGGCAAGGTCAAAGTCATGAAGCTCAATACAGATGAAAATCCTGATATCGCAAGCAGATATAAAATAATGGGTATACCTACCCTGATGTTCTTTAAAGACGGACAAAAGATTGACCAGATAGTCGGCGCTGTCCCAAAACCTCAGTTGAAGGCCAGGATAGATTCGCTTCTGTCTGCATAATCAAGAAACATCTCATTCAATCGCTATTAATGTAATCATAATCGCATAAACGGAGGACAAGCTTGAAATTTTTTTTATACACAGGTTTTTGTCTTCTGTCGTGTCTGCTTCTTTTTGCATCTGCTTCAAATAATACCAGGCAGACAGAGAAAATCATTTAATGTTCGAAAGCATCAGCGAAAAATTAGATTCCATATTCAAGAAATTAAAAGGCAAAGGTCTCATCAAAGAGGAAGATATCGACCTTGCCCTTAAAGAAGTACGGATCGCCCTTCTTGAGGCAGATGTTAACTTCAAAGTTGTTAAAGACTTCATACAGAACATAAAAACCAGGGCCTTAGGCAGGGAAGTCCTTGAAAGTCTTACTCCGGGCCAGCAGGTTGTCAAGGTTGTTTATGACGAACTCTGCAGTCTACTGGGCGCTTCAAACAGCAGGATAATGCTTTCGCCGAACCCCCCTACTATAATTATGATGGTAGGGCTTCACGGTTCCGGCAAAACAACTACATCTGCAAAGCTTGCCCGTCATTTCAAAAAAGAAGGAAGGCGGCCCATGCTCGTTGCCTGTGACCTTCAAAGACCGGCTGCCATCGATCAGTTGATCACGCTGGGCAATCAGATTGGAGTTAATGTCTTTTCTTCCAGAGAAATCAAAGACCCCGCAATGCTGGCCTCTGAGGCGCTCAAAAAGGCAAAAATCGAGGCAAACGATATTCTTATCATAGACACCGCCGGAAGACTCCATATAGACGAGCTTCTGATGTCTGAACTCAAAGAGGTAAAGACCAGCATTTCACCAAAAGAGACTCTCTTTGTTGCAGACGCCATGACAGGTCAGGATGCGGTCAAGATTGCAAAACAATTTAATGACCAAATCGGCATAGATGGAATTATCCTCACAAAAATGGACGGTGACGCGAGGGGCGGCGCAGCTCTCTCCATTAGAGCTGTTACGGAAAAACCGATTAAATTTATCGGCGTCGGTGAAAAAATTGATATGCTTGAACCATTTTATCCCGACAGAGTTGCCTCAAGGATTTTGGGGATGGGGGATATGCTTGGTCTGATCGAGCAGGCACAGAAAACATTCGATCAGAAAGAAGCTGAAACGCTTCAAAAAAGGATACTGGAAGATACTTTTACATTCGACGACCTTCGGGAGCAATTAAAAAAAATCCGCAATATGGGTCCGATAGAAAACATATTGGGAATGATCCCTGGTTTCAATAAATTGAAAAATGTAAGCGTTGATGAAAAAGAATTCGTAAAAATTGAAGCAATCATCAACTCAATGACAAAAAAAGAAAAATTCAATCATAATATTCTTAACGGCAGCCGCCGGAAGAGGATTGCCTCAGGCAGCGGGACCACAGTGACAGATGTCAACAAGGTAATAAAGCAGTATGTTGAACTAAAAAAGATGCTTAAGATGTTTAAAGGCAAGAAAAACATAAAGATGCCGAAATTTTTCTCTTTTTAACATCTTTACTTTATATTCAGGAATATATTAAAATTTAGAGCATTTTTAAAGGAGGTATTTACTTGGTTAAGATCAGACTAACAAGACTTGGTTCGCACAAGAAACCATTTTACAGAGTGATTGTCACGGATTCGAAAACAAGAAGAGACGGACCTTTTATAGAAATTTTAGGGACATATGATCCTATGAAGGAACCTTCCGAAGTTAAATTAGACTTGGACAAAGCCAGGTTATGGCTGCAAAAAGGAGCGCAACCAACTGATACTGTAAAGAAGCTGATGCAAAAAGCCGGGCTATAGACAGCCGATATTTCACATGGAGGTAGATTTCGATGAAAGAATTAGTTGAGAGAATGGCAAAAGCTCTGGTAGACAGGCCGGAAGATGTTGCTGTCAGTGAAATCGATGGGGAAAAGACAACGGTATACGAACTCCGGGTTGCCACAACTGATCTGGGAAAAGTAATAGGAAAACAGGGCAAAACAGCTCGTGCCATGAGGACCATACTCAGCGCCTCCGGCACAAAAATCGGAAAACGCTGCGTGCTTGAAATTCTCGAATAGAAAAAGCAGAGGAGTATTTTCTTAAAAATTTCGAAGCTTGCCGCATTAGCTAAAATCATAAAAGAATGGGGGGTAAAAGGGCAAATGAAAGCCCTGCCCCTCACGGATATATTCTATTCACTTACCCCGGAAAATGAAATCTCGGTAAATTTCCCCTCAGGTGATTCAGAGACAAAAAAAATCAGGACTTTAAAGAAGCTGAACAAATACGCACTCGTCTCTTTTTATGGCATTGATGACCCGGAAACAGCCTTGAAATATCGTGGAGCAATCCTCAGTTCTGATAAAAATTTGTTGCCGGACTTACAAAAAGAAGAATATTACTACGATCAGATTATTGGCCTGACTGTCTATACAACAGAAGGAAATATTATAGGCAAGGTCTCAAGTATATTCGAAACAGGCAGTAACGATGTCTATGTTGTCAAAGGACCTGACAGGGAATATTTGATACCCGCCATACATGATGTTATCAAAAAAATAAACCTTGAAGAAGGCAGAATAATCATACAGGTTCTCGAAGGATTACTGGACTGATTTTTTTTGCGTTCAAAGCGGCATTGAATTATACCGGACATAACAGTTCCTGTTTTTTATTTTATGCTACTATAGACTCATGACAAATAAATTCCATGTAGTGACAATCTTCCCTGAAATGTTGCAGGCTTATCTCGGATTCAGCATTCTAAAAAGAGCAATCCAAAATAATATGCTTACAGTAGAAATACATAATTTGCGGGACTATTCACTTGATAAACATAAGAGCGTAGATGATTATCCTTATGGCGGTGGGGCAGGCATGGTCATGAAGCCGGATCCCTTCTTCAAAATAGTGGAATTATTATGGCCGGAAAAAGAAAAAAGAAAGATCATCATGCTATCTCCCCGGGGCCGTTTATTCGATCAAAATATCGCGTTGGAGCTTTCACGTGAAGAGAAGGATATCATATTTTTCTGTGGCCGGTATGAAGCAATAGACCAGCGGGTGAGCGATCATCTGGTTGATGAAGAATTTTCTATCGGGGATTACATATTGACTGGCGGAGAACTGCCTGCTTTAGTTATAATAGATGCCGTTGCCAGATTGATACCAGGTGTTCTTGGGGATTTCAGCTCTACAGAGGAAGAATCTTTTTCATGGGGACTGCTTGATTATCCCCATTATACAAGACCGGAGAATTTCCGGGAGATGCCTGTGCCGGCTGTGCTTCTGTCAGGCAACCACAGTGAAATAAACAGGTGGAGGAAAAAACAGGCGATAAAAACAACACTGGAGAAACGGCCTGATCTCCTGGAAAAATATATATTGTCAGATAAAGACAGCGAACTTTTAAAAGAAATAAAGGAGGACAGCAATGAACTTAATAGGAGCAATTGAAGAAGGTTTCAAAAAAGAACTTACGGATTTTAACGTCGGCGATACGGTAAAGGTATATGTTAAAGTCGTAGAAGGTGACAAGGAAAGGATTCAGCCCTTTCAGGGTGTTGTAATTGCAAGAAAGGGAAGCGGAGCCAGGGAAACATTCATGGTGCGCAAGATTTCATTCGGCGTCGGTGTTGAAAAAATATTTCCGGTCTTTTCTCCCAGCATAAATAAAATAGAGGTTATAAAACAGGGAGCCGTAAGAAGGGCCAAATTGTATTACATAAGAGAAAAGAAGGGAAAAGCTGCAAAGATAAAAGAGAAAGAATTTTCAGCATAAAAACATGCGATGGATATTTATCAGCATGATGAAGCCTTTCGGGAACAAGGTTTTAAATTCATCGCTGGTATTGACGAAGCTGGAAGGGGGCCGCTTGCAGGCCCCGTTGTCGCTGCTGCTGTTATCCTGCCTGCGGATCTCAAAATAGACGGTCTGCGTGATTCAAAGAAAGTGCCTGAAAAAGAAAGGGCAACCCTTTTTTGGAGCATTCTTTCATCCTCTCTCGATGTTGGGGTGGGCATAGTCGAACATGACGAAATTGACAGGATAAATATCTTGCAGGCCACGAAATTGGCTATGAAAAAAGCGGTCGCCGACCTTCATATTGTGCCTGACGCGCTGATCATAGATGCTCTCACACTGCCGGCTGTCAACATAAAGCAGTTCGCCGTTATAAAGGCGGATGCCAAAAGTGCATCGGTTGCCGCAGCTTCCTTAATCGCGAAATATTCCAGAGACATGATTATGCTGCGCTATCATTCCGTATATCCTGAATATAATTTTAAAAAACATAAAGGTTATTGCACTGAAGAACACCTCCGCCTCCTTGATCTGCATGGTCCTTGCGGTATTCACAGAAATTCTTTCAGAAAGGTAATGGACCTTAAGCTTCCATTTTGATATTGAGTTTTTTGATTGTTTAAAATATGAATTTTACTTATAATTTATCACATGGGGACAATTACAGATAAAGAAAGAATAGATGAAGCCCTTGAGTTGCTATGGGTACTTGAAGAGGAAGGTCATACCGAACTGAACCGCTTTTCCTTAAGTTCTGACGATCCTGACACTGACTTGATCGTAGAAATTCTGATTAAAGACGGTCTTGCGCTTATATCTGATACTAAAATACTGCTCACTGAAAAAGGCCGCAAGACCGCAAAAGGCCTGATAAGGAGCCAGCGACTCGCTGAAAGGCTCTTCAGTGATGTATTTGAAATGTCGGATGATTCTGTGGTAAATGACGCATGTAAAATGGAGCACATCCTCAGCGAAGAACTGACGGAAAGCGTCTGCACTTTTCTGGGGCATCCGCCGACCTGTCCTCTCCAAAAAAAACCATCCTGCGTACTCCAGATAGATGAAACAACCGTTGCCATTGACCCTGAGATAGCCAAGGAAATTTATATCAAAAAATTAAAGTAGTCACCCTGCATGCATGACGACAATTCATATATCGAACTGACTGAAAAAGGGATCGCCTTTCTAAACGATAACAACAGATTAGCCGCCCTTGCCTGTTTTGACAAGGCCTTTGTCATCGGAAAATCACCCGCCTTGCTGTCCTACTTATCTTACTGCATCGCCACAGAAAGAGGTCAGGTCAATGAAGCCTTGAAACTCTGTAACGACGCCCTGTCTCAGGAACCGGACAATCCGGTGCACTATCTGAACCTCGGACGAATATATCTGTATGCAGGCAAAAAAGATGAAGCTTTATTGACGCTGAGAAAAGGGCTTTCCTTCGGAGAAAACCGGACAATAACCTCGCTCCTGGAAAAAATAGGCACAAGACAACCATCGGTCTTTCCTTTTCTCCCCAGGAACAATTTTTTAAATAAATATGCCGGGTTGCTGTTGCATCGTCTCAAATTCAGGTAAATAAGTTAAAGCTCATTTTCCTTTGAATCTTCAAGTTTCATCGGGACCTCGTCTTCGACATGTCTGAATATTTCAAAAACCGAAATAAAAACAACCATAATCAGCGGGCCCATAATAAGACCTATAATACCAAACGCCTTTATCCCGCCGATGACGCTGAAGAAAATTATAATTGTCGGCATCTTTGTTCTGCTGCCGATAATCAAAGGCTTTAAAATATTATCAATTAAACCGATGACAAAAGCGCCGAAAATAAAAAGACCAAAACCCTGCAAATAATCTCCCCGGGTTAGCAGATATACGGCAGCAGGCCCCCATACGGAAAAAGTGCCTACCATTGGCACAAACGACATAACAGCCATGGCAATGCCCCATAAAACAGGAGACTGGATCCCTGCAACATGAAACGCAAGGCCGCCGAGAGAGCCCTGTATAATTGCAACTACAACACCGCCAAAGACCGTGGACACGATCATATCCTTAACCTGTGTTACAAGTCTGGTCTTCTGATCTTCACTGAAAGGCAGATAATCTTTCACCTTTGTCAGAAAACCCGGGCCGTCCTTAAAGAGAAAGAAGATGGTAAAGATCATAAACAAAAAATTAATAGCAACAGATATAATGTTCGTGATCCTTACCGAAAGGTTCTCTGTAATGACCTTCCCAAGCTTTCTGATATTGTCCATGATCGTATCAGCGGTAGGCATATTGCCCTCACCGATCAGGGAACTGACTTTTACGTATTGTGGAGAAGCTTTTATATTTTCAAACAGGTTTTTAATAAAATCCAGCCCTCCACTATTGGTATACTCCCCGAACTTTTGCAGTTCGTCAATCAAAAGAAAAGACAGATATGTTATGGGAGATATAATTACCACAAGTATAAGGAAAACCGTTATGAAAGAGGCAATGGACTTCACTTTAATATGCCGTGATATGAAGGCATATACAGGATAAAAAACAATGGAAAACACTATAGCCCATGCGATCGGGACCAAAAAGGGGCTGATTATCTCGTATGACAGATATCCCAGCAGTACCAGGATAGCCAATAGCATTACAGAATAAAATCTACTTACGTTCACGGCATGCCTCTGTAAATTTTGCAAAAACTTGTCCCGAAATCCGGTTTCTCATTCTTTCAGGATGCCACTGCACACCCAAAAGAAAGCGATGTTTTAAAGAATAAAATGCTTCTATAATGCCGTCAGGAGCAACGGCAAAAGCCTCAAGCCCTCTTCCAATTTCCTTTACTCCCTGATGATGACTGCTGTTCACCTCATATCGTCCTGCTCTGACAAACGGGTTATCATTAACCTGTATCGTATGGGTCCCCTCTTTGTGATTGATGCTTTCTCCCTTTTGTGTGCCTATATCCTGATAAAGTGTCCCGCCCATTTTAACATTTATGAGCTGCATCCCGTAGCATATTCCCAAAACCGGCTTTCTCTGTTTTAAAACTGCCTGAAAAAGAGCAAGATCGAATTTCACCCTTCTCTCCTCTTCGAGATTCATATCAGCAACTCTTTCTTCATTATACAACAAAGGATTAATATCTCTTCCTCCCGGGATAATAAAACCGTCATAACGCATGACAGCATCCATCAAATTATCCTCCGGACCGATGAATAAAGCCTCAGCGCCTGCATCCTGGACCGCCCGACGATACAGTTCAGGACTAGGGGGGAAATGTTTTTCACCCCCTGTTGTAATAGCTATCAGCATCTGATTACTCATCCTAACTATCCGGCAGCTCAGACTGACTTTAATATCCTGCCCGGAAAATTGCCGGCAAACTCCCCTTTTCTTATGACCTGAACTCCGTTGACAAGCACATGCTCTATCCCCGAAGACCTCTGGTAGGGATTATCAAAGGTCGCCGTGTCAATAATGGTTTCAGGATCGAATATTACGATATCTGCATACATCCCTTCTTTGATGCCCCCCCTATTCTTCAGGCAGAACGTCTCAGCAGGGAGCATTGCAGCTTTGTATACAGCTTCAGAAAGTCCCATAATCCCGCTGTCTCTGACATACCTGCCCATAAAGCGGGAGAATGTCCCAAAACCCCTTGGATGAGGCTTGCCTTTTCTGGTCGGCCCGTCAAAGGAACGAGCTGAACTATCAGACCCTATCATGCAATACGGCAGGGAAAGGAATTTTATCAGATTCTCCTCACTCATAGAAAGAAAAATAGCTCCGACTCTCAGCTTTTCATCTATGAGTATCCTGAAAAGCGTATCAATTTCATCAAGCTTCAGGGATGCACAGATATCAGCGATAGTCCTGCCCTCCATCCAGGCATTTTCCTTAGAATCAACCGACGATATTATCACTGTTTTCCAATAATCCTTCTTCCCTGTCTGGCTCTGTATTTCCTTCCTTATCCTTTCTCTGTCAGCAGGATTTGTGAGTCGCCTTAACTCCTCTTCATTGCCGCCTTCATATGTCCATGCAGGGAGCATTGAATCAAGGTCTGTGCCAGAAGCAGTATAAGGATAACGGTCGCAGGTCAGTTGAATGCCGAAGTTTTTCGCTTCCTCAAGCAAAGCGATCACTTTTTCAGCCTTGTGCCAATTCTTTTCTCCTGCTGTTTTTATATGAGAAATATGCACCTTAATACCGGCTTCCCTGCCGATCCTGATGACTTCCTGAACTGACTCAACAAGCATCTCTCCCTCACTCCGCATGTGACTTGCATATACAAGGCCCCTTTGTTTAAGGACTTTAGAAAGCCCTATCAACTCTTCAGTCTTTGAATACACTCCCGGAGGATAGATAAGCCCTGAAGAGAGTCCAATCACACCCTCATCTATCGCTGTCCTCAATAAAGCAGACATCTTTAAAAACTCATCTTCTGTGGGTGTCTTGTCATCATAACCCATGACAGATCCCCGCACATTGCCATGACCGGCAAAGGTAGCCACATTCAGTGCAATTCCCCTTTTTCCAATCAGGGCAAAATATTCATCAAACGTATTCCACCTGTCTCTGATGCCGAGTTCCTTTAAATCATCCTGTCTGCGCTCGAAAACTTTATTGAAAAGTGGAGCTGCCGACATCCCGCAATTACCGTTAATCTCGGTCGTTATGCCCTGTGAAACCTTTCCTTCCGCCCGGGGGTCAGCCAGAATGGTAAAGTCTGAATGTGCATGGGTATCGATAAATCCAGGCGCAACAGCCAGGCCTTCCGCATCAATGACCATGCCTGCTTTGTTCCTTTGAAAACTGCCTATAGCAGATATGATATCGCCGGATATGGCTATATCTTTAACATAGGGAGCGGCAAGACTGCCGTCATAAATAGTCCCGCCCTTTATCAGGATGTCAATTTGTTTCATCACTTTGCTCCGGTCCAACAAAAAATTTCTCAGGGGATTGTATGCTTTCTGCAAACATGGGAAGAAGAAACAGCGATACGACTCTTGCCCTGTTCCATACACCCTTGATATTGGCTGATTTTACGTGTTCCTGATAATTTTCATATAACATGCTCTTTAAGATCGGAAAACATTTCAGGGTAAGTCCCGTTGTGAAGAAAAAGTCTTTTACCGGCAAGCCGAGTCTTTCAAAAGGACTCAATAACCTCCAGAGACCATGGATAATATCCTCTATTTTTGAGGCAGCTATAAGGATTTTTGCGCCGGCTATCATAAAAAAGATCCGCAAAGTTCTTATTGCTGCGATATTCAACCCCTCTTCTGTAATAAAAACAGCGCCTGCTGAGAATATTATCTTCCCGTGCTGGTTCAGAATATTACTGACAAAGGTAAATATCAGAAAAATGCTTACCGGAATCCAGCCGGACTTGACTACCTTGAAAGGGACTTTAAGAAGAAAAAGACTGAGAAGAATAAAAATAACAGCGTATATATGCAGATTACCAACAACAGAAACAAAAATAACAAAAAAAATATAGAAAAGGATCTTTATCTCAGGGAGCAAGGTTTTCCCTGAAACCGGCGACAGCCTGACCTTCCGGCGTCTTTGACATATACTTTGCGATCCCCGCTGAAATAGACCTTGCGAGCTCCCCTCTGTAATCCTCCTTTGAGAGGCGCTTCTCCTCAAGAGGATTGCTTATGAAGCCTACCTCAAGAAGCACGGAAGGCATTTTTGCTCCGAAAAGCACAAAGAACATGGCCTGCTTCACACCTCGGTCTATGATATGATCATAATTCTTGACTATGTCGCTCACCAGATTTCTTTGTATATAATGAGCGAGCCTTATGGATTCATCCCGTTTATTGTCCCTTGACAGGTCACTCTTGATGATATCCAGGATATCAATACTTTTTTTGGTCATCTGCCTCATCTGCTTAAGAGAGATCGCATTTTCACGCGCAGCCACTTTCATCGACTCTTCGTCATTCGTCCAGTTAAGCATATAAGTCTCTATGCCACTTGCCTCACTGCGGGGGCTCGCATTAGTATGGATAGAGACAAACAGGTCTGCGTTTTTGCTGTTGGCTATCGCGGTTCTTTGTTCAAGGGGGATGAATACATCCTTGTCTCTTGTAAGAAAGATTTCATAGTTGGGATTGTCTGCGAAGAGATCCCGCAATTTTAAGGCTATATCGAGAACAACATCCTTTTCATAGAGGTTGTTGGGGCCTACAGCTCCTGGGTCATGACCTCCGTGGCCCGGATCAATAACAATCCTCTTTTTAGCAGAAAAATTTACCTTGCCGTATATATCAATAACGACCCTTGCAGGGGCTTCCATCGTGACTATTTTGAAATCAGTAATTTTTCCAAGATCAAGTACCACCCTGACCGTGCTGCTGTCAAACTGCCCGGCCCTCACTGCTTTGAGCATCTCGTTGCTGACAGAAATATTCTTTTTTATTTCTGTAGTTATCCTGCTGTTTTTTAGATCAAAATACAGCCTGTCAGGAGCAGAAAGACGATTGTTAGTAAACTCAACGTGGTCGGTCAGGCTGATTACAACTCTCGTGTATTCCGGATATGACCAATAACGTATATCTGTTACATCAACTGTAGCAGCGGAATAAGAAGAAAGAGGAAGGGAAAACACTAAAAACACGATTAAAAACATGAAGCCTGTCGATTTGCTCGAAATCTTCATATGAACTCCGATAAAATGCCTCCACATAGTAAAATTATATTAAACAGCCTGCACTGACGTTATCTCCGGAATCTCTTTCCTGATGCTCGACTCTACCCAGTTCTTCATCGTAAGCGTCGACATCGGACAGGTACCGCAAGCACCCTTCAGCTTAACATACACAACAGTATCCTTTACATCAACAAGCTCTATGTCACCGCCTTCTGATTTCAAGCCAATACGCACCTTTTCAAGAACAGCTTCAACCCTTTCTTTCAGCATGACCGCCTCCTTACTTATACATATTAGTAAATTATACAACAATATTCAAGTATTCAGACTTCGTAAAGGCCGCAAATATTGATAGACTTACAGCTTCTTCCCGTATAGGTCATTTAGCTGTCAAAGGTGATACCAGATAAGATTCAGGAGATTCAGCTTAACTCTTGTTTTTGACTTCAAGCCCGATACGGTAAAAATTATATCTGACTTTATTGCACCATTTTACAGAGAATTTTTTCGGCGCGTCCCAGATATCGCTGCATTCGATCTCGATAATAGTGTCCGGCTTAAGTTCTACTTCAGAGAAGATTCCAAGACCTGAACTGCTAAGGTCAGCGGTTGTGCTCTTGCGGATATTCTTCCCTGTTGTTCCTTCAGTTTGTTCGGAAAAAGATACGGAAACGGAAAGCGGGCCTCTCTTTTTTCCCCTCAGTTCTTTTGACAATTTTCTGTCCATAAAACCCCCTTTATCAGATACGTTTGTAGTCAGTCAAATTATATCAAAACAATGGCGGGATGAACAGCTAAAAAAATTCTGTTTTTCACATGGCATCCGGTAAAATCATATTGAAATCAAAAGACGTTGAAGACGTCTATGCCCTTGCATACAAAATTCAATTGCGTTTTTTGGGTTAAAACAATAAAGCCGAAGCTCATCACAGGCTTCGGCTTTATTGTTTTTTATGTAATACGCTGTATTTTTACTTTGCAGGTGAAGCAGGCGCCGCCGGAGCCTGTTTCTCAGGCTGTGAAGGCTGGACACCCTGTAATGGACCCGTTGTAGTCCCCTGAGGGATTGCCTGTTTCTGCTCAGTAGCTGCAGGCGTTATTTTTACTACAGAACCCCCTCTTGTAGTAACAAAGGCCAGAGCAAAAGACGTCAGCATAAAAACGATAGCAGCCCCGGTAGTCAATTTGCTGAAAAAGGTTGCTGCGCCGCGAGCTCCAAAGAGCGTCTGACTCGAACCGCCGAAAGCAGCGCCTAACTCAGCGCCCTTTCCGCCCTGAACAAGGATTATCGTAATAAGAAAAAAACAGATGATAAGATGTATGACCAATAAAAAAGTTGCCATTAATTCTCCTTTTTAAAACAAACTATTTTTGCAAAGCTCTCCGGCTTAAGGCTTGCGCCGCCGACAAGCGCACCATTAACATCCTTGCATGCCATCAGGCTGTCAACATTATCAGGCGTAACGCTTCCGCCGTAAAGTATGAGGATATCATCCGCTTTATTGCCGTATAAATTTTTAAGTATCTTCCGTATATAGGCATGCACTTCCTGTGCCTGTTCAGCAGTAGCGGTCTTGCCGGTTCCTATCGCCCATATCGGTTCATAGGCCACGACAAGATTTTCCGAATCAATTTCAGCAAGACCCAAATCTATTTCCCTTTTTATCACATCAAAGGTCTTGCCTGCCTCTCTTTCTTCGAGCGATTCACCGATACAAAATATCACTCCGAGTCCAGCCTTTTTCGCTGTCCTGATCTTTCTGTTTACGAGCACATCCTCTTCGGAAAAATACTGTCTCCTTTCGGAATGACCGACAATAACATACTTACAGGCAGTCTCAAGAAGCATAAGAGGAGAAATCTCTCCGGTATACGCGCCCTTATCTTCCCAGAATATGTCCTGTGCCGCAAGCTGAATATTGGTGTCCTTTATCTCCTCAGCCGCTGCTGAGAGAGAAGTAAACGGCGGCGCGATAACAATTTCCACATCCGTTACCTTTTCAACAGCAGGCTTAAAACTGCGCAGAAATTCCCTTGTTTCCGCGACGGTTTTATTCATCTTCCAGTTTGCCGCAATAAAATATTTCATAATCAAATAATTTAATGCATACAATAAATCATTGTCAAGTCCGGCATTCTAACCTTGCCCCGCTTCAAGACCACGAAAAATTACAAATTTAAAAACAATACTTGTAAAAAACCAAAAAATATATCTCATAATATCCGTTTAATTTTATTGAATGCCTCTTCTATTATCTGCGGCTCCGGCAGAAACGTTGTCCTGAAATACACCCCATCCTCCTGCCTTCCAAACCCTGAACCAGGGACGAAGACAACTCCTTTCTGAAGGGCAGCGCGCACGAATTCCAGGTCCTTCTTCCATCTCTGAGTTTCTATCTTTATGAAGGCGTAAAACGCGCCGTTCGGCACCGGAAATGAAAGCGGCAACTGGCCGGCCATCTTTACAAACGTGTTTCTTCTTTCAAGGAGCCTCGTTTTCATATCAGCGAGGTAGTCTGGAAATGAGGAATCCTCTATTGCCGCTGCAGCCGCCTTCTGGTACTCCCAATTCACGGAAAGGCGCTGATTGCATAAAAGGAGAAAGGCATTCTTGACCTCTTCCCATTTATCTCCGTGGAACGTTATCCATCCAATTCTTGCACCTGGATAACAAAAGTTTTTGGACATAGAGCTTCCATATATGAACGGAACCTTGCCCCTGGCTATCTTCCTGAAATCCACCGGCTTGCCCTCAAATATGAGCTTATCGTAAGATCCATCGTAAAATATGGGGACATCATATTCAGCGCAGAGCTTAACCACTTCCGAAAGGTTCTTTTCAGAGTAGACCGAACCCATCGGATTATTAGGGTTGATTATAACCATCGCCTTGGCGCCCTCTATCTTCTTTGCCAGATATCCTACGTCTATCTGACCTTCCGCATCATGCCTGTAAAATACGCTGTCACCCTCGAACTGCTTCGTCTTGCTCAGGTATAGCGGATATACCGGGTTGGGAAGGAGCACCTTCTCACCGAACCCTATGAACGAATGGAAGAAGAAGTCAATGCCCTCAGTAAGACCAGCTACAACAAACACGTCCTCCGGCCTGCACTTCTCATTTTTCGCAATCGTCTTTCTTAACTGCTCATCACCTTCAGAGGGCGCATAACCCTTAAAATTTTCATCAAGTACGCTCTTTACCTGCTCAGCTATCACCTTGAAGGGCTTGAATCCATACTGCGGCGGGTCTCCGATGTTGAGGTAGATCATCTTCTTGCCCTTCGCCTCTTCGCGCTTCGCTTCCATTACGATGTCTCTTATGGGGTAGCTTACGACATTCATTCTTTCTGTAGGTCTGTACGGCAGTTGGCGTTTTAGTGTCATAAATGGTGTCATGATTAGTCATCCTTTGCGATCGTTACTTTGTCTTGCCTCTCTGTTTGCCGAAAGAAAACTTTACAACATACCAAACTGAGAGGGACTTTCCTTTTGATATTAAAAATAACACGTGGGGAGTAAATTATCAAGGCGAAGCGGCTTATTTTCAGGCATTAACCTGCAATTAACTACAAGGGTTTCCCTCTCCCATGATGGGAGAGGGAACAGTTCCATAATTTTCTAAAGGGGCATTGCAATCACATTTAGTGCCGCAATTCTCAATATCCTATCCGAAAATAGCCTTCAGGTCTTCGTCAGGCGTTGTTATAGGCTTAATATCGAATTTTTTCACCAGAACATCCAGCACATTAGGCGTTATAAATGCAGGTAGTGAAGGCCCAAGCCTTATGCCCTTAATTCCGAGATATAAGAGCGTCAGCAATATGGCCACGGCCTTCTGTTCATACCACGAAAGCACCATGGAAAGGGGCAGGTCGTTCACTCCGACATTAAAGGCCTTGGAAAGCGCCACTGCTATCTGAATAGCCGAATATGCGTCGTTGCACTGTCCTACATCAAGGAGTCTCGGAATACCGCCGATGTCGCCGAGGTCTTTATCGAAAAATCTGAACTTGCCGCAGGCAAGCGTCAGCACAATACAGTCCTTTGGGACTTTCTCAACAAATTCAGTGTAATAGCTCCTTCCGGGCTTTGCCCCGTCGCAGCCTCCGACTAAAAAGAAATGGCGTATATTTTTATTCTTTACCGCCTCTATGACCTTATCCGCAACTCCCAAAACCGCATTTCCGGCAAAACCCGTCATCACATGTTTGCCTTCGTAATCTTCTGCAAATCCCGGCAGCTCAAGCGCCCTGTCTATTGCCAGCTTAAAGTCTCCGCCGGATATATGCCTGATTTCAGGCCATCCAACAAGGCCGCAGGTAAAGATGTTGTCCTTGTAAGCCTCTTTCGGTTTCTGCAGGCAATTGGTGGTCATAACTATTGCACCGGGGAACTCGGCAAATTCCTTATGCTGATTCTGCCATGCTGTCCCGTAATGCCCGTAGAAGTGGGGATATTTCTTAAGAGCAGGATAACCATGAGATGGCAGCATCTCTCCGTGCGTATAAACATAAATTCCCTTGCCTTCACTCTGTTTGAGTATGTCTTCAATATCCTTAAGGTCATGTCCTGAAACAAGAACAGCCTTGCCTTTTTTATGACCTAAAGGCACTTTTACAGGGACCGGATGTCCGTAAGAGTCTGTATTTGCAGCATCAAGCAATTCCATTGCCCTGAGATTTATCTCTCCGCATTTCAGTACAAGCCCAAGCCAATCATTAAGGTTGAGGTCTTTTCTTGTCATAGAGGCCAAGGCCTCATGGATAAAGGCATAGACAGCCTCGTCTTCCTTCCCCAGTATTCCGGCATGATCGGCATAGGCTGCAACGCCTTTGAGTCCGAATAAAAGTATGTCCTGCAGGGATTGTATATCAGGGTCTATGTCCGAAGCAGGCACCTTTTCCATTACCGCCTCTCCCTGCTTTACCAGCCCTTCGATAGTTGCTTCCGGTTTAAATACTGCACATTCTTCCTTAAAATCAACTGTTCCACCCTTGTCTTTAACCTTTCCTTTGAGTTTCTCCCTGAGTTCCACGCACCTGTTGATAAGCGCTGAAAATCTCGCAGGATCAAAATCCACATTGGTAAGTGTTGAAAACAGGGCCTTAACTGTAAATAAATTGACAACCCGGTCATTAACTCCTGCCTTTCTTCCTTCAACCGCATAAAGGGAAAGACCTTTCAAGGCATAGGTAAGGATGTCCTGAAGCGCTGCCACCTCAGAAGATTTCCCGCAGACTCCAATGACCGTACAGCCCTTACCTTTTGCTGTTTGCTCACATTGATAACAAAACATATGCATATTCCTCCTTGTAAATGAATTTGATCTTTTTTACCGAAGGTATTCAAAGATCTTTTATTACTCTATATATTAAAGATAATATCATATCCAATCTCTGATATAGATCATAAAAAACAAAAATTTATCTTAAAAGATGAAGGCAAGGCATGGATATGCTCGGAACAGCACAATATAATGACAAATCAGTGTAACTTTGACGCG
Organism: uncultured Nitrospira sp.; assembly: GCA_947085825.1. Classification (GTDB taxonomy): domain Bacteria; phylum Nitrospirota; class Thermodesulfovibrionia; order Thermodesulfovibrionales; family UBA6898; genus JAOUFP01. The sequence goes on along the minus strand of CAMTXX010000055.1, from coordinate 8,170 downwards.
ATTTGGTATAATCAAACCATAATGAGGGGATAAATACAGATGAATGCGATAGAAATTTATAAAAAACTGCCTAAGAAAAATTGCGGGGAATGCAGACAAAAGAGCTGTATGTCTTTTGCTTTCTCTTTACTCAAGGGCGAGGCAGAACTCCCGGAATGTCCTTACCTGCCTGAAGATGAAGTGAATGAGCTGAAGAAAATGATCGTTCATTCGAACTGGCGGGAAGATCTTATCCTGAGGCTGAAAGAGGAGGTAAGGGATGTTGATTTCAGTGAGGTTGCTTCGCATATCGGGGCGGAACTGCATGACAATGCTCTCGTGCTGAAATGCATGGGGAGAGAATTCCTGATAGATTCCGGCGGAGAAGTCAGCACAAAAGGTTTTATCACCCCCTGGATAAAGATACTCCTCCTGCATTATATCAAGACCGGCGGCAGGTCTGATTTAAGCGGCAAGTGGGTCTCATACGACAAATTAAGGAGCGGCATGATAAAGATTTCTTCGTTCATCCGTGACTGTGAAGAACCTCTGAGGGCGATGTTCGACCGTGATCTGCCGAAGGTGGGTCAGATATTGGGAAGATTCGGGGCTGAAACACGGGATGACTTTCCAACAAAGCAGGCCTGGCATATTAAACTGCTCCCTAAAGTGCCTGTTGCCATACTCTATTGGCCGCCGGATGCTGAATTTGCTTCCAAGGTGAAGATCCTCTTTGATTCTACTGCCGACAAATTTCTCGATGCAGAATCCATCATCTTTCTTGTTGAAGGGCTTGTTTATAATATCGAAGCCACTTTGTCCAGACCTGCGAAATAGATTTTGTTCTGCTAGTCGTATAATGCTAAAAACGGCAATTAGCCACTGATTTTCGCGGCTTGCCGGAAGTAGGCGCCGCTTAACCAAAAGTAGGGGCTTCTAAGCCAGCGGGTACTGTTCCTTCTAAGCGACGCGGATTTTTCAATAAGTTACAAGAATAAGTTTTTTCTGTGTTTATCCGTGTAAATCTGTGGCCAAATGAGTTTTCAGTAATCCTTTTTCCAGGCGTACTGACCGATAAGAGGAACAAAGACGCAGGGCGTATGACGTTCCATTATAAAATTTTCCCCGCTTTTTCTGGTCTTCAAAAGCTGCTGCGAATTGAGATTGCCGACAGGGATTACCATGATGCCGTTATCTGCAAGTTGTTCCAATAAAGGTCCGGGGACCTCCGGTGCGCCTGCGGTGATGATTATCCTGTCGAAAGGCGCTTCTTCAGGCCAACCAAGTGTGCCGTCGTCAGTCCTGCTGTGAATGTTGGTGTAAGAAAGATCCAGAAATATTTTTTTTGCAGTTTCAGCAAGTGAGGCAATCCGCTCTATGGTATAGACATCACGAGAAAGCTCTGCAAGTATAGCTGACTGATACCCGGAGCCTGTTCCTATCTCAAGGACTTTTTCAATGCCGCTTAATTCGAGCAGTTCGGTCATGACAGCCACCATATAGGGTTGCGAGATCGTCTGTCCTGCGCCAACAGGAAGAGCCATGTCAGAATAAGCGTTTGTAATCGTTGAACTGTCAACAAAGAGATGTCTCGGCACACGCTCCATCGCCTCAAGTACCCTTTTGTCCCTGATGCCTCTGGGTATGAGCTGAATTTTCACCATCAATTCCCTGAGTTCTTTATAATCCATAGTCGCCCCCTGAAACAAGTCTTGTTAATGGTAAGGCTTCAGTGAAGCGTGGAAGAATCATAACCCCTCCTTACCTCCCCTTATTTTAAGGGGAGGAATAATAATCCCCCTCTTAAGTTAAGAGGGGGCTGGGGGAGTTATGTTCCCCGCTTCACTAAAGCGTTACCTGTTACTGACGCTTTAATATTTCCCGTGCAGCCACGACACCCGAGGCAGATGCCTGTATAAGGCCCCGGCTGACACCTGCTCCGTCTCCGACAGCAAAGATGTTTTTTATCTCTGTCTCAAGTGCGTTTGAAAGCTTTAACTGCATAGAGTAGAACTTCACCTCAACGCCGTAAAGCAGGGTATGCCTCGAATTTACCCCCGGAGCTATCTTGTCGAGCGCTTCGAGCATTTCAGTAATATTCGTAAGATAACGATAGGGCAGCACAAAGCTGAGGTCTCCCGGGGTTGCGTCTTTTAGTGTAGGCTGTACAACTCCCTTTGCAATCCTCTCATGGGTTGAACGCCTTCCGGCAAGCAAGTCTCCCAATCTTTGGACTATTACTCCTTTGCCGATGAAGTTTGCGAGCTGGGCGATATATCTGCCATAGGATATCGGTTCGTTAAACGGCTCGGTAAAATAAGTGCTGACAAGAAGGGCGAAATTGGTGTTATTTGTCTTTCTTTCAGCATAACTGTGGCCGTTTACGGTCCATACGTCTTTCAAATACTCTTTTACGACTTCTCCGTAGGGGTTAACGCAGAATGTCCTGACTCTGTCATCGAATCTTTTCGAGAAAAAAACGAGTTTCGGCTCATAGGTGATGCTCGTAAGAGGCTCCATTACAGATGCAGGCACTTCCACCCTCACTCCTATATCAACGGGATTTTGGAGTAAGGTCAGGCCGAGTTTTTTTGATTCTTCCTCAAGCCATCTCGACCCTTCACGTCCAGGTGAGAGGATGAGATAATCCGAGTGAAACTCTCTGCCGTCTTTGAGCCGTATCCCTTTGTATCTGCCTTTGACTGTGATGACACTTGCAACTTCCGCCCTGAAAAGGATATCGGCTTTTTGCTGTATGTCCTCCTTTATTTTCTTCAGAAGTATTTTGCACCTGTCAGTTCCTATGTGCCGTATCTTTGAAGGAATAAGGGTAAGGTTGTTTTTCGACGCGAGTTTTTCGAGTGCATGTACCTGCCCGGCGTTATCGCCGAAAGTCGTCTCAGGCGCTCCGTAATGGATGTATATCCGGTCAACGTAGTCTATCAGTGATTGCACGTCATCTTTATTCATATACCGGGATAGAAAACCGCCTACCTCAGGAGACAGGCTGAGCTTGCCGTCACTGAACGCGCCGGCTCCTCCCCAGCCGCTCAGGAGGTTGCATTCACGGCATAAGGCGCATGATATTTTTCTGTCCTTTGAAGGGCATTTCCTTTGATCAATGTCCCTGCCTTTTTCCAGAATAAGAATCCTCAGTTTCTTCTCTGCTTTGAGCAGTTCCAGTGCGGCAAATATCCCTGCCGGCCCAGCGCCGGTTATGATCACATCGTATTTTTTCATCTGCTTAAAGCACCTACTTTTGGTTAATCATCCAGCATTTCAGATATCTTCCAGGTTTCTCTCATGAACTTAAGAGCGTCATAATTTGTCAGATCGAGGTGTATAGGAGATATTGAGACAAAGTCCTGCTGCACTGCCTCCATATCAGTGTCCCCGCTGTGCTCCCAGTATATTTCCCCGCCGCCTATCCAGAAATGCTTCTCACCCCGCGGATTGAGCATCTCCTGTATTGAATTTTCATATATCCGTTTGCCCTGTCTCGTCAGTTTTATGCCCTTTATCTCTTCCCTGCGGAGATTCGGGATGTTTACGTTTAAAAGAGTATCATAGGGCAGTGAACGGCTAAGGACATATTCGGCTATCTTTGATGCAAAAAAAGATCCGGTTTCGAAATGGTAGTGCTTGGCGGAGATAAGGGAAAAGGCTATCGAGGGGACCCCGAATATGGTGCCTTCAATAGCAGCGGCAACAGTCCCTGAATAGGTGATATCATCTCCAAGATTGGCGCCTTTGTTCATCCCTGATACGACAAGATCAGGCTTTACCGGGAGTAATTTGTTTATGCCGAGGGTGACGCAGTCGGTCGGGGTGCCGTTTACGCTGAATACGCGCTCCCTGATCTCTTCGGCCTTCAACGGCCTGTGCATAGTAAGTGAATGGCCGGCAGCGCTTCTTTCACGGTCAGGGGCGACCATATAAGCATCACCAAGATTCTTCATTGTATTGAAAAGAGCTGTTATCCCCGGTGAATGAACACCATCATCATTTGTAACCAGTATGACTGCCATATACTGATATTCTACCAGAAATAGCCGGAAGGTGTTGAGTTAAATATTGCCGGAATTGAATCCTCATAAAAAAATACAAAAATTCATTCTATAAAAGACAATTGTCCTGAGATGCGCTATAATTTTTATAGCCCATGGAAAAAAGACGCTCCATACTGCCGCTGATCTTCTTTGTCTCACTTTCAAGCCTTGCGTATGAGATAACCCTGATGAGGATATTTTCGATATCCCTCTGGTACCATTTTGCGTTTATGGTGATCAGCATCGCCATGCTCGGCATCGCAGCCAGCGGGACCCTGCTTTCCGTTTATCCGAAGCTGAAAGATCCAAGTCATATACAGTCTTATGTCCTGCTATTCTGTATTAGCGTACCTGCAAGTTACCTTCTGATGAACATCGTTCCCTTCGACCCTGCAAGGCTCTCCTGGGACAGGAGCCAGGTACTTTACCTCAGCCTCTATTACCTCATCCTCTCATTCCCGTTTTTTTCCTTTGGCCTGGTCATATCCTCCGCGCTTTCGACCATGACCAGGGCAACAGGACATATATACGGCGCTGACCTGACAGGGGCAGGCGCCGGTTCTCTGCTGACGCTCTGGTTATTATCTACAGGCGGGCCTGAGCAGATCGTCTTTTACATATCAGCGCTCTCCGCTATGGTTTTATGCATATACAGCAGGAAAAAAATCAGACTTGCTTCCTGCTTCATCCTGAGCATGAATCTCCTCATCCTATACGTTCATCCTCAGTTTATCGGCCCACAGATATCCCCTTATAAACCGCTCGAAACCGCTTTACAATTTCCCGGCGCAGAGCGCCTGAAGACATACTACAGCCCCTTTACCCGGGTCGATATATTCAAGAGCCCTGCTGTCAGATCCGCCCCTGGCCTCAGCTTCAAATATCTCAAAGAGCTTCCTGAGCAGACCGGCCTCTCGATAGATGCCGGTGATATCCATGCTGTTACAGACGACAGGGACAAAAAGGGTCTCGATTTTCTCAAGTATCTTCCTTCAGCGCTGCCCTATGAACTCTCCCTGAAAAAAGAGGCGCTGATACTTGAGCCCAAGGGAGGTCTTTCAGTCCTCCAGGCGGAATATTACAAAGCCGCGAATATTTACAAGGTTGATTCCAATCCCCTTGTCATCAGATCCGTCAGGGAATATCAGAGGGGCTTTTCATCAGATATCTACGATAGAAATACCTGGACAGGATTAGGGAGAAGCCTCCTTGCTTCAACTGCTCAAAGGTTCGACCTGATAGATATTTCTCTTACAGGGTCTGTACCGGCTGGTTCATTCGGTTTCTCAGAGGACTACCGTTTTACTGTTGAGGCCTTCGAAAAATACCTGAATCATTTGAATCCGGAGGGCATGCTTTCAGCAAACCTCTTCATCATCCCGCCGCCGAGGACAGAACTGCGACTTCTCGGCACAATCGCTAAGGCTTCGGAAAATATAGGCATCAAAGACTTCAACGATCATATAGCTGCTATCAGGAGCTGGGGCGCCTTAACTATCATCTTCAAAAAATCTCCTTTATCCAAAAGCGACATCGAAGGGATAAAGGCCTTTGCACATGACAGGAGATTCGACCTGGTCTACTACCCCGGTATTACAGAAAAAGAGACGAATCTATATATAAAAATGCCGGCAAATGAACTCTATCATGCCTTCATTAAGCTGCTGTCTCCTGAAACGAGAGAGGAGTTTATCCGTGATTACCTCTTCGACATCACGCCGGCCCATGACGAAACCCCCTTCTTCCATTACTACCTGAAGCTCGAAAACATCGGTGAGATTTACCGGCTGATGGGTGAGAAATGGCAGTATTTTATGGAAGAGGGATATCTCCTGCCGGTCATTTTCATACAGGTAATGTTTTTGAGCATCCTGCTGGTGCTTCTTCCGCTGATACGGTTCAGGATGAAAGAGCATCTCAGCCCCGACCTCAGCCTCGACCTCAATCTTTTTTTGACTTTGGCGTACTTCGCATGCCTCGGAACAGGCTTTATGTTCCTAGTGATATCCTTTGTCCAGAAGATGATTCTCCCTCTCGAAAACCCGTCCTATGCCGCTGCTGTCGTACTGGCCTCGGTACTTATAAGTTCGGGAACCGGCAGTCTGTTAAGCCAGCACCTGAAGATATTCCAAAAACCTGCGATAATCCTTTTCCTCTCGATAACGATCCTTGCGTACAGCCTCTTCCTCCCTATTGTGATAAACGAAATATCCCCCTATTCACTGAAAACAAAGCTCCTTTCCTTCTTCTTCATCCTCATGCCTGCAGGCATTCTTATGGGGATACCCTTTCCGCTCGGCCTTTCATTCCTCGGCAGGACCAGACCAAATTTAATCCCCTGGGCCATGGCAGTAAACGGCTGTTTCTCTGTCCTTGCACCGATACTTGCAGTGATGTTTGCGATATCTGCCGGATTTAAGACTGTGATGCTTACCGGAATGGCGGTATACATCCTGGCTTTTTGTTCCCTGCTCTGGATGAAATATAAGCCTAAAAAAAGCATTTAGACACAGAACTAACAATAACTATTGGTTTTGTCTGCGTTTATCTGTGGTTATCTGCGGCCAAATGCTTTTTAAAGGTTTATCATTTTTTTCTTTTCATTACTTCACCTGTCATCGGCACAAAGGCCACGCCTCCCAGTTGCTCGACCTCCAGTTCGCCCTTCTTTTTTGTGGCAAGGGTGAGCATCTGAAAATAGACAGTGCTGCCGAGGGGGATGATAAGCCTTCCGCCTTCCTTCAGCTGTTTGATCAGCGGTGGAGGCATGTGATTGGCAGCAGCGGTCACGATAATCGCGTCAAAGGGCGCATGCTCCTCCCATCCGTAGTATCCGTCGCCATGCTTCACCATTATATTTTTGTACCCCAATTTCTTCAGTAATTTCCCGGATTTCTCGGCGAGCTTTTTTCTGATCTCAATCGTATAAACCTCTGATACAATCTCGCCGAGCACCGCTGCCTGATAACCGGAGCCGGCGCCTATCTCGAGGACCCTGTCTGTGGGTTTAAGCTTCAAGGACTCTGTCATAAGCGCCACAACATAGGGTTGTGATATGGTCTGGCCTTCATCTATCGGCAGAGGATGGTCATTATAGGCGCTGTCCATGAACCTGCTGTCCACAAACAGATGCCTCTCGATTCTGGACATCGCCTCGAGTACTTTCTTGTCCTTTACCCCCCTTCCCCTGATGTCAGTTTCAATCATTTTCAGGCGCTTCAATCTGTATTCATCAGTTGCAGGGGCAACTGTCACAGACAACAGCAAAATTGTCATGACAAAAATCAACGGCAACAAAGCCTGTTTTTTCCAGACACTGTGAAGTATCTTAAGGATTATGTCTTTCTTAAGGATAAAGGATTTCATAATAGACACCGTGACACAAAGGAAATAACAACGCTTTTATTTCCATTTCAATTTTAACTCCATTTTATCAAAAACAACGCAGTTTCTCAAATTCCTTCCTGAAATAACCCAGCGTCAGGTCGTCGTATATACAGAATTCTATGAGACACAGGCTGCTGTCAGTCTGCATTTTCAGGAATGAAACAGCTTCCTGCACAAGGATCTTTGCGCACCTGTCCTTGGGAAATCCGAAGATGCCGGAACTGATTGCCGGCAGCGATATGCTTTGAAGGCCTTTTTGTGAGGCGAGCAGGAAGGTGTTGAGTATGGCATTTTTCAGCTTATTGTCTTCATCTCCTTCTCCCATATTTGGACCGACCGCATGTATTACGAATTTTGCAGACAGCCTGCCTGCCGAAGTAATCACCGCATGGCCGACAGGTGTAAAGCCGATTTTGTCGCTCTCGTCCTGGATGATCTGACCGCCTTTTCTGAGGATTGCTCCGGCCACACCTCCGCCGTGCTGCAGCAAGGAATTGGCTGCATTGACGATGGCATCGGTATCTCTTTCCGTTATATCTCCCTGTATCAGACGCACTGTCCTGTCACCGAATTGATGATCTCCGATAATCTTCATCTTTGTATATCCTCCATATTCGTAACTACTCAGGTTGCTTAGCCATTTAGTCTGTAGGCTATTAGGCAAAAGACGGAGCATGTGCTGGACCCGGCACGTCTCATATCTCATGTTTTGTTGTTGCTAACAGTCTAAAAGACTACAGCCTATAGACCTGAGT
>CAMTXX010000054.1:0-18195 GCA_947085825.1 uncultured Nitrospira sp. | reverse complement strand
GTCCCGAAAGCTTTCGGGACAGAACATATTGAAAACACTGGATTCCCGCCTTCGCGAGAATGACGGCCAAAAACAAAAATGGCAGTTTATACACAGACACTAAAGAATTATTAAAAACCCTGAACTATTCTGTGAGGTATAAGAAAATGAAAAAGCCGGCAATCAGCAATCAGCAGATACAAGACACAGGAAACAGCCCCTTTTTATTCCCCCTTAACAAAGGGGGATTGAGGGGGTTGTTTCCCCCTCATAACGCCCCCTGTAACCCCCCTTCATCCCCCCTTAATTTAAGGGGGGAACAGAGAGGGGTTACAGTAGGGGGAAGGGGGAGTTACGAGGTGGGAATTAAAGGGGGGCATCCTGCATCGTCCTATTCCCCCTTAACAAAGGGGGTTAGGGGGTTGTCGGTATCCTTCCTCCTGCATCGTGCATCTTTTATTCTTTTACTTTTAGCTCTTTTGCTTCTGCCGTCGCTTGCCGTCGCAACAATGCAAAACTACTGCCTTATTCCGCCTTATGTAATGCGGGGCGGCGTTCCGCCGAACATAATGATTGCTTATGAAAAAGGCGGTGAGATAGAAAAAAGGGCATTTAAGGGAACGGCTTACAGTTCTGCTACGTCGTATTTTGGCTTTTTTGAGTCAAATGCAAACTACACCTATAATGCAGCGGCTACATTGTTCGGTGTTACAGGATATTTTGAAAAATCTTTATGCACGCCTGCAGCAGGAACCAACTGTTATTCTGGCAACATACTCAACTGGGCTCTGATGAGTTCACTTGATCTTTCGAGTAAGGTTCTCATAGGCTTTGGCTGGCCAAAACTGAGCGGCCAGGGAGATGCCGGAGATGTCTTTACGTATTTGAGCGACCTTGTAAGCTATGGACAGTGGGACGATGTCTCAGGTGCTGCGTGTGTTTCAGGTGTGCATGACGGGATTACATACTCCTTTAGTCTGACAAAAAACACCGGCTCATCGCCGTCAACAGTAGAGATAAGAAGCGAAACTTCCACTTGTTCTGGCGGAACCCTTATTGTTTCCGGCGCCAAAATTGGCGTTAAACTCCAGAATCCTGCAAATATGTCAGACGCGACAAACATTGAAAAGAGACTCGGTCTCATTCAGAAACTCGCGGATAAAGATATGAATGGCGTGTATGATGCAGACTCTGCACGGTTTGGCATAAAAAGATGGCAGGCAAGCACAGCGTCTGTTGACAGGAACAGGGACATTCTTTGTGATGCTTCAGGAGGCAACTGCACATCAACTGATAAGTCTACCCTTATTAAAGGTCTTTTAAACGCCATATCCAGAGAACCCGGAAAGGACGGCGCAACACCTTTGGGCACCATGATGAAGGATATCACCCAGTATTTCAACGGACAATCTTCAACTTACGAGGATAAGGACAATGCCACTACGCAAAGTCCGTACAGCTGGGCGACCGACCCATTAAGGGCGTGCAGAAAGTCCTTTACTCTTTATATGACAACAGGCGCTGATCTGTCAGGCACCTTATTTTCACCTATGCCGGCTGCCTGCAGTTCACTGACTTTTCCAAATGAGGCGCCTTATACAACTGCCGGAATTGCAGGCGACTCAGTAACAGACCCCTTTCTGAGAAATGCATGCGCTGCATTTAACACTGATTTTTACACTGCTGACGGCACTCCTCCGAGGCAGAATATCTCGAACTTTGTTGTACACACCACATTCTACGGGGGAGCTACTTCAACAGTCACTAAAGCCAAACTCCAGTATGCAGCCAATATAAGCGACGGGCTCTATTATGAAGCGGATAAACCGGAAGAACTGCTGGCTGCACTGGAAAGGGCTGTTCTTGAGATGCTTAGGCGCGCATCCTCAGGAACTGCGGCGTCAGTGCTTGCCTCAGGCGAGGGAAGCGGCGCAAACCTTGTTCAGGTTATTTTTTATCCTGAGACCCCGAGGGTTCCGCTTGGAATGTTTGACAGAAGGGCAAGCTGGCTCGGAAGGCTCACAAACTACTGGTATTATGTTGACCCGTTATTTGCAAGCAGCACAATATTAGATGACAGCGGCACAGAGCCGACGGATAGAATATTGAATCTTTCAAATGACAAAAAAGTAACCTTTCGCTTCTCTCATGCGGATGACGCCACAATGGCGGATCGCTATAACTTCGGCAGCACAACTCTGATAAATACAATAAGATTTGAAAGGACCAAGAATCTTTGGGATGCAGGGGTGGAATTGTGGAAGAGAGACGTTACTGTTGGAAGCGGCACAAGGGACAAGAGGAAGATCTATACAACTATTAATGGAACAAGTTTTCTCGCAGGCAATTTTTCTCAGGATGCCGTCAATGCAGACAGTGACAACGCAGCGGCATTGCAGTCATGGCTGAATCTGACAACGGTTGCCGCCGGTGATGACCTTAATAGCAACGGCGCTGTCACTGTAGATGATGCCAGAGTTCTTATCAGGTATATACACGGGGAAGACTTTACTGCATTAAGTTTGAGACAAAGAACTGTGGCTGTTGACCTGAACGGAGACGGTGACACAGCAGATGCAGGAGAGGGCGCAAAGGTCTGGAAGCTCGGCGATGTTCTGAATTCAACTCCTAAGATATTGTCCTGGATTCCGCTGAATACATATCATCAAAAATACTCTGACGCCACTTATGGCAGCGGAACCACCGGGGGCTATATCAATACTGCTAACTATAAAAACAGGGGTATGATATTTGTTGGCGGAAATGACGGCATGCTCCATGCAGTCAAACTTGGAACATTGGAGCTTGTTAATGACCCTGCTACTCCAAGTATAAAAGCAAGGCTGACCGGCAGCGACCTCGGCAAAGAGATGTGGGCATTTATTCCGAAAAATGTCCTCCCTTACCTCAAATATCTTACGGAGATAGAGTATTGCCATACTTACACAGTTGACCTGACGCCTTATATTGTTGATGCGAGTATAAATAAGCCTGCTGCATGTGGAGCAGGAACAGATTACTGGGATTGTCCTAAACAGACCAAATGCGGCACAAATGCAGAGTGTGCTGCCGGCAATAACACGCTTGACATGGCTAATACAAGCTGGCGGACAATATTAATCGGCGGCATGAGATATGGCGGGGCTTGTAGGAACAGCACTGGGTCCTGCAATAACAGCGTCTGCTCAAAAACAACCGGCACTGCATGCACAACCAACGCACACTGCCCCTCAGGCGAGACATGCATGCCTAACTGTGTGAAGACGCCTGTTGCGGGCAATGGTTATTCATCATACTTTGCCCTTGATGTAACCGACCAGAATAACCCGCAGCTTCTCTGGGAATTTTCAAATGAAAATCTTGGGTTCACGACTACAGGGCCTGCGATCGTGAAGATAAACGGCAGAAAAGCAGACCCTAACGATAATACCAAGAGCATTGCAGACAAGGATAAAAATGGCAGGTGGTTTGTTGTGTTCGGTTCGGGGCCTACAGGGCCAAATACAGGTTCTCCGGATTATCAGTTTATGGGCCGTTCTGACCAGAACCTGAGGCTTTTTGTACTTGATTTGAAGACAGGATCTCTTGTAAGAACGATAGACGCCAAAGACGCCTCTAACAACGACATAACAAATGCCTTTGCAGGTTCAATGCTCAATACTACGATTGACACTGATTCTGTTCCTGATTATCAGGACGATGTGGTTTATATCCCATATGTGAAGATGACGGGGACGAGCCCTAATCTTTCGTGGACCAACGGAGGCATTGGCAGGCTCGTTACCAAAGAAGACCTGAATGGGAATGATATTAGCGCTACAGGGAATACAGCGCTTAACCCTGCAAACTGGGCATGGAGTGTTGTGATGGACAATATCGGACCTGTAACATCATCAGTTGCACATCTGATTAATAAAAACAGGGGAGAGCTATGGCTGTATTTTGGGACTGGGAGATATTATTTTGAGCAGGGAGTAAATACAGATGACGCGATAGGACAAAGGCAGATATTCGGGATGAAAGAGCCTTGTTATTCTACTTCGGGTTTTAATTCTGCCTGTACTACTCCAAGAAGTTTCTGCGCTACCCCTACAACCTCTAATCCATGCGGTGAGTTAACAAATGTTACCAATATTGCAAATGTTCCGTCTGACCCTGCTGCAGCGGGTTATCATGGCTGGTATATCAATCTTGACGTACCGGGAAATTATACCTACACTGAAGCCGGCACAAATGTTACAAGGAACTACAGGGCAGAAAGGATTATAACTGACCCGTTAACAACAACAACAGGTCTTGTTTTCTTCACAGCATATAAACCTTATTTTGATATATGCGCTTATGGAGGCAAGAGCTTTATATGGGCAACAAAGTATGACACAGGCGGGGCCCCAGGCGCTTTATTAAAAGGTATGGCATTGGTGCAGGTCTCAACAGGCGCTATTGAGCAGATTGACCTTTCAAAGGCATTTACACTGGCAGACGGCAGAAAGTCTGGCGCGCTGGAAGGCGTTCCGCCGACTGCGCAGGGGTTATCCATTATGTCAACCCCGCCGCCTGTGAAAAGGGTGATACATATGAGGGAGAGGTAATTAAAAAAGTAGGTAGTAGAGAGTAGGTAGTAGACAACAGAGACAACAAACAGTAGATAGTAGCCTGGATGAGAGAAAGAGCCATAAAAATGGCAAGATTGGAGGAGATGTGGGAATCCCTGAAAAGTCTGTAATCATATGGACTGACTATGGGAAGTATAGAGCAGAATTAAGGGGATTTGAACTTTTAAAGATTGAAAATATATGAGGCATTCAGCAGAAAAATACCATGATACAGCAACCCAACGCTTAATTGTGGTAGGCAAACATGATGATAAACTGGTTATAATTCCATATGAGAAACATGGAAAAGAAATATCACCAGTCACAATTCATGCAACTACACGACAACAAATTAATTTCAGACTTAAAACAGGGAGGTTTATATATGGATAAAACAAAAATGGCATATTTTAAAGAGGAAGATATTTTGCATATAGTTATCTCTGACGAAAGAGAAGCAGATAGCGTTGAGTTAAGCCCAAATATTACAGCCGAGCTGAATGAAAGTGGTGAATTAATCGGCATAGAGATATTAAAGGCGAGTTCTTTTCTGCGCGATTCCATATTAGAATCATCACAGGCCAAGATATTGAAATTAAAGAAACCGTATAACCAATTACTCCAGCGGAGGGCGTGAAACGCCGCTTTCGGTAAAAAGTAGACAGTAGGCAGTAGGCAGTAGACAGTAGACAGTAGACAGTAGACAGTAGACAGTAGGCAGTAGGCAGTAGGCAGTAGACAAAATGAAAACAAAAATAGACCTTTTCAAGACTTAATTTGGGCAAGATTGAAAATTTATCTTGGTATCCGGATTATGCCATATTGACTATAATGATGATTTGAGTTATCATGGAAATAATCATGAGTGCCTTATACAAGCCGGTGTTTAGAAAATTCGTGAAGAAGCAGAACAGGGCTTTTCAGCTTGCTATTGAAGATGAGGTGTATGCGGTGCTTAAAACCCCTCAGGTGGGTGAGTTGAAGAAAGGTGATCCGGAGGGCTTCAGAGTTCATAAGTTCAAATTTCATAAGCAGGAATACCTTATAGCTTATGTCATCCAGAGAAAGGATATCGTGTTTTACATGATAGGCGTTCATGAGAACTTTTATAAGGAACTGAAAAGCTACCTGAAGGAGGCGGATTAGAAATGATAACAGCAGAGAAGATCTACAGGGAAATCCTCGAAATGCCGGTGAAGGAAAGGGAGCGGCTTTTTACGGTAATTGCGAGGCAGGGGTTTGAGAAGGACCTTTATACTCACGCTGAAGTATTCGAAGACCTCGGTGAACCCTTTACGATAAAGGAGGCTGCTGAGTATCTCGATGTTGCGGAAATCACAGTCAGACGCTGGGTGACGGAAGGGTCGCTGAAGTCGCGAAGAATAGGCAGGAGCATAGTGTTCAATCCTCAGGATCTAACGGATTTCAAGCGGACAAGGAAGTGAATTTCTCCAGGTAGATTATTGACTACAGAGGAACTTCTCAAGCGAGTTGAACAGTGGGCAAGATAAAATGGACGGAAAAGGCAAGCATTCAATGTTAACTGCGACAATGGTAACGATTAATAAAATGGTAGAAGCTCTGCCGGAAGTCATTCAAGAACGAATAGCAGACCACTTGAGTGAATATATCGCTGATTTAAAAGATGAGATGAAATGGGATGACTTGTTTAAAAAAACACAACCACAGATGTCAACTGTTGCTAAAAAAGTCAGGAAAGAAATAAAAAAAGGAAAGGCCGCCCCTTTTGACTATGAGAGGCTATGAAGTCTGCAACCTTGCCTTCTTTCTGGGGAGCGTATGGAGGACTTGAGGGTGAAATTAAAACCAGAACTAAAAAAGCCTTTAATCTGTGGAGAGAAAATCCTTTTCATCCATCTTTGCATTTTAAATGGATAGCGAGCGTATGTTTGGGCGATAGCAGGAAAGCATGAAATAATAAGCTATAACTTAAAGAACAAATATGTCTATCCATAATTAGGAGGTATTTATGGGAGAAGAACAGAAGGTTCAAATTATTAATGAAATAAAACAGCTTGAAAGGGATCTGTATTTGAAAAAAAGCAAATTTGCTTCAGGTGAAGCAATGGAATACGGCATTACGAAAACACTCCCTTATCTGTCTGCTGAGGGGTTAAACAGTGATAAATGGAAAGACTTATTTTCGAAATTAATTGAAAAAATCGGAGAATCCTCTGCTGGAGGCGATAGCGTTAAGGATATTCATCTGGAGCGGCAAAGATGAAACTTGTGATAGACAGCAATATTTTGGTCAGTAGTTTGGACCCCAAAGATTGCTTTCATGCCGAATGCTATCCGATATTCAAGATGATATTGAATTTTGATATTGAGGGTTTGTGTCCTGCGCTTGTTTTAGTTGAGACCGCGTGTGTTTTAAAAAGAAGAACAAATGATGAGGGCATTGCTGCTGCTGTATACAGAAACCTGGCCCGATTACCTTCTCTCAACTGGTTAGATATAACGCTTGAGGTCGCTGAAAGGGCATCTATGTTGGGAGTCAAAACCGGATTGAGAGGCGGTGATGCTATAGTGCTACAGGTTGCAGAACAATACGGTATTCCTCTTTTGACAAAAGACAAGGAAATGAAGGAAAAGGCTCCGAAGGGAATTTTAGTTTTTGGACCAGAGGATTTGCCGTTTTAATTGTTTATGGAATGGCTTGTTATAATTGCTTTTGTTGTGTTTATCATTGGGATAGGCATAGTAGTGCGAGATGCTATTAAACATGCTAAAAAGGCTTAACACCTAAAACCTCTGCGCCTGTGAAAAGGGTGATACATGTGAGGGAGAGGTAAAAAGTAGACAGTAGGTAGTAGACAGGAGACAGGAGACAGGAAGAGAAAATGCAAAATGAAAAATTAAAATGGATATAGAAAAAGTCAGAGATTTTTGGATAGAGGAAGCTGCGGAGGCATTACAGGTGGCAATCAAGATGGCACTAAAACTACCACCCCTGGCCCCTCCTTAACCAAGGAGGGGAGTTGTTGATACCCAAAAGCTCCCAAGCTCCCCTCCTATTTTAGGAGGGGTAGGGGTGGTAAGGTGTCAGCTTGAAAGCTACTTGGAATGAGGCAGTACAAAGGAGGTTTTTCAATGGTTGAAATCAATACTGCAATAATAGAAACAATAAGAAAATTTCTTGATAAACTGGCTATGTCCGGCATCCGTATCGAATCTGCATACCTTTACGGCTCTTATGCTAAAGGCGTGGCAAATGAATGGAGTGACATAGATATTGCAGTCATATCTTCCGAATTTACCGGTGACCGCTTTGAAGAAGGGTTTCGTCTGATGAAACTGTCATGCGATATTGACTCACGGATAGAGCCAGTTACATTCAGGCCTGAGGACTTTGTTGATGAAGACCCCCTCGTATGGGAGATAAAGAAAGAGGGGATGCTTATTGAAGTTTAAGAGAGATAAAAAGTAGACAGGATTTTAGATGAATATTGTTGAATATGTTATCCCATTGGGAGAAAATGCAAGAAAGAGGCATTATCATGAAGCGGAGAGAGGCAGAATCAAATCATTTGTTGTCCAGATTGAGGCGTTTATTGAACAAAGCTGGAAACCAGTGATAAGATATGATTGTGCCCATAGATTTCCACACATTGACTATTACGATAAGCGTGGGGAGAAGAAAAAGGAGAAGCTCAGCATGACTCTCGAAGATGCACTTGTATTAGCAGACGAAGATATTAAAGAAAACTGGATGAAGTATATAGAGCGTTTTATGAAAGGAGCAAGGCCATGAAGTTTATGGAAAAAAAACAAGCGATACTTGTTGCTGAATTCGCTAGATATATTGTTGAACACCCTGGATTCGCCAGGAAAATACCACGGAATGCTCAGATAGTTCTGCAGGTAGAGGGGGACGAAGATTACAATGCCTGGAGCCGGAAAATTGCAGAAAAACAGAGGGAGAAGGAACAGAGAGTGGTCTGCGTCCGCATAAAAGGGTTGAAGCCTGCTTATTCAAGACTGATGGAACCGGTAGTGCTGGTGGCATAACAGGATGAAGGGTGAAGGAGGTATCTAATGGATACAATCAAAGAGGCCGCTATTGAAACCATAAAGCAATTGCCCAATGAGTGTTCTGTGGATGATATCATGTATGAAATAAACTTTATCGGTCAAGTTTTGGAAGGGCTTAAAGACGCGGAGGAAGGGAGATTATTGACTACAGAGGAACTTCTCAAACGAGTTGAACAGTGGGCAAGATAAAATGAACCTCCCTGTGGCAAGATTACAGGGAATTACAAAATAAAATGGATATAGAAAAAGTCAGAGATTTTTGGATAGAGGAAGCTGCGGAGGCATTACAGGTGGCAATCAAGATGGCACTAAAACTACCACCCCTGGCCCCTCCTTAACAAAGGAGGGGAGTTGTTGATACCCAAAAGCTCCCAAGCTCCCCTCCTATTTTAGGAGGGGTAGGGGTGGTAAGGTGTCAGCTTGAAAGCTGCTTGGAATGAGGCATTACAAAGGAGGTTTTTCAATGGCTGAAGTCGATGCTGTAATAATAGACACTGTTAGAAGATTTCTCAATAAATTGAATGAAACAGGAATAAATATTGTAGCAGCATATCTTTACGGTTCCTACGCAAAAGGGGTTCAGCATAAATGGAGCGACATTGATGTTGCTGTAATTTCATCTGAGTTTGATTATGACCGTTTTGATGAACGCGTTCGTTTAACTGTGATAGCATCTGAAATAGATGACAGAATAGAACCTGTTCCTTTCAGACCCGATACCTTTGTTGATGAAGACCCTCTCGTATGGGAGATAAAGAAAGAGGGGATGCTTATTGAAGTTTAGAGCGTGAAAATGTTAATCATGAAAAACAAAGGCATAACATTAATAGAGCTTATAATCGTCATCTCAATCATCGGCATTCTTGCCGTTGCCCTCGGGTTTTCATTTGTGGGGTGGGTCGGCGGTTACAGGATAGAGAGCCAGACAAAGGAGATGTACGTTGATCTTATGAATGCAAGGGCAAGGGCGATGCAGAGAAACAGGGAACATACTGTGGCGGTGAATGCAAATAACTACCAGGTATTCGAAGAGGGCAATCCGATCCCGGGGTTTGCAAATCCAAAGACATTGCAATATCCTGTAGCGTCAGGGACGGGGAACATTATTATGAATACAAGAGGGATTGTTTTGCTTGATCCAGCTATTCCATCTACGAGGACTATTCGTTTCACTATCGGCGATAATAATCCTGATTATGACTGTATAGTAATATCTCCAACAAGAATAAATATAGGACAGTGGGGGACGGCTTGTGTTGTTAAATAAGAAAAGTATCAGCTATCAGCAATCAGCAATCAGCGGTCAGAGTGAAAAAACTTCGAACTTTTTTAAACGATTGTTCACTAACAAAAAAGGCGTTTCACTTGTTGAGGTCATGATCGCCCTGGTTATCCTTCTCCTGGTCTTTCTCGCCCTGATGCAGACGGCCTTGGTAAGCATTGATGCGAACATGACGAATGTCCTGAGGGACGAGGCGGTGAATATTGCAGAGATGAGGATGGATGAGGCGAGGAATACGGCGTTTGACAGCCTGACAATAGGAGGTCCCACTGCACAACCACAGGTTCTGAGAAATATCAGAAATATAGCGAATTTTCAGTACAATGTGACAAGAACTATCGCCGGGGCAGGAGCAGACAACAGGCAGGTTACCATAGCTGTTACATGGAACTGGAAGGAAAATCCATATACGCATTCAATTACATCAATAGTGAGGAGACAATGATTTATCAGCGAGCAGCAGTCAGCAGTCAGCTATCAGTGTTCAGCAATCAGCTATCGGCTATCATAAGAAAACTATTCACTATTCACTGTTCACTGTTCACTAACAAAAAAGGCTTTACCCTAATTGAGTTGATGATAACCATGGTTGTTTTTGTCCTGGTCATCGCAGCGGCTTCGCAGGTTTTCACCGGACTTTTGACCCAGTTCAAGCAACAATCAAAGATAACAGAGACGAACATTGAGGGTGTTGTCGGGCTTGAAATTATGAGGCGGGATATTGAAAGCGCAGGATATGGATTGCCGTGGAATGTAACAGGTGTTGCTAATTGGACTAATCTTACAGGTTACTGCGAAGCAGATTCACTATCTACTATTACACCCGACCCTGCAAATTTCAATGACGGCAATGGAGTTGTCAAGGCGAGTTGCGCTGGCTCCGCATGTCCTGCCTGCGGAGCTCCGAGGGCAATTTTAAGCGGGAATAATGCAGATTTCAATAATACTACCGGCAATGCCAGCAACATCTTTGATGGCTCTGATTATCTTGTAATAAAAGCTGTAAATGTTGCAATCAATACAGCTGCGCAGAGATGGACCCGCCTGAGGACGGATATTCCTAAAAAAAGGACATGGGGGACAGCAGCCGATGATTTTGCTAATACCGATCGTGTAATTGTTATTTCTCCTGGGACAAGTGATGATGCCACAAGACAGTCTCTGGTTGTCAGCGGAAGTTGGTGGACGACTTATAACAATACTGACCCATTTGATCCGCCTGATGCTGTGGAAACGCGTTTTATATACGGTATTGACAGTGACACCAATCTCAGGATGCCGTTTAACAGGGCGGATTATTATATCTGGAGGGCAGATACCGATCCAGCCCTGGATAATGTCCCAGACAGATGTGCGCCTAATACAGGAGTATTAAGAAAAGCTGTTATCAGTCAGGATAATGGCCAGCGAATGGCGCCATTGCCACTCCTTGACTGCGTGGCTGATATGCAGGTGGTTTATCGTAGAGATACAGGTGTTTACACGGATAATTTAGCCACACTTACCGAAACTAATGGAAATGGAATTATCGATGCTCAAGAAATAAGAGAACAGGTGAGAGAGGTGAGAGTTTATATCCTTGCCCATGAAGGTCAGAGGGATGTAAATTATACACATTCCATTCAGACGATAAATCTCGCTGAAGATGTCGGCGTCTCTCTGGGGCGTGCATTTAATCTTTCAACAGAGATAGGCACAGGTTGGCAGAACTACAGGTGGAAGGTATATACATTAGTTGTGAAACCGAATAATCTGAGGTGAGGTATGGCAGGATGCATGTTTGACGATTCCGAACAAGAGATAAGACGGTGTTATGCCTATGAAAATATTTATAAAAACAGTTAAAATTTTAAAATGTATTTCAAGATAAAAGGGACTGTCAGGGACATTGAAACCATTGCAGTTGGTCATGGAATAAAAAATTTCAACAGATTAAACACGATGTACGGAAAAACAAACTGGAGAAAATTAAAAGGCATTTGTCATGTGCAATTGGAGGATGGCGCTGTGCTCGAAGCGGAAGTACATTGGTACGAGGGGCACGGCCTTGGGAAAAAGGAAATGAAAATTAAAAAATTTATGAGGTCATGACTATGAGAAAACATTTTATGCTATGCGTCGAGAATCGCGGCTATGAGGCATCACTGGAAATTAGGAAACTATACGAGGTATTGACCGATAGGGCAGCCGAAAGACATCATCAGATAAGAGTTGTTGATGAATCCGGCGAGGATTATTTGTACCCTGAAAAGTTCTTTGCTCCTGTGCGATTGCCTATTATTACAAAAGACAAATTAGAATTAACGGCGGCATAACACCGCCTTCAACCAGACGCGGAATGAGGGTGAATTTAAAGCGAACATGGATGGAAGGTTGTTAAGGAGGATATTTTTGATTTGAAAATGAAAATGCTAAAAACAAGAGAGGCTATGGGAAGATGACAAGATACAAGATACAAGATACAGGATGCAGGATAGAGGATAATCATACATCATACATCGGGCATCATGCCAACGAGAAGGGCATTGCCCTTGTAATGGTGTTGCTGCTATCAGTAATCGCGCTTGCAATCATGGCAGGGCTGATATATATGCTTACAGTAGGGACGCAGATATCGGGCATGCAGAAGAGATATAAAACAGCGCTTGAGGCCGGCGTAGGCGGTGCGGATATTTCGTATGAACTCATTGCGGCAAGAGGGAACCCGCTTGATCCTGCGATTGTCGCTGCTTTAACCCTTGACACTACGACTCCAACAATATGCAAAAAAAATCCCGCATGTACTGATTTTACAGATTATACAGGTATAGCGGCAAAGCTTAATCTTCCAACTTCGTGTTGGTCAGACTGCGACAGTTCACTCAACATTATCCCCGGAATTTCAAGCACATATGACATGACTTTTGTCCTCGGGACAGCGCCTCAGCAATATCGGGTATTTTCAAAGATTGTCGATACCATTGCAGGCAATTCAGGCGGTGATGAAGGACTGATCAAAGGCGGGGTTGTATCTGCAGGCGCAGGTGAAGTGGCTGTGGTGAGCAGGCCGTATCTGTATACCATCGAGATAGACGCGCAGAATGCAGCCAATCCGGCTGAAAGGGCAAAGCTGTCTGTTCTTTATCAGTATTAATGGGTCTGCGACAAAAATGTGGGTAAATTATGTAGGGGCGGGGTATCCCCGCCCTGGTTTTTGGGGAGGGCATGGGCATGGATACATGGGCGAGGAGACCTCGCCCCTACGAGAAACAATAAATTTACGCATGTTACCCATAAATTTGTCGCACACCCGTATTAATTGCTTTCATTTATGAATTATGATAATGTTGTTTCTATGAAACTAGGAATTGTGATAGCAGCTCTGGTCGTTGCGACTCGAAACCGAGTTGCAAAAGGAATTTAATATGCAGAGTAGCGCGTTAAAGGAAATCAAGATTAAATTGCCGAGTGATACAGCTAATTCTGTCTCAAAGAAGGAAATTGTCGGCTTGCTGGCAGAAAAGGCGTTTGGCAAAGCGGAATATTACCGTAGTAAATGTAAAGAGATGGAAGACAAGAAAGAAACAGACTTTGAATCTTTCAAGAAACAGACGGAATCGTCCGAGGAAAATTTCTCAAGGTGGGATGACCTGCTTATATGGGAGGGATATGAACTTGCATATAAAGAATGGAAGAAGAAATATGAGGAACTAAGGGATTGCATGGAATAATCTCAGCATTAAAACAGTCTGAACTGTTTAGCACTGTTGATATTATTGAGCTTGTTGATGAAGAATCGGTAAGGTTAATCAGAGCAAGAGCAAAGCTTTTAGGTGGGTCGGTTTTGTATATCACAGAATTACATACAATAAATTACGAGAAATATTCTTATCACTGGCAGAAAGAGGATGGCGAATTGATAATCAGATGGGACAACAGCCCCCATTGGAGGAATTTAAAAACCTTTCCTTATCATAGGCATGAAGAAGGCAAAGTGTTTCCTTCGCATAGAATTGACATTAATGAGGTGATAGATACCATGAAGGGGAAATTATCTTCAATAGGCAGCTGATATGAATTATGATAATGTTATTTCTATGAAACTAGGAATTGTGATACTCTTTTTATTATTTGCTGTTTTTGCAGGCGATATAGTTGCTGGGGGTTCTGCAAGCGCAAAGGAAATCCCTTTTACACAGGATGACCGTGACAGACTTTTGAGACTTGAAGAGGGCCAGAAGGCGATTAATCAGAGGATTGATGATGTCAATAAGAGTGTCAATCAGAGGATTGATGATTTAAGGGGTGATGTACAGGGCTTAAGAGATCTCATATACGTAGTGATTGGCGGTATTTTTGTCCTGATCGGTTTTGTGATCTGGGACAGGCGTACAGCCCTCGCCCCTGCAATTAAGAAAAATAGGGAACTTGAGGAAAAAGAAGAAAGGGTAGAAAGGGCTTTAAGAGAGTATGCCAAGAAGGAGCCGGGAATGGCAGAGGTATTAAAAGAGGCAGGATTACTGTAAAGGAGACTTTAGAATTATAAGCTTATGGTTAAATATCTTCCTTTAGCGATTTTAATTGCAATGATTATCGGCATCATTTACTATATCGCATGGGAGAGGCGTATTATTGAGAGAAGCAAGAGGTTTAAGAAGATTGAAGAAGGTTTAGAGAAGATAGAGAAGGCTCTAAAAGAATATGCGAAGGCAGAGCCAAGACTTGCAGAGATACTCAGGTCAATGAGGTTGATGTAATCCTCAAAAAAATGGATAGAGCGCTCCTTATATCAATATATCAATGCACAAATTTTTAATCTGCCTAATGGCATTATCTTTTCTCCTCTCCTGCTCCAAAGAAAAACCTGCGGAGGTGAGTCTGCAAAAACCCTCAGAGGGCACAGGCAGCGGCGTCATCGGGACGTCTGTTCCTTCGGCTGTTCTTCCCGTGCAGTATTCACTTGAAATTACGCCCTCAGAAGCAGACCGTAATACAACATTGAATTTACTTCCCAAAGGTTTTGCCCTCAACGATGCAAAGATAGAATGGGTTGTAAACGGGCAGGTGGTGAATAGTCCCAATCCTTTAGATATAAGAAAAGGCGGCAATATAAGGGCAAAAGCGGTTGTGCAGGGGCAAGAGGTCTTGTCCAATACAGTAAATATTGTGAATACCCCGCCTGAAATCACCAAAATCAGGATCATGCCGGAGGTCTTTAAACCCGGAGATACATTATATGTTGAGGTCTCAGGAAGCGACGTTGACGGTGATGAGGTCAGCATCACATATGAATGGTCAAAAAATGGCGAACCGGCGGGAACCGAAAGGCGGATTGCAGCAACAATCAAACGCGGGGACAAGATCACGATTAAGCTCAGGGCCTTTGACGGGGAGAAATACGGCATTCCTGTTGTCATGAAAAGAGAGATAATGAACCTCCCGCCCATGATAATAGAAAAGAAAGACTTCATTATGAAAGGCAATTTATTTACGTATCAGTTTAAGGCTGTTGACCCGGATGAAGACACGCTTGCCTATACCCTTAAAGCCGCGCCGGCAGGCATGAATATAGATCAGAAAACAGGAATGATACGCTGGAATATGCCTGCGGATTTTCAGGGGAAAATAACTTTTGCCGTATCAGTAAGCGACGGCAACGGCGGAGAGGCAAAACAGGATTTTGTCTTTGAAACCAAACCGCTGCCAGTGCAATAGACGGAATCAGTTTGCCGTGAGCGTGATGCAGGAAGGATCGGCTGTTATCATGTCTCTGATGACTGATATCGCTTCTTTCACATAAGCGTCGTCCGAGACCTCTTTTAGAAATGCCTCTTTTTTCTCTTCCGGAGTTTTGGCTTCTCCTTGCGATCTGGCCCGGCCATGTGATGTTTCCGGCGCATTTTCCTTTAATTTGCGTGATTCCTCGACCTCCTTCCGCACGTCGTCTATATTCAAAGACTTAAGCGTGTTCTTCTGCTTTTCTTCAAGGCGCAGGGACTCGGTCTGTATATCGATTAATTTTTGGTCTGAGGTGATCCTTTTGAGGCTTTTCTCCCTAAGTTCAGAAATATCAGGTCCGCATTTCGGCCATTTTGTATAAGTCACGGGTTTGATCGTGTCCCAGGGCAGGGCAAAGTCGAGGTATTGCTCCCCGGTCTTAAAGCTGTTCATCACGTCCGGCAGGACTAAATCAGGTATTATTCCCTGGTACTGTGTGGAATCGCCGGTTATGCGGTAGAATTTCTGGATCGTAAGTTTGAGCGCGCCGAGGGGCTTATAGGCTTCCATGTTCTTAAACTGGAGATTCTCGTTAAGGTCTATTATTGTCTGGACTGTGCCTTTGCCGTGGGTATGCCCACCGCCCATAATCACTGCGCGGCTGTAGTCCTGGAGTGCGCCGGCAAGTATTTCCGAGGCAGAGGCGCTGAGTTTGTTGATCAGGATGACCACAGGTCCGGCATAAGTTATATCCGGTTCTTCGTCTGCCAGAATGTTTATCGTGCCGTTGTTGTTTTTTATCTGGACTACCGGTCCTGTCTTGATAAACAGGCCCGCGATTTTTACCGCATCTGCAAGAGAGCCCCCTCCGTTGTTCCTGAGGTCTATTATAAGACCTCTGATATTTTGGGAGTTGAAATGATTCAGTTCAGCCTTAACGTCATCCGCAACGTTCCGACCCTTGCCTCCGTTTCGGGTTTTTTCGAAATCCCTGTAAAAAGAAGGCACTTTAATATATCCGAAATTATCGCCTGTCTTTTCATCCTTGAGAGTAGCAGCTTTTACAAAGGTTTCTTCTATCTGGATAATGTCGCGTACTATCGGTATGGTCAGCACTTTGCCGTCCGGTTTTTTGATCGTGAGCCTGACCTCAGTCTCTTTCTTTCCCCTGATCAGTCTGACAGCGTCCTTCACCTTCATGCCGATAAGGTCAACAGGTTCGCCGGCGCCCTCGCCGACCTTGAGGATAATATCTTCGGGATGAAGCTGTCCCTGTCTTGAGGCCGGGCTTCCGGCTATTATGCTCACGATTTTTATGTGGTTTTCCTCTTCCT
This sequence comes from uncultured Nitrospira sp., assembly GCA_947085825.1. GTDB lineage: Bacteria > Nitrospirota > Thermodesulfovibrionia > Thermodesulfovibrionales > UBA6898 > JAOUFP01. The sequence goes on along the minus strand of CAMTXX010000054.1, from coordinate 1,252 downwards.
TGAGCGTTGCGCCTATTCCTTCGAGAGAACCGCTCATGGAGATATCAAAGTCTTCTTTGTTTATGGGGGGCATATAAGCAGTATACGGATCGAAGGTGTTAGCTACCGCAGAAAAGAATTGTTCATAATGCCCGGTTTCTTTTTCATTGGTGAGCATTGAAAAAAACCGGTCGTAAGTTTTTAATACCTTTTCCCGTGCCGATTTCCAGCGGTCTTCATCTGTTGGTTGTTTTTTGTCTTCAGACGGCTCCGTCTGGCCTACTGTCGGCTTATCCGCAGGCTTTGGAACGTCAACGGCAAGGGGGGCATGTCTTTCCAACTGGTTATGGTATTGTTGCAATACTTGGTATTTAAGTATCTTTCTCCAGCGTTCTCTTAATTCCACATCGGTTTTGCAGTAATCCAGCTTCTTGACGTCGGTCTCAATAAATTCTTTTTCCGAAAAATCAAAAGCCCCTGAAAGGATTTCTTGGACCATCCCATAAACAACAGCCGCCCTGGCAGAGAGGATTGCCTGACCTGCGAGCGGCAGCTCAAGCCGGCCTGAGTTTATTTCATCGTCCAGGAGCTTCGAATATTCCTTCAGTTTTTCAACGTCTTCCTGCAGCAGCATTCTTTTTTGAGAATCGAGTTGTTTGAGATAAAGGCCGAAGGCCGCCTCCGAGACTTTGTCATCAATGATTTTACGTGAGAAGTGCTTTGCCTCAAGGTGTTCGCGGATAAGGTAAGACAGAAGTTTGTATCTGTTGGCCTCATACGCGGCCTGCTGGTCAAGGGCATGGGCATGACCGCCGCCAAAGATAAGTGAAAGCAGAAATAAGCATATAAAGAAGCGTTTTAAAAAGTTCTGTCTCATTGATGTCATAAACGAAAATTATTTTTTAGCTGCCCAAAAGCGCAAAATTTGTTTGAGATAAAAAATTTCACTATTTATATATTACTATTTAATAATTATTTTGGGCAAGAAATAGCATTACTCTCGGGTGTGCGACAAATTTATGGGTAACATGCGTAAATTTATTGTTTCTCGTAGGGGCGAGGTCTCCTCGCCCATGTATCCATGCCCATGCCCTCGCCCAAAAACCAGGGCCCAGAAGTAGGTGCCTTAAGCAGGGGATACCCCGCCCCTACATAATTTACCCACATTTTTGTCGCAGACCCATTACTCTCGAAAACAGAGACAGGAAAATGGGTTTATTCGTAAAAAAGTGGTTCTTTCTCAAACTGAGTGGGTAAAGTGTTTAGAAAGTCT
>CAMTXX010000053.1:0-25497 GCA_947085825.1 uncultured Nitrospira sp. | reverse complement strand
GAATTCCGCACTCGACACCTGCCACGGGGGTGTCAGCCCCAACGCTATTTGAAAAAGATCTGTATCTCTCATAATGCTCTATTTTAACCCCTCCACTCATACCCTTTTCAATCTTACCCACTCTAAACAGCGAGGAACCGTTTTTCTTTTGATGTGGAGGTACTCTATCTTGCTAAAAAAGCAGGGAATAAGATTAAAGAGGCGCCTGTGCGATGGATAAATTCACCCTTTTCCAGGGTTAAAATAATGAGTGATCCCCTGATTATGTTCTTTGAACTGTTGAAGATAAGGGCCAATGCCCTGAGCGGTAAATATAATCAGATGTAACTACGCAAATTACAACCTTCCGGACCGGATAATGGAGATAATCAACCAGATCCCCATGATAAACGCTATTGCAAATGCAGACGTGCCAAAGAGAGAAATGCCGAATACGATTGGAGGAACCTTTGTTGCATGCATTATTGCAGAACTTATAAGCATGGCGCTCACAATCAGGGCAAAGGCAATCCTGTTACTTGACTTATCCATATCCTTTATGAAATCAGGCAGGTTTACATGAAACATCTTTACCTGAATGTCGTCTTTCAGGGTCTTTTTAATTATCTGCTTAAGCTGTCTTGGAAAAAGAAATGCAAAGTCGCCTAGCTCCATTATATTTTTTCTTGCCCTATCATAAAATCTCGAAGGACTTACCCTTTTCCTGATCAGCTTAGAGGCATACGGTTCTGCTTCTGCAATAAAGTCAAAATCAGGGTCAAGTTGTCTGCCTATGTTTTCGAGAATAAGCATGGCCTTATTAATCAAAAGCAGGTCTGAAGGTATCCTGAGATTATGCCTGATAGCCAGGTGGGTAACTGTGTCAAGATACTGGGCAAAATTTATTTCTTTTAATGTTAACCCGTAAAGTGGTTCTAAAAAATCTATAAGGTCAGCCTTAAAATCCCTTCTAAAGACATCAATATCTATGTGTTCAGGAACTATGCCAAGTTCGATATACTGATCTATAAGTCTGTCAAAATCCTTATTGATAAGGGCAAGAAATGTATCTGCCATCGCCTCTTTTAGCTCATCAGAGACTCTCCCCACAATTCCAAAATCCACAAAGGCAATTTTCTCTGTGCCCATAACAAAGATATTGCCCGGGTGAGGATCTGCATGAAAAAAACCATGTTCAAGCACTTGCTTGAAATAAGCGCCCACGCCAATCTTTGCGAGCCTTTTTCTGTCAAGTTCCATAAAATCTATGACAGCTATATCATCAATTTTTACACCCTCTATCATCTCCATCACGAGCGCTCTCTCTGTTGCATATTCCAAATAAATTTTAGGTATATACACATCAGGGCTGTCTTGGAAATTTTTTCTGAACCTGCTGCAGTTTCCTGCCTCCTCTACAAAATCCATCTCCTTTCTTATTGTCCTCGAAAACTCCTCTACAATGCCCAGAGGATTAAAAAATCTGCTCTCCGGCACATGTTTATCAAGAAGTCGTGCAATAGTCTGGAGGATATATATATCTGATTCTATCTGTTCTTTAATATCAGGCCTTTGCACCTTCACAACCACATTGGAACCATCAAGGAGTGTGGCTTTGTGAACCTGGGCTATGGATGCCGCTGCAATAGGGGCTTCACCAAAATAGCTGAATATCTGATCAAGAGGCGATTTTAGCTCTTCCTCTATTATTCTCTTGGCCTCTGAAGCAGGAAAGGGCGGCACTTCGTCCTGAAGTTTTTTAAATTCATTGGCAAATTGGACTGTAATTAAATCAGGTCTTGAGGAAAGAAGCTGGGCAAGTTTTATAAATGATGGCCCTAATTCAGCAAATGCCATCCTGAGTCTTTCAGGAACAGTTGGTCCTTTCAGTGCAGGCCATGCTCCAAAGGACTTTAACCTTGTCTTGAAAGGGATGTATCTGCTCAGATATATCTGATCAATAATCTGTCCAAAGCCGTACTTGAGAAAGACATTCGTGATCTGTCTGATTCTGTGGGCGCTTTTTCTGAACCTGAGAAAACTGAAGGGCATGAAAGGGCCTTACGGGTTCTGCCTGCCGGTTTCTTCGAGTTTTTTGATTCTTTCAGAAAGCGCATCAACCTGCTCCTTGAGCCTGGCGATTTCATCCTTTGACGGCAGACTCATTTTTTCAAGGGCCTTATGAACAAGTTCATTCAGGCTTTTTGATATGTCCTCAGCATTCTTGTCCGCTTTTTCAGACCATTCCTTCACCAGCTTGGCCCCCTGAGATTCACTGAGCTCGCCTTTTTTAACGAGTTCGTCTATGAATTCCCTGACCTTTTCCTGCACTCCGAATCCTGCAAGCATAGCGCTTCTTATGATGTCTACTATTGCCATAACTCCTCCTTTTTTAGTGGCAGTGTTCAGTGACAGTGTCAGTATATTTCTTGACTGACACTAATCATAGACACTGTCTACTGTTGTTTGACTATATCGTATAATGAATTGATTGCTTTGTCCAGCTTATTGATCTCTTTTGTGCTCCGTCATTTAAGGTTTTGCAATATTAGACGTCCCCTTTAATTCCCGCCTTCCGGCTCTCCATCCCTTGCAGCATTAGACGTGCACCGCCTTATCCTTTTATATCAACATCGGCGTTACTTACTATAATCCATTTTCCCCTTAATATGTACAAGATTGTTGCGGGCAAGCGTATAATCAGGTTTCAATCGTAGCGCCGCAATATATGACGCTTCAGCGTCTATTAGCCTTCCCGCAAGAAAATAGGCATATCCGAGATTGTTGTGCACGCGAGCGTTGAAGGGGGATTTTTCTTTTGTGTCTTCCCACATCGCAATTTCATTCCGGTAAACATGGTTGCGGGCAATGGTGAGGGACCCAAGAGCAATACTTGAGATTGTAACTACCGCCGTCGCCACTTTTAAATATACGCGGCTCTTCCGCTGTAGCAGAGCAAGAAGCCTCTTTCCCCCGTATGCAAGGGAGAGGTACAGCCCCGGCGCAGCAAGGTACAATTGCCGCTCATTCGCCACATCAAGGCGGGGAACGATAGAATTCGTCGGTATCAGATGAATAAAAAACCAGGCGATGCCAAAACCAAGCCACTGCCTTCTCTTAAAGCTTAGAATGCCGACCAGCAGGAGACATGAAAGCAGAGCAGCCTCCGCAGCCAGCAGTGGCGTCCATGATGTAACGACCGGCAGGCCGGGATCTATGTTCAGGCGATGCGGCATGAAAATACGGGATAACAGATATGAGATACCGTGTATTTGTGTCAGGACATTATCTGTCATGCTCCTGATATCAAAGCTGAATTCAAGCAGCCTTCCGTGATTAGGATGAGCTATGAGGGCAAACAGCAAACAGATGAGAAGCAGCCAGTGAACTGCCTGCTTTTTCACAGCAGAGAACAGAGTTTTTTCATTTTGCCGCATCCTGTCGATGAGCAGAAGGGCAAACGGCAGGGTTACGGCAGTTTCTTTCGTGAGAACTGCCAAGATAAAGAGCAGCGGGGAATAAATATAAAGCAGCAAAATCCTGCCGCTTTTACTTACATACCCAACGCCCTTCAGATAAGTAAGAATCGATGCAAGATAGAACATTGCCATTAATGAAGCAGAACGACCGCTGATATATGTTACCGCTTCAGTATGAACAGGATGAATGGCAAAAAAGAGCGAGGCTATAAATGCCGCCATGTGCAATTGTCTGTCTTCTCCTCTCATAACCGCAGCAGTAATCCTCAAAAATAGGAAGTAAAACATTATGACATTTGCCGTATGTATGGAGATATTGACGAGGTGAAATCCGAATAAACCTGCTCCTGAAGTCCAGTTGAGCATATAGCTGAGTTTCAGCAGCGGCCGTATGCCATGCGGCAGGTCCGCAAGCCATGCCTGCAAGGAATGAACTGTTTTGTTGTAAACGATTACATTGTAGTCATCAAACTGGAAAACGCCCCAGAAAGAATTGGCATATACTGCAAGCACAGAAACTGTCAAAAATAGAATATGGCTCTGTCCTGTCATTGCTTTGCATTGTTATATTCGGCGGTAAGGAAGGCGAGGTCAAGCATCTCCACTGCCTTCCACCACCTGTCAGGAGCGTTTAGAAGAACAAGCATCACTCTTATTCCGTTTCGCTCCGCAAGGGCAATAAGGCATTTGCCTGCCTGTGCTGTAAACCCTGTCTTAACGCCGATTGCTCCGGAATAACGGCCTATGAGCGCATTGGTATTTTCAAGATGAAATGTCTGCTGTTCATCTGCTGTGCTTATCGTTCCGGCCGCAAGACTCACCATCTTTGTAAAGGTCTCGTTTTTAAAGGCAAAGAAGGCAAGCCTTGCCATGTCATCTGCTGTTGAGTATTGATTTTTATTGTCATGACCGCAGGCGTTGCTGAACCGCGTGTTTTTCATGCCCAGATCGCGGGCGCGTTTGTTCATAAGCCTTACGAAACGCACTTCATTGCCGCTGACATGCTCTGCAAGCGCGCGGCAGGCATCGTTAGCCGAATGGATTAACGATGCCGCCAGAAGGTCAATGACATAATATCTCTCCCCGGCCTTCAAATTGATCTTTGTTCCTGTTTCTTTTGCTGCTATTTTACTTACGGTAACAATGTCGTTTAAAGATGTTCGCTCCAGCGCGATAATCGCAGTCATTATCTTTGTAAGGCTTGCCGGCGGCACAGTTAGTTCGGGCTTATGCGCCCAAAGCAGTTGCCCGTTTACATATAAGGCATAAGACCTTGCAGCATCAGGGAAAGGGTCGGTGACTGCATGAGCAGCCATTGCAAAAACGGCAGTCAGAATCACGGCATAGATGTTTATAAAATATTGCCTGAGTCCGACTGCCGTCATGTAATGCCTTTACCACCCAAACAGTTTTTTTATGGATTTTACAGGGTTCTCAGCCGCGTCTTTCTCAGTCTCTTTCCCTGAAGTGCGACTCCTTTCCACAGTAGTGGTAAAAGCCCGTCCTGCACATCTGCCGCCAGCATCATCACTAAAGCGTTCATCACTAAAGCGTCCATCAATAAGGCGTCCATCAATAAGGCGTCCGGAGAGGCTTGTATATGTATATTCCGTCTTCGTGCTTGAGTCCCAATCAGCTTTGGTGGACGTTTTAACGATAATGCCGCCCTCGTAACTATCCCCGCTGAATGTGACCCCGCCTTTTCCTTCTGTTATGGCGGATCCATCAGTGACGGCTCCGCTACACTGATATTTCCATGTAAGTTTATTTCCGCTCCGCTTTATTGCGATTTGCCGCCCACCGCCGCACAAGGCAGGTTCCCTCTTATCTTCGCTTCCTACGCCGTAAAGCGGCCATTCCCGTGTCAAACAAACTATCCCAGAGGTTGCTTTGACAGTGGAGAATTCTTGCACATTGTGATCTTTTGATTGAGTGTGACGTCTTGCCGCCTTCTCCGAGAAAGTCTCCCATTTTCCTGCCTTCAGATTTAGTTCTCCCATTTTACTATCACATTTTTTGTTCCTTTCAGGGTAATCTTCGTAAAAAATACAGGCGTCAGCGCTTTCATCCGGCACACGCACCTTTGCAATGATTGTCTCAGCCCTGCGGCGATTTTCTTCTTCATCTTTTTTCATCTGCGCAATTCTTGCTTCTTCATCTTTTTTATTCTGCGCCATTCTTGCTTCTGCCTCTTTCATCATTGCTTCTCCCTCTTTCATACCCTTTTTAGCGCCCGCTTCCGCTTCGCTTATCTGCTTTTTCATTTCCTTTTCCGCCGCTATGGTTTCCTTGGTGCATGGACCAAGGTATTTGCCTGATATTTTCATTGTTATGCGGTCAGGTGCGCTGCCTTTTTCAGTAACCGTCATCTGGATGCTGCCGCGGTAATTCCTGCCCGAATAAATAATCTCACCTTTGCCCTCGCTGGTTGAATCTTTATCTTTGCAGACAACAGTCCACCGGACAGTATTGCCTGTTGCCTTCTGCTCTTTGAATACGCAGTTTTTGTCTTCTTCACCTTTTGGGACAAGGTCTTTTTTGGTGATGCATTGACGCATCTTTGTCGGCGGCATTGAAAAAGGCATTCCTTCCATTACCATTTCAGTAATTGTTTCCCATTCGCCCTCCTGCATGTCAACAGCGTATAAAGGGGCAGCAAACAAAATAATTACCAGGCTGAACACTGCAAACAAACTAATTTTCATATTTTTGTCCTCCTAATGTATTTTATTGTTTTTATCTCAAATCACGATAGTTTCTTAGTCCTCATCCCGCAGCTTCAAGCTCCTTCAGGCATTTAACCCATGTATTCCATGAGTCCTTTGCCACCCCTTCCTTCGGGGCCTCCGTCATTCCTTTCATCTGTCTGCCCGTCACTCCTCCATCGGACACTGTTTGCCGGGACACGCCCAGTCCTCTTTGTCGGCAGTGCCCGGCACCCATTGCCATCCGACATTGTATGCGTTTAACTCCACATCACTTACCACATCTTGAAGAAATGCCGGGACGCTGGCACATGATTTTGGTAAAAAGAAATTGCAGCCCGGTGTATTGACCTCCACATCGGTTGGAACCAAATCACCGTCAGGGTCTTCCACACAGCTATAGTTTGACATCTTTGGCCCCCACCATAAACTAAGCTCTATTCTGTGCTGGTTTTCATGTCTTAACAAAACTGCAAAGCAATCTATTCCCCTGTCTTCAATATCCCCTTTCTCTTTCGGATTAATACGGCGAGGCCTGTTCATACAAGCCGGCGTATATAACGGCGAATATAACTTAGCAACCCTCTCAGTAAGATATATGATATCATCAAAATAAGCGTATTGAGCCGGCACGTTAGGATCGCCTTCAACTACATATGCCCCAATACAGAGATTAAACATCTTTTTTAGTGGCGGCATTGTCTTGACCACCTTAAATGGCACTCCCCGCACGCCGGCTTTTGTCTGAGACCAATAATATGCCCAGTTAGGCATTTTGTCGTAAGGATTAGGATTGTTATAGGCGTCTCTCCAGAAGAATATTTTTGCCTCTGCTTCTTCGCTTTCGCAGTCACACTTTTCATTCTTAAATTCAGCCCGTACTATCTTTTTGCCAAACTTATCATTCGTATCAGGCATTTTATCTGCTCTGAATTCCGCTGTATGTCCGCCGTGCTCGGTAGGCTGCTTTACTTCTACATCAAACATACCTTCATTAGGCGAAATGTCCCATTTAAGCTTTTCCTTTACCTCTTTTCCATTCACCCATATATTATTTGTAAAAGCAATCATTTCAAGGGCGCCGGGAATTCCGTCGTCAAAAATGAAACTTTCCTTCTTGGGGTCGTCTCTTATCGTGTATGGCCCATCTTTGAATCTCGGCTTTTCTATATCGTCGCAGAAATTCATTTCATACGGCTTGCTCAAGTATATGTCTTTGCCGGTCTTATTTACAGTCTCATATACCGCCTTTATGAAAGTCTTTCCTGTCTTCCTCCCCGCTCCCTTGATGATAAGCAACGGACGGTCGCCCCCTTCGTTCTTCACTATCTCCGGCTTTGTGCCAGAGCTTTCAACAATGAATTTCTGGAACTTGCCGCCTTTCTTGCTTGCAGCAGCCGTAAATTCAAGAGGCGCGAAGTTCTTGCAACTGCAATGAGGGTTGCCTATATTGCGGCTCTTTACTTCTACAACAACATCTTCCATTCCTGCTGGGGACAGATTCCATGTTAGATTAAGAGGCGAATCCTGGGGAATAGGGAGCTTGGCAGCTGCTGCAAAACCCATTGCCTTCGTATAACTGTTGAAATTGGAATTCTCAGCTTGATGGCTGCCTGAAATGGAAAGCCCTCCGCCGAGAGGATTTTTCTCAGGCCAACGAACTCTGATCTCTGCAAGACCAGCGCCTTTTTTTTCATTGGTATCGCTCGCGCCCCCTGGAATATGATACTTTCCAATCGTAATCTTTTCGGTATTTTTAAACCTAAATGACAGCGTTTCAAAAACATATATGCCCTCAACAGGGTCAATTTTCAGTGAGACAACACAGTTTGAGACCTCATTCCCAATGCTTCTCAAAGTTTCAATTTGGCTCAGTGTTCCGCCGCTGCCCATTTTGTCTTCTTGTTGGCTATGTGCGTAGACTTCTCCGGTAATTTTGCACTCCTCATCCCTGCTTGTCCATCGCAATTTTTTCTTGTAGCCTTTAGCCTTTTTTAAAGACACAACCCCCTTGGCATTTCTACGATCTACAACATTGATGCTCGCACCCCCATCTTTATGGGTTACGTCATTGTTGTAAACGAAGTTGTAGTCAATAGTAAATGTGGCATTCCATTCCTGAATCTTAGAATAATCCGAATGATCGCCTTTCCCCTTGGGATTGTCTTTGCAAAACCCTTCGCAGGGGAAGAAAAGACATGCCGCCGTAACCACCGCCAAAAGAACTTTTCTCACTGCCGTTGCCTCCTCTACTTCCCTATCCCTTCGTTTGCATTATGATAATTACCACATCCTTCATCAGCGCCTTGCCGGTATTGTCAGGATACCACGGGGTGTAAATGTTGACGAACAGCCCCTCGCCGACATTGGCGCATTTCATGCCGGGCGCGCAGAACATGGCAGTGGAAAATTTTGGATTTTCATCAACTTGAAGGGCTTCTACCGCCTTTTGCGTCTTGAAGAACTCTACCACCTTTTTATAATCATCGCCCGTGCGATAGCAAAACGCTTCTGTTTTGAGAGGCGTTTTAATAACGTTTTTCAGTGTTGTCTTCATTATTTGCTCTGTCCCTCTTTTAAACTCCTTGCATAACGATTCCGTTGACTTGTCTGTCTTTGCGCCCGGATATACCTTAATGCCGAAATGCTCCTGTGCTGATGCAATCCCTGCCAAAAACAAAACAAACATAAAGCCTGCAAAAATCTTTCTCGCCATTTTCATTCCTCCCTTTGTCATCTAAAACAGTCTTTTACTGCTCTTTTCAATCACGCCGTCTTTCACATTGACCGTATCTTATTTGTGTCCCCATACGTCCCCTTCCAGCGCCTTTTCAACCATGCCGTCTTTCACATTTACCGTATCCACTGCCTTAATACCGCCTGCATCCTTTACATTTAATGTTCTCTCTCTGCCTGCATCGTCTTTTACTGTGATTGTATTGCCTTTCACTCCTGTAACCTTCCCATTGATGATAATGATGCCCCTCTCACTGCCTTTTGACATTCCTTTTGCCTTGCCGCTGTCCTGTGCAAAAACCAAAGAAACGGCTAACATCAAACATACTGCCATTGCTGCTGAAATAAGTTTTTTGAACATCTCTGCCTCCCATGAAAAATATTATATTCACGCCAACAAAGTCAGCGCGTCATTCCTTCGCCCCCGCCTGTTTCTTCATCTCTTCCATTTCCTTCATGGCTTCTTCCACCTGCTTTTGCATTTCCCTGTTCGCTTTTTCAGACTGCTCCCCCTGTTTCAGTATTGTCTTTACTGCTTCTTCAGCCTCTTTCTGGAACTTTGTCGCATCTCTCATGAGTTTTTTGGATGCAAATTCTCCGCTCAGGCTCAAAAATGCAAAGACCGCTCCTATGATGCCGAACACAAGCCATGCCTTCTGAGAGGCAATCCTGTGGACCTCCATGCTTGCGATAACAAGATAGAATGTCATCAGTGCAATACCCGCCACTCCGCCGAGATATGGAACAAGCCCTAAAACTGTTGTAATCGGCGTCAATGCAGAGATATACGCCCCGCACCGGTAGGCTGTTTCGTATGATTCCTGAGAGCCCATAACCTTCCATATCACATAAAGGATGGCCGCTCCTATAAACCCGAATATGGCAATCATCACAGGCATTATGATTATTGATGCAATTCCGCCTGCTACGCCTGCCGCTATGTTCAGCCCAATAATGCTGAATACGCTCTGTATCAAACCACTGACAACACCCATGACCACCATAAACACCAGCGGCTCAATAAATCCGCCGGTCTTCGGCATCTCCCTGAAAAACTGCGCCGGAGACGTCAATACCTTAACTGCCGTCTGCGGTATTTCCGCAAAATTGATTCCCTTCTCCATTTTGTTCCTCCCCTACTTTATTTTTACGAACTCAACACGGCGGTTGTTCGCCCTGCCTTCTGATGTGTCGTTCTTATCCATAGGCTTGTCCTGTCCCCAGCCTTTCGCTGTGAGCCTGTCTGCTGCTATGCCCTTGCTTTCCAGCCATGCCTTCACTGCTTGCGCGCGCTTTTCTGACAAAGGCTGATTTATGGCTGGTCCGCCCTGATTGTCCGTATGTCCTTCAATGGAAAACTTCAATGAAGGGTCTTCCTGAAGCAGTTTTAATATCATTTTCAGCGTCGGCAGGGATTCAGGCTTTATCCTGTCGGAGCCGGTGTCAAACAATATTCCGTGTGTTACGATTTTGCCGTCAGTGTCAAGGGCGGATTTGATGTCCTTGCCCCCTTCGGCTATACGGAAATTGGTTATCATAATGTCTTCGGCAGGATGGTACCCATAATTGCCCATCCCTATACCAATATATTTTACAGGCCTGACTATGGCGTCAGGGTCATTGATTACCCTTTCATGGTCTATATATGCCTTTACAAAGGTGCCGTTGACGCTTATTGAAATGCGGTGAACCTTCTGGTCTAATTTATCAAGCTGGGTCTCTGTATACAGGCTGTTTGCTCCCCGTCCTGATAGTGCAATAATGCCCGCTTCCTTTCTAAAACCTATACTCACAGGAGCAGACACACCGCGTGTTTTTTCATTGTACATGGCGACGCTATAGACATAATCATTATTGTGGTACTTTTTGTCTGTTTTACCGAGTAAAGCGTCGAATTCAATGGTAAATTTTTCAGGCATGTCCTTTGGTATATTGAGCCTTACATCGGCAGCGGAAGGTCCCTGGCTTCCCCCTTGGTCGGTAGATGACGGCACACTGCGCATAAACCTTCTGCCCTGATACCCCACCACCTCAACGCCGTTTCTACTCTCGATGCCCGGTCCAGATCTCCCTTTCAGCTTCCATTTGCGGGGAAACTCTCCGACATCGGTATCGCTGAAGTCATCGTAGAAAATGATCTTGTCGCCGGGGATGAAGTCGTATTTGTTGTAAATCTGCTCTGAAGCAATCAAGTCTTTACTTTCTGACGCAGCCGCAGAAGCACTTTCTGAAGAACCGGCAGGCTTTGAAGAGGGTTTATCTCGTGCAGGCTCTTTCACCGGTTCTTTCTGCGCATCTCCTTTTACCGAATCCTTTACTCCCTCTTTGCCGGCGTCATATGTGCTGTCTACAGCCTCGTTTATCGCCCTCTCTCCTGTGCGCTCCAATGCCCGCTCAACAGCTCTTTGAAGCCAGCTCGCATGAACTGAAGACACGCTAATCATTACTGCCAAAACCATAACAATCAACCTGAACATATCATAGCCTCCTTTTGCAAATTATTTTTTGCCTGCTGGTATCATAAACATATCCGCAATTTTGTTCCAGTCAACCGCACGGATAAGCTCAACCTGTTTTTGTGTAGCAAGGTCCGGCTGGCGGTTGCGCTCCTGCGCTTCTTTTATGCTCTGTTCATAGCCCACGAATCTTCTTAGTATGATTACCTGTATAGCGCTTTTGGGAAGCGTTGAATCAAAGAAACCGGGATTGGGGCTTACCAGCATCCTTGCGCCGGGAGCATCCGCATCAACAAGACATGACACTGTTTTTACCTCTTCCATGCAACTAAGTGTTTCGCTGTAATAGGCAGGCGCAGCGCGTTCGGAAGGAGAGCGGGAATCAAGATCTTCTTTAAGCATTCTCAAACGTTCTCCTTTTAGCCCAATGAGAATCTTCGGATCGTTTTCCTTTACTGCACGTTCTCTTGTCTTTGACTCATACTTTTTGCTCTGTTCTTCATGAGCACGCCAGTTTTTTTGCATGTCTTCTTCACACCCAGGGTTAAGCTCCTTAAGCTCACGGCATCTTTTTTCATCCTCTTTTTTACGCCACTCTGTCCTTTCCTCAAGATCAGACTCCAATGCCTCATCCTCACGAATCAAAGCCTTGATAAACCGTTCCTGACTCACAGGCAGCCATAACGGTTTCGGATTTCTTGTAATAACAATGGTATCGGTACTATACATGGGAAAGCCCTGAATTTCTCCAATCTTTTTCGGCTCCATGAATATGCCCCAGCCGCCATCATCGTATTTGCAGTCAAGCTTGTTTTTCCATGGCGATAGGGCCTCAACTTGCATAAGCTTGCCGATGTCAGGATACACACCTTCAAGCCAGTTGGCATAGACCATTATAATAGGCCCTACGGGGCTCACAACAGGCTTTCCGTGTGCAATAAAATGGCTAAAAGCGTTGATGAGAAGATAGCCGTTAACCGGAAGATACGGCTTATTACGCATCTTAAGAAACTTCCACGGATGTCCATATTGAATGCCTCCGGTTACTCCTCTATCTACTCCTTTAGGCGCAATATCCGCCTGTTTTATCACATCCGCAATTGGCTTCAGCTTTTTGGAAAGGTCGTCTACATCTTTTTTGCTCCAACCATAGTCATTGCCCTTGACAAGAAGATCTGTCATAGACCACGGCTTCCACTTGCCGGGGTTGTCGGGAAGATAAACAATATCTGCAAATACAAAAGCAGGCAGGGATGCCATGAATATGATGAGGAATAATAATCTTTCTGCAAATTTACCGCTCATTTCGATTTTCCTTTTTCCCTTTTCCTTTTCCGCCTGTTTTTCCGCCAAGTATGCCGATAAGTTCGTCCGGATTTTTAAACCCTTTTTGTTCGTTAATCCCGACTTTTTCTACAATACCGGCCATGCCGGCGTCCGGATTTTTTTCTTTACGCCGATAAATCCTTACGATATAGGTGTCCATAGTCATGGAAAAATATAACACGGCAAAACTCACGGATGGCTCACGGATTTAAAGATATGCGAGAAGCAAAAAGTGGAAAGTTACTTGCGGGTTTCTTCCATCAACTGCCGATAAAGTTTTTGCGTAGCTGAGGAGGGCGGCACGCCCATGACGGCTGAAAGCACTTTTTCGCATCTTCTGTAAAGGGATAGGGCTTCGGAAATTCGTCCGGTTTTATGCAGGCACTCCATGGTGCGGCTGTAAAAATCTTCCACAAGAGGGTCAACTTCCATGCCTTTTCCGTAGCGTTCAATGGCGTCTTCCACCCTGCCTGCTCTTTCACAAGCCTTTCCATATCTGAGGAGGTGGCTTACAAACCTGTTTCTCAGAGATTCACGGAGAGGGACGGTACATGCTTCGTCAGTCTCATCCGAAAGGAAATGCCCTTTATATAAAACAGACAATTTTTCCGTCAGCAAAGAGGCTTCTGCCGGTCTATCGCCATAGCCTTGCTTAATAAGGCGTTCAAAAAGGCTCTCAAAACACCATACATCAACAAAACAATTCCGCCTGTCAAGGCTCAGTCTGCCATCCTTTAATTGGAGGAGTTCCGCTCCGATAAGCTTGCGTAAGCGGTAAAGCGCGGTCTCAAAGGCGTGATGCCCTGCATCTCCGTCGGCCTCAGGCCATAAAGCGTCAATTATCGCGTCCTGCTTAACCTCTCTGCCTCCGAGCGCTATAATCGCCTTCAATAATGCAAGCGTCTTCTGCTGCGTCTTGCCTGTAAATTCGTGGCGCTGCCCATCCTTAAGAATTTCAAATCTTCCAAGCGTATATATCTTCACCTGCCACGGCCAGTTTTCTATCTCTACAGGCGGTGTTTCCGGTATTAGACCTCTGTTTCTTATAAGTTTTTGAACATATTTTGTCTCAATACCATTTTCAATCGCCTTAGCACAAAGATATGACATCATTTCCGGCAGCCAGAAGTCAAAATTCATATAATCTTTCTCTTTGCATATCGTCAGGGATTCCCTCAAGTCTTTAAATGCACGTTCCTCATGCCCTTCCCTGAATGCAAACCATGCGCGGCTCAAAAGGCACATACAATTCATGCGGATATTTTTAATGCTGCCGCTCAATTCATAGGTTTTTGAGAGAAGCTCATACGCTCTTTTAGCCCTGCCGAGTTCGTGCAGTATATGAGACAGCAGATAGCAATTAACGCATTGGGCAATCATGGAACCGGAATCTTCGGCAAACTTCAACGCTTGTTCGCCGTGAATAAGCGCATTGGAAATATCGTCCTTAAAAAAAGAATACTGACAGGCAAGGTAATGATAGAATGATAAATCGTTACGCCGGTTTGTGCTTAAAACAACCGACATTTTTTCAAGGAAATCTCCTGCAGCCTTCATATCTCCCATGCTCAAAGAGGCTGAGGCTCCGAATCCCGCAGCAAGGTGGTTAAAAATGTTAATGCCTGATATTTGTGCTTTTTCCATCAGTTTATGAATCAGTTCAATGCATTTATCATTCATACCGGCATGATAGCAATAAAAAGCCTCTATTAAATCAATAAAAATAACGCTAAAGGGACCGACATCGCCGCAGCACATCCCCTCTTTCATTGTTTTAACAAAAAGCCCGGCTTTTCCGATTTCTCCGCTCCATATATTGTGGACAATAGCATATTGAAACGTTTTAAGCCGGAGCATTACATCGCTGCTCTGCATGGAAAGCGAACATGCCTTATCAAGCCAGTATGGAAGCTCAGGATTAAACGGCTGTCTTACGGCAAGGCCTATAAAAAGATTGGTTGTTACATAAGCCTCTATCTCTTCCGAAGGGAATGAGCGGTATTTGACGATGGAGCTTTTTATGGCTTCTAGCCATCGGTCAAGAATATACAGGTAACTTAAATCATAGATTACGGTATCAACTACGCCTACAAGAGACATAAATACTCCTGCGGAATCTCCCTTTAAATCAAAAAGCCCGAAGGCCTTTTCAAAATATCCCCTGGCAGCCGAGGGCTCAAAAGAAAGACGGCACACGCCTTTCCAGTATAAAATCCATGGATTTTTTTCAATAATTTCTTCAGGGATTATATTAAGCCATTCCTCAAGTATCCTGTTTCTTCCCTGCGCGATTATTGTCCTTGCGTTCTTCAGTATCAAGCGCATCAAACCATCCCAGTCTGACGCCTCTATGAAAAGTCCGGCAGCTTCCTCAACCCGGTCTGATTTCTCCAACAACAATGCAGCCTTATGCCTTATTCCTGCAATATCCTCCGGCGAAAACAGTTGTTTTGCCTGAGATATGAAAAAATCCCTGAATAAAGGATGATATTGATAGACAGGGGAGACCTGCGACTGCTTCTCTACAAAGAAATGATTGCGGTTAAGTTTTGCAAGTATCTGTTCAGCCCTTCCATCGCCGGTTATATATTCCGCTATGTGCGCGTTGACCGAAGGAAGCAGCGATGTCTTAAGAAGGAAGTCTCTTGTCTCTTTGTCCGTTTTATAGAGCATCTCGGATGCGAAATAATTGAAGATTTTGTCTAAGGCAAGGTCTTCCAGTCTTTGAGGCTCAATGCCCGCTGCTCTCATCCCTTTGCTTATCAGAAGTAGTCCTGCAGCCCAGCCGTCTGTCTTTGTGTAAAGCCTTAGAAGCATTTCGTTATCGCATACGGTTCTTTCCTGTGTCTCAAGAAGTTGCCGGGATTCATCAAGGCTAAACCTTATATCGTTCCAGCCGATAATTTGCAAATCGCTTGCCGTATCGGCGCCGCCAAAGAGAGGCTGAGGTTCGGTGCGGCTTACGACAATTATCGTAATGCCCTTGGGAATTATTGAAGCTGCTATTTTTATCACCTCATGGAATAAGGAATAAACAGGCACATTCTGATAGTTGTCAAGCACTATTACAAAGGGGCTTCCGACTATGCCGTATAATTTTTCAAAATAGCGGTGTGTGAAAGTGGTAATGCCGGCAAGATATTCAGGAGTAAGCAGTGGCAATGTCTTTTTCTTCTTGGGGTATGCATTTTTGACGGCAAGCCCCATGTAGTAAAAAAATGTGGCGGCGTCAGCATCGCCTTCATCTACCTGATACCACAAGCACGGAAGCTTTCGTTCATTAAGATAACTCGCAACGAGAGTAGTCTTGCCCGAACCGGCAGGAGCGGACAGCCAGATTATCCCTCTTTTCCTGCCCTTATCAATAATTTTAAAAAGCCTGTTTCGCGGAACAACCTTAGAAAGCCTCGGAGCACTTATCTTGGATATTGAAACAAGCTTGCGCATTACTTTGTTTCTTTTTTAGCTTTCTTAACCATATCGTACACTGCCTCAAGCGCCTTGTCCAGTTTATTGATCTCTTTTGTGCCGCCCTGGGCTATATCCGGTTTGCCGCCGCCTCTCCCTCCGGCAGCGGCGGAAATCTGTTTCAGCAAATCTCCGGCTTTGTACTTACCTGCAAGATCTTTTGTTACCATCGCAACCATCGCTGCCTGACCATCTTTAACTGAAGCAAGCAGCAGGATGCCGCTGCCCAAACCGTCTCTGATCTTGTCGGCCAAATCTCTGAGGTCTTTGGAATCCATGCCGTCAATCCTGTGGGATATGACCTTTATGCCATTGATATCATGTGCTGTATCGAGTATCTTTGCCGAGTTTTCGGATGCTGATCTGCCTTTGAATTTTTCGAGGGATTTTTCGAGTTCCTTTATCTCAAAAAGAAGCTTCAGGACTTTTTCAGAGGGATTTTCCGGGGTCTTCAGTATCCCGGTTATCTTCCTCAGTTCATTTTCTTCAGCCCTGAACGCTTTAATGGCTTCTTTGCCTGTAACAGCTTCTATCCTTCTTATCCCTGAGGCGACACTCCCTTCGGACAGGACCTTAAAGAGGCCGATCTCCCCTGTTGCGCTCACATGTGTGCCGCCGCAGAGTTCGGCGCTGACATCACCTGCCTTGACTACCCGGACAGTGTCGCCATACTTTTCGCCGAAGAGCGCAGTGACGCCTGATTCAATCGCCTCTTTTGTATCCATTATCGTTGTCGTAACCTTTAGGTTTCTGAGTATGGCCTTGTTAACTTCGTCCTCAATGCTTTCGATGGTCTCTCTGCTGAGAGAATCGAAATGGGTAAAATCAAAACGGAGTCTCTCGGGCGCAACATAGGAACCGGCCTGTTTGACATGTTCTCCGAGGAGATTCTTCAGGGCTGTGTGGAGCAAGTGTGTTGTCGTATGGTTTCTCATCGTTGCGGTTCTTTTGTTATGGTCAACGGAACAGAGGACCTTTGTCCCTGTTTTTAGTCTGCCTGTTTTTATGCTTATTTTATGTATATGCATACCCTCGACAGGTTTTTGGGTATCAGTTAAGACTGCTCTCAGGTCATTGACAGTGAGTTCTCCGCTGTCTCCGGCCTGTCCCCCTGATTCAGCATAGAAGGGTGTTCTGTCCAAAAGGACTTCTCCAGTATCCCCTTGAGGCAGTTCAGGAGCGATCTTGCCATCCTTTATAATTGCAAGCACGGTTGCTTCGGTCTCAAGAGTATCATAACCGACAAAAACGGTCTTTGGGTGCTGCTGGAAAAGTTCCCTGTAAACAGGCGCAACAGCAACTTCCTCTACAGACCAGGAAGCCCTTGCCTTTGCTTTTTGCATATCCATTTCCTTGTGAAAACCGTCCTCATCGATCAGGAGGTCATGTTCTGCTGCAACATCCTTTGCAATGTCAAGAGGAAATCCGAACGTGTCATATAATTTGAAAAGCCCGTCTCCGGAGATGATTTTATCACCTGTCTTTTTCATGTCAGTGATGATGCTGTTGAGCATCATAAGACCCAGCTCAAGGGTTTTGCTGAACCTTTCTTCTTCGAGTTGGAGCACTTTCCGTATTCTTGGCTGCTCCTCAAGCAGTTCAGGATAAACACTGCCCAAGGTATCGGCTACGGAATCGCAGAGTTTGTAGAGGACGGGTTCTTCGATACCAAGGCTTTTGGAGTATCGGGAAGCGCGTCGTATTATTCTTCTTAAGACATATCCTCTGCCTTCATTAGAGGGGACCAGGCCCTCAGCAAGCAGGAAAGAGATGGATCTGATATGGTCGGCGATTACCCGTATGGCAGTATCAGTTTTTCTGTCGGTTCCATAGGGTTTCTTCGCATAAGAAGATATGGCGGATATGATCTTTGAAAAAATATCAGTGTCAAAATTATTATGCTTTCCCTGGACCACAGATGAAAGCCGTTCAAGCCCCATCCCGGTATCTATGCTTGGTTTTGGCAGAGGAGTCAGGCCGCCTGAGGCATCTCTGTCATATTGCATGAACACAAGGTTCCAGATTTCGAGAAAGCGGTCGCAGTCACAGCCTACTGCGCAATCAGGTCTGTTGCAGCCGATTTCACTCCCCTGATCTATGAGGATTTCCGAGCAGGGCCCGCAGGGCCCTGTGTCACCCATCTGCCAGAAATTATCTTTTGCTCCGAGGCGTACGATCTTTTGCGGTGAAATGTCCGTAAGGGTTTCCCATAACTGCGCGGCCTCGTCATCTTCTTCGAAGACAGAGACCCACAATTTTTCTTTGGGGAGTTTAAATTTTTCCGTCAGCAGTTCCCAGGCAAAGAGTATCGCCTCTTCTTTAAAATAATCTCCGAAGGAGAAGTTGCCGAGCATTTCAAAAAATGTATGGTGCCGCGCTGTATAACCAACGTTTTCCAGGTCATTATGCTTTCCGCCTGCCCGCACACATTTTTGACTGGTTACCGCGCGTTTGTAAGGCCTGATATCCTCTCCAAGGAAGACGGACTTGAACTGCACCATTCCGGCATTGGTGAAAAGCAGAGAAGGGTCATTGCCCGGTATAAGCGATGAACTGCGGATGACTTCATGTCCTTTGGATCTGAAAAAATCCAGAAACGTATTTCGTATTTCATTGCTTGTCATTGTCT
Organism: uncultured Nitrospira sp.; assembly: GCA_947085825.1. Taxonomy (GTDB): domain Bacteria; phylum Nitrospirota; class Thermodesulfovibrionia; order Thermodesulfovibrionales; family UBA6898; genus JAOUFP01. Next base: position 6,719 of record CAMTXX010000053.1, on the reverse strand, counting down.
ATTTAGCAATGCCGGGCTCTGTGCTTATTATTTCAGTAAGTTTATCGTCGGTGAAGATGAGGCTTGTCTTGAAGAAATGCAGTTTTTTGTATATCCACTGCACCCTTTCCTTTCCCTGTTCACCGGGAGCAAGGACGATAACATCGTCAGGACCTCCCCAGGAGTATCGCACCTGCAGTTTGGTCATGCCTACGGCGATCTCGCTGTTTTTTATGTGATTCTGCATTGTGGGCGTAAAGTCTTTTATCTCATCGTGGGAATACCGTATGGATTTAGCACAGGCTGAAAGTGAGATCAGCGAGACCACAACTGAAATTAAAATATATTTCTTCATTCTTCTGCCTCCTCAAGCCGTATTAAATTTTGCAATGCATTTCTTATTGTACTGAAAGTGTAACCCCTGCGCACCAGAAAATCCCATAGTCTCTTTTCTTTTTTTTCATCAGGATAATTTCCCATAGTTTTGAGCTTTTTGTCTATAAGTTTTTGAATTTTTTGAGCTTCTGTTTCTTCGTCGTACTCCAAGGTTGTGTTGACGATTTCAACAGGCACCCCTCTGTTGAGCAGAAACCTTTTGGCGCTGCTGTTGCCGAGAAGCTTATTATTGAAGGCCTGGCGTTTAAGGTCCAGGGCAAGGGCCTGGTCATCAAGGTATCCGGCCTGTTTCAGGTGTTTTAGTGTGTCTGATATCTGAGGTTCAGAAAACCCTTTTTTTTCAAGCCGCTGCCGTAATTCTTTTTCACTCCTGCTTCTGTAACTGAGAAGCCTAAAGGCATATTTTTTTGCGCTACCTTCCGAATCTGTCAATTTTCATCTCGTCCTTTGATGAATGATCATCAAAAGTAAGATCGCTGGTGGATTGTATGCCTTTTACTCTCAGTGCGAAATCATCAGGATTGGTTGCTCTTCTGAGCGCCTCTTCATAGGATATAAGGCCTCCTTTGAAAAGGTTGAAGAGCGACTGGTCGAAGGTCTGCATTCCGTAATGAAGCGCGCCCTGGGCCACTACATCAGAGATCATCTTCGACTTGTCAGGGTCAAGTATGCAATCCTTAATCATTGCCGTAGCTATAAGAATTTCAACAGCAGGCACCCTGCCGTTGCCGTCCATTTTCGGCACAAGTCTCATTGAGATAATGGCCCTGAGAACAGAGGATAGCTGCATCCTTACCTGTTTATGCTGATAGGGAGGGAAGACCGATATGATTCTGTTGACAGTTTCTGTTGCATCTATGGTATGCAGTGTGCTCAGGACGAGATGTCCTGTCTCCGCTGCTGTCAGGGCTGTCTGGATGGTCTCAAAATCTCTCATTTCACCGACGAGAATAACGTCAGGGTCCTGTCTCATGGCGGCACGCAAGGCCTTGCTGAAGGATTCCGTGTCATTGCCTATTTCTCTTTGGTTGACGATTGACCTTTTGTCCCTGTGAAGATATTCTATCGGGTCCTCAATAGTCATAATATGTTCTGTTTTGTTGGTGTTTATATTATCTATCATGGAAGCAAGGGTGGTGGATTTGCCGCTGCCGGTCGTTCCGGTCACCAGAATCAGTCCCCGCGCTTCCATGGAGATCTTTTTGATTACCTCCGGCAGAAGCAGTTCTTCTATGGTCGGGATTCTCATCGGGATTACCCTGAATACAAGACCTATTGTCCCTCTCTGGATAAAAATATTGCATCTGAACCGCCCCAGTCCCGGCACACTGTAAGCCAGGTCTATATCGTTTCTCTTTTTGAATATTTCCCGTTGCCCCGGGCTCATAACGGAAAAAGCAATTTTTAATGTATCTTCCTGGCTGAGCCTGTTTTCGGTTGATAAAGGGGCGAGTTCTCCGTTTATCCTGAGAATAGGGCACGAGCCTACTTTCAGGTGCAGGTCTGAGGCCCCCTGTGAATGTGCTGCCTTTAATAAGTCATTTACATCCATAAAGTAACGTCTCCTGGAATTTATAATTATTACACCCCGCGGTCTCGCTTAGAAGGAACAGTACCCGCTGGCTTAGAAGCCCCTACTTCTGGTTAAGCGGCGCCTACTTTTGGCTGCCGCAGGGTTCTTCACTTCCTGAGGTTATAGGCCTCTATGATTTTATCTTCGATCTCTTTAGAGACAGATGGGTTGCCTTTCAGGAATTCTTTCACATTCTCCCTGCCCTGTCCTATGCGGCTTCCGCCATAACTGTACCACGCGCCTGATTTTTCTATTATATTTTTTTCAACCCCAAGGTCAACAATTTCACCTTCACGTGATATGCCATGGTTGAAGAATATATCATACTCAGCCTGTTTGAAGGGCGGCGCCATCTTGTTTTTGACGACCTTCACCCTGACCCTGCCTCCTATGATCTCCTGGTTATCTTTGATGCTTTCTATCTTTCTGATATCCAGTCTCATGGACGAATAAAATTTAAGCGCATTACCGCCGGTTGTGGTCTCGGGGCTGCCGAACATGACTCCGATTTTCATCCTTATCTGATTTATGAAGACCACGGTGGTATTTGATTTTGAGATTGCAGCCGTCAGTTTTCTCAACGCCTGGCTCATAAGTCTTGCCTGAAGACCGGGGAGGGAGTCCCCCATGTCGCCTTCTATCTCCGCCTTTGGTACGAGGGCTGCCACAGAATCTATTACGATAATGTCCAGGGCGCCGCTTCTCACCAGATATTCTGTAACTTCGAGTGCCTGTTCCCCTGTGTCAGGCTGTGAAATAAGCAGGTCTTCAATATTGACGCCGATCCTTTTTGCGTAATGTACGTCCAGGGCATGCTCGGCGTCTATGAAAGCTGCTGTTCCGCCGGCAGCCTGTGCCTGCGCAACTGTGTTGAGCGCCAGGGTGGTTTTCCCTGAAGATTCCGGTCCGTATATTTCAACTACCCTGCCTCTGGGGAGCCCTCCGATGCCTGTGGCGATATCAAGGGTCAGCGAGCCTGTAGAGATAGACTGAATACCCTCGACAGAGCCTTCTTCTCCAAGGCGCATGATAGAGCCTTTTCCAAAGTTTTTTTCGATCTGGGATATGGCCATCTCAAGGGCCTTCAGTTTGTTGTTGTCTTTATCCTTGCTTATTTCCTTACTCATCATGCCTCCTTTGTAATCAGCGAAATGCTTTCATTGAGAATATTTTTTATAAAATTATTTCCTTCCTTGAGCATTTGTTCTATCTCAGGCTTAGTATAAACCAGAACATCCACCGGGACTTGAATATCAAAATATCTCCTGAATTTTAAACTTCTATGGAAGATGTCCGCAGAAGAGTCTGAAACAATAATTATGATATCAACATCGCTTTTTCCTGTTTCCTCTTTTTTTGTAATGGATCCGAATAATCTTATATCGATAAGCTCGCTGTTTTCCTCTTTTATTTTTATTGCAGTCTCATTCAGGACTTTAAACAGCTCCTCTCTATCTATTGATATTAGTTTTACAGAACCCAAAGACCTTGTCACAAGCATCCAATGCCTCCTCTGCTATCTTCTCGTTATAATAATCAGACGGTTTCCCAATGCTAAATCCATTTGGGTATCGGGTTGGGATATAAAAAGTATCAAGCAGTTGAGCCTGTTCTATAACTTCATCCGGGACCTCTAATGTATCTTTCAATAACTTTAATGTATTGGTAACGGAATGTCCCCACGCATCAAAGCCCAATTTCATGCAGAGCGCCTTTGCAGCCTTTTCTGCCGATTGCTGAGAGGTAAAGCACGCCCAGTCATAATATCCATGCCTAATATCCAGATTCGCCTTCTCCATATCCCTTTCAGCCTGCTCAATCCAATCTTTATATCTGTTCACATCCCCACTCCGTTCTAAAATCTATAGTGTTATTTTAACATTTCTCCTTATTTTCTCCATGAAATACAATTTAAGACTGCTGAAAAACCATACATTTTAATCATTGTGAGGAGTGGTAGCGACGTGGCAATCTCTAACATATCGATTTATTTAAAAGCAAGATTACTTCGCTTCGCCACAATGACACTTTTACTTTGAACTCCTTAGTAACATATCCACTCACGTATGGATGCCCATGCCGTAAAATACCAAAACATTCCTGCCCAATGTTGGCTGCCTGCATAGTATGGTGCTGTATAGCAAGGAGATTCAGTTACAGAATTCAGTTGTCCTGTGCAGATATATTGAGTGGGAATCGTTCCATAGAAGACTATACCACGATAACATTCATGTAAATATATCCCTTGTATCACGCTTGGTGGAGCTCCAGCAGCCCCTATATTTGTGTTAGGTGAAATATATTGACAACCACCCGAAGCAGTGTGATGCCACCGCCCCGCACACAACCCTTCTACAACCTTTCCCATTACAGCTCCGATTTCGTTTCCAAATGTGCCTTGGAACACAAGGATGTATTTGCCCTTTTCCTTTGGCGCAGGAGAGGAAGGCGCTGTGAAGGTTACCGGTGAACTTTGACTATTAGCGTTTATGGCGAGGTTTCCCCAGCTTGCAACAAGGTAACGATTATTGTTGGTATCGTCATAGTAAAGGCTAAAGGCGCCAAACATATTTTCATTGGAAAGGTTTTTAATTATATACTGATTTGGATTATTGGGGTCTTTTATCATGTCCAACTCTCCCCTAAAGAAATAATTCAGCAGCCCTGCCGAGTAGCCGACAGCGCGGGGGATGAGTTGGCTTGCATAGTCTTCATGGACATAGGCATCAAGGTTATATTCCCACTTATCGGGCAACAACCACTTATTTAAGTATGAATAAGCTGCGAGTCGTTGAGACGTGTATCCCTGTATGTAGTACACGCTGTCTTTCTTGCCATCTTTCGCATATTGCTCAACAAGCGCAGCCGTTGTATTTGTTTTTGCCGGGTGCGGATAATTCTTGAATATCGTATCCCTGCTGAAAAAGTTTTTATTTGTATATTCTGCAAGCCCATTGCCGCCATGTATCCAGAATCTATCAATGCTGTTAAATGTTGTAATGCTAACAGCAGGATAACCGCTATATGTAAGTGAACCTACATTATCCCTTGTAAATGCCTCATACATGTCATATTTTATTATTGGAGCCCCGTGAGGATCATTTCTTACATGTGCAGGCACAGCTTTATCCTGAACGAGATGGATTACCTGACCTAATGCTCTGAATACATAAGAGAAATATATGTTTCGATAGTTCGGATTTGCATCTGTTAATGCCTTATAATATGAATCTCTTGCCCACTTCCAACTCCATGCATTTTCTGTGGCGTCTTTCCCCCATTGAAGTGAAGGCTTGCATAAAGTGGTTGGACATGGATTCAAGCCTTTGCCTGTTGTTGGATCATAATAATGATTGAGCCAGCGTGGAGCATTGTCTTCCCAGTCGCTACCGTCTTCTACCCAGTCTTCAGCTTTCTTTCTATTAAATTCATCTTTTAAAGAGATGCCTAAATTATTATATAAATATTGACTGATATTCGATGCCGCAATAGCTTGCTTACTTATTTCCCGATGCACATTCACCTCGTAAGCAAATGCTTCTATAGATAACAAAAAGAAAAATATAAATATTAATCCCTTTCTCATTTTTTACCCCCTGCCCAATAATCACGCATTTTTTTGATGGATTTTAATAGAGGAGCTTTATCTTTATTCTTATCTGAAACCTGCAATATTTCTTCTTCGAGAGCATCAAAAATAACTTTAGCTTGTTCTTTTGAATAAAACTCATCTGGGAAACGCGCCCATGTTCCCCAATTAACTTCATTTTGGATTCTCTCCTCATCTGTAAAAATCCTTTTTAACTTTGCAGGATTAATGCTATATTCTTCTTTAATCCATTTCTTTTGCTCTTGTGTTTTGGAAATATCATTGGGGAAACCTTGCCTTTCAATTTTATGCGAAAAATAAAGCTTATATCCCGGCTTATATATAACGATTTCAGGAGCAAGGTCATGCATAGAAGAATCGAATGTCAATGGTTTGAATGCCGTCCATGATGGAATTATGAATTTTCCCTCGCTGTCAGTCGTAACTAAAATTACTTTTGCATACCCTCCAAATCCTTGACTCAGAAATTGTGAAAGCCGCCACATGCCAACGACGATTACTCCTTCAATGGGTTTCTGTGTCTCAACATCAATCACTGAGCCTTTTATCTCGTTGTCATGAAAGAGCATCCATTGGCTGCTATACGCACTCGACACCAACAGAAAGGGAAAAATAAAAAAAATAAGGGATAAAAAACTTTTCTTAGCTTTCATAATCTTTCTCCTGTTTTAACGAGAACTGGATGTGCATCATTTCTTACATGTGCAGGCACAGCTTTATCCTGAACGAGATGGATTACCTGACCTAATGACCTGAACATATAAGAGAAATATATGTTTCGATAGTTCGGATTTGCATCTGTTAATGCCTTATAATATGAATCTCTTGCCCACTTCCAACTCCATGCATTCTCTGTGGCGTCTTTTCCCCATTGAAGTGAAGGCTTGCATAAGGTTGATACGCATGGATTCAAGCCCCTGCCTGTCATCGGATCATAATAATGATTGAGCCACCGCATCGAGAGATCGTCGTCTTCCCACTTGCTACCAATTTCCATCCATTCTTGAGCAGTTCTGCTATTAGAGGTTTTGTCAATAGGTGTGTAAAAGACATTTAGGCGGCCTTCCTTTCTGCCTCATTTATAACGGTTACCATCTCGCCATTTTCAAACTGTTTCCCTGCGTGCACATCCGGCAGTAAGTGAGGGCTGTTAAGTGCCCT
>CAMTXX010000052.1:0-38102 GCA_947085825.1 uncultured Nitrospira sp. | reverse complement strand
GCTAAAATAAATACCCTAATATATTAAGACAGCTATTTATATATTCACTATAAACAGCTTGATTTTAAACAATTATTTTCTGATTCGTGGCTTTCTGAACCTTTTCAAGTAGGGTATGTTTTGTTCATGAAAATCAGTGTTAATATATTTGTCTTTTTCTCAGACATCCCTTCTCCTGAACTGCCTTTTTACAAAATAGACGATTTCTACAGAGAATTTATTCTCCTATTTACCACTTACCACCTCCCGAAAGCTTTCGGGACCACCCGCCAACAGGTGCTTTAGGCAGCGGGGAGCTTTGAGAAATTACCCACATCACCGACCTGAACGCACCACCAGGACGAGAGTGTTGCCGGGGCCGCTGTAACCAAGCTCTCCGCCATTATCCAAAACGACGCGCCGGCCTGTCGATGATCTTATGGAGGATGTCCAGTAATTATATATTTCCACTCTCTGGAAGCCCTTATTATTCAGGAAGTCAGCAACAGTATTATTACCGCTGCCGTACCCCGCGCTTTTGGCATAATTGATAAGCGTTTCCATTTCTTCAATTGTCGGCATACGCCAATCCTTGAATCCCTTATAGGCCCGCTGATTAAGCCGTTTGATATAACTTTGTGCTTGATCCCAACCAATATATTTACCCTCTGCATTCCCATTCTTGTCCCATATCAGCTTCGTTTTTGTATCATAAAGCGTCCCATTCCCCAGATCCACAAGCCGTGCAGAGAACAGGTCATACTTCTTAGACGTAGCATCGTCCATCACATACGCCTCAGCGATCATAAAGACTTCGGGACTTTCAAATTTCCCCTTAATTTCTGCCCTAAGCATATTGTTCTGGAAATGCTGTTTGAATTCCCGTGCTTCCTCGCGTGGCATGGGCACACTCGAACTCGCAGAAATCATCTTGCCATTAATCGGCTTCTTGGATTTGATTGTTATCGGATACAGGTTCTGTACCGCATCATAGATACCGAGATCGAGGGAGAGATTGTCTGCCAGAAGAACAAATTCGTTGGTTGTTGCCTTTTTCAGGTTTGCAGCAAGAGGGGTTATCTGTTGTTTGTATTCACTTTCAAGACGATCCTGATATGTGGTGAACTCCCCCGCCTGTTCCCTGTTCAGCGCACTCTGTTCCTTTGCTGTACGTGCCTTAAACTCCTGCGCTGACTCAAACTCATCCTGTTTGGCTTCAGCAAGTCTGAGAAACTTCTTATTGTATCGGTCTACTATCTGATTAATTCCGGTAACGAGCTCTTTTCTGAATTGTTCCCGAATCTCAAAAATCCTTTTTTCTATCTGCTGCATATCCATCATGGTTGTATCAGGCGAAAGCGAACTGAGCGTCGTCCCGCCCATTCCCTTCCTCTTCTCTTCAACATCCCTCTTCAACGAAGCAAGCCGCTCATCATCAGCCTTCTTCTTCTGGAGAAGCTCTGAAGCTTCTCTTCTTCTTTCCTGTTCTGCAATCTCCCTTTTTCTCTTTTCTTCCTCAAGCGTCTGCTGCTTCAACTGTTCAGCCTTCAGCCGTGCCTCGACAGACCTCTTTTCTATCTCCACCTGCCTTTTAGCGCGCTCATCCTGCGCCTTTCCAGCGGCTATCTCAGTGGCATTGAGCTGCTCCATCTCCCTCTGAAGTGCTGCAACTTTCGCCTGTGTATCCTCAGCCTTCTGCTCAATGGACGGCACAAACACATAATCACCCACACCGTAGAGTGAGCCGAACCCCGGAGTCTGCTTTTGGCTCATGGCACGGGCATCAGAGAAGACCTTTTCCTTGACAATCGCCTGCAGCTCGTTTGCAGTGATAAAATCCTCAGTGTTTTCGAGCGCCTCTATCAGCCTTCCTGTAAAGACAGAATGTCCTTTCGGTCCGCCGTCCAGCACCTCTTCGTCCTTGCCGCCTGCGGTCATGACCTGCCGTACTCGTTCTTTTGTAACCTCCTGCAGATAGGCAAAATCCCGCTTGGTCTGCTTGTCCAGTGAGCGGGTCTGCGCAAGAAGCCCTCCGTAACAGGCATCCATGACATAGAAGACATGCTTGGCTGGAATTTTCTTTGAGATGTCATCCCTTATCTGGGTCATGGTGATGTTTTTGTATATCTCTGTCACCGAGCCATCATAAGGGATCAGATAACCGAGATCGCCTTCACGGGTCTTTTCCTGATCGCCATGCCCCGCCCAGAAGATAAAGAGCGAGTCCTCCTCGGTCAACTCCTTCGCAAGGTCGCCCATAAGCACCTTGAGTATGCTGTCCTTTGTGGCGTCTTTGTTATAAAGGGTGATAATTTTGTCAAACTTGAAGTTCTTTTTCAGCACCTGCTCGACACCCTTTGCATCCCGCACCGCATAGTTGAGTTGCTTGTCAAACGGCAAATTCGGGTACTGGTCTATGCCGATGATAACCGCATAGGACTTATTGTAAAGCTTCAACTCCTTCTGCTCACCCGAGGCAACCTCTTTCGCCATGACCCGCACACCTCGGGTTTCAGCGGCAAAGGCACTTCCGAATAGTAAAACTCCCATAACACAGGCCAATATAACTGCCACTAACTTCTTTGCTGCACCCATTCTCCTAAGTTTCATACCTTCCTCCGTAAATGTGATATAAGAACTTTCGTTATTAATCAGACAGTAAACCAATGAGACACTGAGGCACAGTGTTTAAACACAAGCGATAAGATTAGATGTCTTCTCAGTGTCTCTGTGACTCCGTGGTAAATGAATTGCCATGCCTTTACGCTACTTCCTTGTCCTAATACTCACACTCGTCTCCGAAAACTCCGCCGTCACCCTGTTTCTCACGGCATTCGTTGTTACGGTCTTAATGCCTCCAACTCCCCGCGTCCGAAATCCGATCTCGGCAAATGCAAGCTGCACCTCATAGACTCCGCCGGCAGGTTTCACGTCAATATCTCCAAGCTCTGCTGTGCTTGCATATACCACGATATCCTCAACTCCAAAAGGAGGGCTCACCTCAAGCTCGAACCTGTCACCATCAGAAGGAATCTGAAAAGTTGAACTGCCCTGGAAATAGTTATTGTTCCTGTATGGGTTAGGGAGGAGCTGAACAATATTTCCGCCTGCGTCCTTATAGACAACCCTCGCATAAAAAGGCTTGTTTCCCTTTAGGTAAATAGTTACCTTCTCACTTTCTCTATATTCTGCTTTATCAGTCCAGAGCTTGACATTAAGGGAAGCAAGTGAAGCATCAACAATCTTAATCCCCCTCGTTGCAGTCGAAAAAGCTTTTTGATCGGGCACCACTTCTGCCTGAATCTTTATTTTGAAACATTCATCAGAGGATTCACGCACCCATTCCTTTTGTAGTTCACGGATAATCTTCACTGATGTCATTGGCGACTGTTCCTGCAGATTTGAAACAATTTCAGCATTGCCAATCTCTGTCTTTAGATAATCGGCAGCTTGTCGCAGAGCGTTCTTTTGTGCAGCCGTTATCGCAAGATATTCAGTCGCCTCCCTTGTCTTTCCCTCACTCAAACAGGCAGTCCCCTCGGATTCTGTGATTATGGACTGGGAGGCAAACGAATATGATGCCAGCATTATCAAAAGCAGCAAATTCCAAAGCAGATACTTTATAAGCATTTCACCTCAGCCAGCCGTATAATTTATTCACTGTGGTAGTTCTTTTATTTTTCTCAATAGTTTGTTAATGATTTTATCAACCCATACTTCAGTTATTTCGAGTTCCTGCGCGATTTTATCGTTGTTCCTTATGGCATTTTTAAGACGTTCCTCAGAAAGAGGATGAGTAAATGGCTTATTATGTCCTGATAGTTTATCTTTCAATGTCCATACTAATTCATTTTTCACATATGCTAAAAAAATAGCTTTTTTTGCATCTTCGCTATATTTTGAAAATGAATTGATAATAGCTGATGCAAACCCATCAGCCTGTCTTTCATTTATACGAATTGTTTCCACATCTCTATTTGCGGTTGAATCTAACCGGCAATGTCCTAAACAGACATGTCCAAGTTCATGAGAAATGACCTCAAAGCATGGAAGAAATGCATTCTCAACAAGTTCTACCAACTCTGCATCATTAAATCGGTATCTATGGTCAGAATTCATATACATAATGTGCAATACGTCATGAGCAGATATCTCTCCTCTTTTGTTGTGATAAAGTTCTATTAAATCTGTCAATATCTTTTCATTTTTGTAGGTAAAATAAGCCTCGACTCCAAGCAAAAAATTAAGATACCCATCAAATAGGCTTATTTCATATCTATTAGCATCTTCATGATAGCAAGCATAGGCGTTAACTGTTAAAGGACTTTTATCGGTTATATAAGGCTCGATTAGATTCGGAACTGTAAAACAGTCGCCATTTTCCATCCGATAAATAAAGTCAGTAATTGACGCCCTTGGGGCATAATCTTCGGCACCAGTAACATAGGGGACACCGAAAACGTTGTGATACATTTCCTTAACTTTAACCTCTTTTCTTTTTTTGATTAATTTCAACCGAAGTTCATGTTCTTTCTCGACTTCGGTTGTATCTATCCATTGCTGAGGTTTTTCATTTCCCGCACCTTTCGCGCTGTGATCTGCGAGTTTTTCGCCATTAAATTCGCTTCTGTTTCGCAAATCATTTGAGTTTGATAAATTAGGCATCTCAAACTTTTTTTGTTCTTTTGCTTTTATCCCACCAAAAGAACTATTTTCTGTAAATCCGCTTCTTATATCTTCCCTCAGCGCATCAGTCTTTCCAGCAGCCTTGTTGGCAATATCATTAGCCTTCTTCTCATAGTTACCAACCGGATTGCTCTTAAGGCTCGCTCCGCAGTTTGGGCATGTAGTATCAAATGGGCTTACGTTTCTTCTGCAATCTTTATTCGGGCATATCATAGTTATATCTCCTAATACATCTCGTTCCCACAGTTGTCGCAGTACTTGACGCCTGTTGGCACCTTGGATTTACACTTTGAGCAAATGACAACCTCAGGAGTCGTACCGGCATTGATGTTCACATTTTGCTGTCCCGGCCCATATCCCGGAGGCATCTGCCCAGGAAAAGGTTGCCCATAGGGAGGATAGACCACATTAGGATGCCCGGACTGTGCAGCAGCTATTGACACATCCCTCTGAGTACTTTGAGCAATTTTAAACATTTCCATAAACATTTTATCTTTATCCTGAGTCGTACTCTTATTCATTTCAAGCATCTCTCGCATAACCTTTTCTTTTTCTTCTGAAGCGAGCCCTTTCGCTTTAAATTTTTCCTTTAGGGCATCCGTTTGGTCTGCGGAGAGATCTTTTGCCATAACAGCCCAAAGTTGATCCTCATTCATCTGCTGATATACTTTGGTTTTTTCTATCTCAGCCTCAGTTGCTACTTTTTGTCTTGCAAGTTCCAAATCAGCAAGACGTTTTGCCTTTTCAGTTTCTGTTTCCATCTCTTCGCGTTTTTCCCTGGCCTTAAGCTCCTTCATCCTGGCCAGCGCATCCATGCCCATGTTCATCTTTTCACGGTCAACGCCTAACTTCCCCAGATCGATTTTTTGATCGATCGTTGCATCTTTGTCTCGGCTATCGCGGGTAATATCCGAAACTGTTGCGCCTGTTTTTGCATTCTCTACATGTTCATCTCTGGCGTGGGCATTTTTGTCCTTTTGGTTCCGAATATCCTCCTCAAGCTCCCGCCGTTTTCTCTTCGCCTGAGCTTCCCACTCGGCAGTAAGATTGTCTTCCCTGCCCACCATTCGAATCCTGTCATACTCCAGATCATGCTCAAGATCTATCTTCCGCAGCAGAAAAGCCCTTTTCTTATCACTCTGCTGAAAAACATTCATCAACTCTTTGACTTCGTCTTCTCTCAGGAGTTTGCCCTTGTCTACCTCATGAATGAACGCCTCAAGGTCGTCAACAGATTTAATCTCATTCATCTTGTCCGAGTTAACAAGCGCGCGCATATCAGCCCAGACCTTCTGCCGCTTTTCGCGATAGTCGCGCTCCTTGCCAAGCTCTATAATTTCCTGAAGCTGGGTCTGGTCATAAACATCAAAAAGCCTCTTTCTTTGCTGAAGTTTTGCCTCTTCTTCGCTTATGAGTAGAAATGTTTTTTCATCTATGCCCTTGATCTTGTTATATTCCTTGAAGTTATAGTCAACAGTCCGAAGCTGAACAAAAGTCAATCCGTTGCGCTGGAAGGTGATCCTCAGATGGTTTTCTACAGAGACCTCGAACTGTTTCTTCAGAGAAAGATCATAGTTAAGGTCCGTAATGCTCTTTCTGCCTATTGCTTCGTTCAGTGCATTTCCCATTTCATCATAAAGCGCGCTTCTCACCTCACTGACAAGGTAATTCTTTCTTCCCTTGATCACATTGGTGAAGAAAAAAGCAGGATTTTCGATCTGAGCTATGACTTTGCAGGTGACATCTATATCCAGAGGATCCTTTGTCTTGATGCCGGTCATGTTCAGTTGAAGCTCAACATCTCCTGCATCCACAAGAATAACCGTGCAGTTGTTTGTCAGAAGAGAATCAAAGGCCTCTTTTACAGCCTCAGAAGAATCATCAGCCTTCTCTTTATTTCCAAAACTTGTAAGGTAACTTGTAGCGAAAGTTATTCCTCCTGCTACCTTGCCAACACCCTTTACTGCCATATCCTTTACTACATCCCACGTTGATTTCAGGTCATATCGCCCTGGCTCCAGGGTTGCAGCTAAGGCCCCATTCCGCAGCAGCAAGGCCCGCGTCCCATGCTCGACGATAATGCCCTTCTGAAGAACGCTCTGAAGATTTTCGACATCAACCCGCGTGGCAAAATCATCGACTTCCCTCTGCCACTTCATGCTATTGAAGTCACTTACGTTCTTGCCGCATTTGTTGCAGAATTTAGCCTTGCTGTCGAGTTCAGCATTGCAATGAGGACATTCAATCTTTCCTCCTCCAACCCTTTCTCCACATTTGTTGCAGAATTTAGCGTCTTCCTTGTTCTCATGCCCTTGACTGCAAATTGCCATCTCAAACCCCCTATTAAGTTGATGTGTCTATTTTTTTAAAACCCTCTGCCTTTAAACTCATTAATCGCATTTTTTATGTCCCGCTTCAGAAGATCCGCCTCTTTCTCAATGCCATTGTTATTGCCGGAGATCACTAAGTCATAAACCTTATCAGCTGAACGGGTGAGGTCCTCAAATACAGACATGATCTTCTTATCATTTTCCAAGGCATCCTTAAAATCCTTCACCTTGTTCATGGTGGCATCACCCCTGACAGCATTCTCAACATACTGCTTCAGGAGCATCAAATCCTTTTCAGCATCTTTCAGAAGCACGGCATCGTCAGTTTTTCCCTTGTCCATCAGCTTTGCCTTTGCCTCGGATATATTGGCCACTGCCCTGCTGATCTCCTTCACAAGATCTCTCCGCGTTCCCACATCCTCCTTGATTGTCGTCCCAATAACAGTTGCACGCCTCATGCTCAGAAAGATCGCAATGCCAATCAGCACAATTAGTGCAAAGAAACCATATACCAGCCACTGCCTCACCGGAGAGACTGCCGAAACGCTGAAATCCTTCGAAAGGACAATCTCTCCCTTCTCAACATCATCGAGCTTCACATTTGCCTTTATGGTATAAGACATGAACCCTTTCTGCATACTGACGACCTTCCCGAAAATAAGCCCCTGAACACCCTTTATTTTTCCATGAGTGATTTGTGTATTCTCATCCATGATGTCCTTCAGTTGAAGGCCCTGCTCTTCGAGGATCTTGTCAAGGTCTGTCCTTTCAATGACCCTGAAGGATGTTTTTTCAGTAATCGCAGAGGTTATGGCGTTTCTGATAGTCCCATCGTCACCCTCAAAATCGAGAACCGCAATCCGCGCCATATCTGATTCCGCAGGCAGGGCTTTAACAACTGCTGTCTGGAACTTCTTGAGCGCGGCTGTCTTCATTTCACTTTCAGCAGATGCATTACTAAAACAGATCAAAACTGCTACTACGCATAAGAACAAAGCTGCATATATCTTTCTCATAGTCCTCTCCTTTTCAAACAAAATATTCTTTCTGTAGCAATAAGACGATTTACAGCCTGCTCTTTATGCTGTCTCAATGAAATTGGCATTCTCCACTATCTATAATAGAGTATGTCCATAAACTGCAAATGTTTGTCATTCCAGCACCACCAGGCGCCTTAAGCGAGTGAAGCGTATCGGGAATCCTTCCTGACGCCATTGGAAAGATTCCGGACAAGCCGGAATGACAAAAAACGTGACTTTCCGGACAGGTTCTATATAGCTGATTATTGTTTTTTTGAAGAATAAAGGATTGTTCGTCTATGACCAAAAAAAAAGGCGGGCATAAAGGTATTGATATAAACCATGTTTTTTGGGTTTTTATTGACAACTCCCCTCCCAGTACTGGCTTTCTCAGCTCATAATATACGCTATATAATTTACAGAAAGCAATATATAAGGAATTCATAAATAAAGCCCCATTATTTGTCATTCCCGCAGGCAGTAAGCGGGAATCCTGACAGTGAAAGAGCTGGATGCCCGATTAAGAACTTCGAGCATGACAGGGAAAGTTTTATGTGACTTTACTTGTGACCGGATTAGTAAATCAAATACTTAAACAGTATTTTCCCCTTTCAATGGGTTCCCCTCAGTTTCATGTTCATAACAAAGCCGGTAACACTCCCAACAACAAAGAGCACCAGGCTTCCTGTTGAAGCGGTGATCATCATATTTGAAAAAACCTCCAGAAGGATACTCCAAAGACTCAGCAATATCTCCTTGAGCTTGTAATATCCTGTCCAGTCGGGTGAGTTTCCAAACTTTTCGATCACCTTCAGCGGCACCCATACCATGAGGAGCAAAAGAGCGATGTTAATCGTCCTTGCAGCAAAGAATGCCAATGCAAAACCGATGCAGCAGAACATCAGGCAGAGAATGATCTCTTGATAGGGCATCGTCATTACCTCCTATATCTTCCGCGCCTCAACAGTTATATCAGACGCCCCGACCTCTTTTATGACAAACTTCCCGAGTTCACTGATCTTCCCGGCAATATAATCAGTTCCCCTGGTTGTCTTTATGTAAAGTGTCGTCTCCTCGATATCAAAGTCTCTCATACCATCCTTCACCTCTTTCACATACGGGATATCAGCTATCATCTGTTTCGCCTTTCTGAAAGACGCGTAATTACCTATTTCTTTGATCTTCAGCGTAATCTTCTTGACTGACTTCCCCGGCATGTCTTTCATAGAACTCACGGACATCCTGACTGAAATCTTCTTGACCGCATCAATTCCTGCCTTATCTGCATTGCTGCCAAACCCCTTCATATTATGCTTTGTCAGGGAAACAATCTCTTTTTTGTTCCCTATCTGGTGTATCTTTACCTGGCCTGTGGCATTGGCAGAATAGATCTCCTTTGTCTGCTGGCTGAACTCTGTCTCGACAAACCCTGCCACAACGTAATCAGTCATATAATAGATCCCAATTTTTTTGACCGCCTCAGTGTTGCCCTGCCTGATCAGCGAAACAAGGTTGTTCACTGTCTTGTTCTTCACTGTCCGGTAATCTACGATTGTATAGCCTTTACCCTTCAATCTCCCGATAAGCTCATGCTCAAGGACATGTCTCTTTAGCGGATTCCCCAAATTCTTCTCTGAGGTCACGACAATGACTCTGTCGTCTCTCAGATGCTGCATAAGAAGGGCCTTTACAGCATCTTCCCGGATCTTTGAGGAGATCTTCACCCGGTAGAAGCCATCGCCCCCCTTTTCCTCTGAGACAATCCTGTATTCAGAAATAATCTCGTCCTGTTTCAGCCTGAAACCCTTTATGAGATTTGCCTTTTCCTTTGAGAGCGTCTCACTGTTGACATACAGGCCAATGACCTTGAGAACAGCCTCAGTCTTCGCTTTTTCAATTGCCTTCTCCTTCGCCTCTTCAACATCAATGTTTTCAAGGATGGAAGCACTGCCGCCGGAAAGCATATCCAGCAACGTTCCGGATATCTCTTTCTTCTGGACATCTGCCTTGCCTCCTGAGACAACATCCGCCCCGTGAGCGCCGGAGTAGATCAGTATCAACAAAAGAACCATCCATAAAACCACCAGTTTGTAATTATTCATATCTGCCGAATTCACCTTCATAGTAATATCCTCCTTTTATGGCTTTTAGGTAAAGACGAAATGGGAAAGAAGCTTTATGCAGAAATTCTTAAAAGCGGCGTGTACAGAATATTACCATCTTTCGTGTTTAAGTTGAAATGAAATGCACATTCGATATATTGTCTTGTTTCATAAGGATAATTATGGGGAGACTTTTGCAAATCCCTATCAATAAAGGCTTTGCGGACTTTTCCGCCCCATATTTCTTCATCTTAAAGGAGTTTGGGGAGGGGTAGTTGCTCCCAAATCCTTATCATCAGGAAGCTCTGTTCTACATTTTGGATAGTACATATTTATGAGATAGCCTCCCTCCGCTGCCTCACGCCTCCCATGGATACACCTGGAATTCGTTCTTCGGCTTCCCGTCGAGACCGACAACCTTGTATTTCTTAAGACGATATTTCTCGATGAAGTAGTTGACTGCGGCTGGCTTGAACTGCTCAAAGTTCAGCTTTACCTCAATGGGCAGAATATCATTTTTTATTTTGATGATGAAGTCTATCTCCTTCTTGTCCTTTGTCCTCCAATAATAGACGAAATCCTTTCCATATTTCTTCACCAGTTCGGCAAAAATGCCTGTCTCAAAGACATTGCCGATGATCTCTTTCTGCAAGCCCTTCAGCCATAACATCTGCATAATGCCTGTATCATAAAAGAATATCTTCGGCAGCTTGAACAGTTCAGAGCGTATGTTGCCACTGAAGGGTCTGACCAGTTTCAGGATGTAGGTATTTTCCATTATGAAAAGGTATTTCTCTACGGTCTGCTTGGCGATATGCGTCGTGTTCGACAGCTCGGCAACGTTCAGTATCTGACCGCTCTGTGCCGCAAGGGCCTCCAGGAGCTTGTTGAACTTCTCAATGTCCTTAACGCTTGCAAGATCCCTGATGTCCTTCTTTATGTAGGTGTCGATGATCTGCTGAAGGTATTTCTCTTTCATCCCGACTTCAGGCGTCAGGACTATCTTAGGATAACCTCCATAGAGGACATACTGTTTGAAAAAGCTTCTCAACTCATCAATCTTCTTTGCCGTATATACCTTGCCCTCTTCAAAGGTATATTCCCTGAAGGCCAGAAACTCTCTGAACGACAGGCTGAAGATGTCGAAATCAACAGTCCTGCCGACAAGAGAGTCTTTGAACTTTGACTTGATCGCAAAGCTCGACGAACCGGAGACGATAAGTTTGATACCTTTGTGATGGTCGGCAATGAGCTTCAGAAATGACGACGGATTTGCGAGATACTGTATCTCGTCAACGAAGATAAAGACTTTATTCTTTGGGCTGACAGCCCTAACGCCCTCCTCTTCAAGGAGCTTCAAAAACTCCCCAACACCTGCATCCAAAATCTTCACATGCCGGGAATCCTCAAGGTCAATAAAATATGTCTTCTCCCCTTTGGCCTTCAGTTCCGCTTCAAAATAGCGCAGAAGAAAAGTCTTCCCCACCTGCCTCGCCCCATGCAGAACGATAATATCGTCGGTATAGAGATATCTTTCTATCTCCCCGACTATCTCTCTTTTATAGATTTTCTGGTTCATATCTAAAAACAAATGTAGCTTACTTTAAGTTCGATATAAAGTAAAGCATCTATTAATAAAGCTCAACATCTCGGATGGATTATTTTGAGGGCAACAACTTCATGTAGTTTCGTATCTTTGACCTTATAAACTGCCCCCATGCCACCCTTCTTCCCATCATCAAGGATTTCATATCGGTTGGCGAAGAGAGTGCCTTTATTGAAACTGCTGGTTTCGATCTCCTGCCCAATAGATGTCTCTATATCATCGAGAGGGTCAGAGGAGGCTTTCAGAGAAGGAGGGGTCTTTATCCTGGAAAAGTCGTATCCGCACTTGATGCAATACTTAGCATCATCCGGAAGCTCACTTCTACACTGTGGACAATACACTCATTTTCTCCCCTCGTTTTTCTCTGTGAGCTCTGTGAACTCTGTGGTTAATCGCTTTTTGCAGAATTATATCATTTCAGCTTTATTTATGTTTGGGAAAATTCTGTCAGAGCCTGGTAAATATAAACTCCTTCTCCCCTATGTTAATCCTGTCCCCATCAGAAAGAGCCTTAGTACTTATCTTTACCCTGTTCACTCTCGTACCGTTGCTGCTTCCCAGGTCTTCGATCCTGAACTTGCCGGAATTGAAAGAAATACGGGCATGTTTTTCCGAAACAGACAAATCCAACAGTCTGATATCGCAGTCCTTTCCCCTGCCTATCACAGCGCCTTCACTGTAGACCGGATATCTGTTGCCTGTCAATTGATCTGTTAGTCTCCCGATTATCTTCAGGCTTTTTGCATCAGACTGTTTCTCAGCTTTATAACTTTCTTCGACTACTTCTTTTTTCCGTCCCTTAGTCTTCCCATACGACACATGCACACTAAAAGGACTTTCATTCAATTCACCTTTTTTGAACTCAATCACCATTTCTTCAAACATTTCATATCCCTTTTCCTTCATCCATTCTGACAATGACTTTTGAAGCGTGCCTTTCATCTCATCCAGAAAAGGCTCATACTCTTCATAAAGAGGTCCGTCGAGGATTATGGTATATTTATTGGGAATGCCTGTTTTATCGAGGACATTCTTTCTGTTGGCCTCAATCTTTTTCTTAAGGGCGATCTCAATGCTCAGAGGGTCGATACCCTTCTTTCCCTTAAAAGGTTTTTCGACAATCTCGCCAAGCTTTTCCTCTATTTTAGTTATGATTCCCATTTGTATATTATAGACGACAGAAACTATAATTTTATGCAACATGATTACACATTATTTACCGAAGTAATAAGCAACTTTTCATTCTCATCACCTAATTGCCTTTGTATTCATCGCCTCTGCCAGCACTTCAACCGCAATAGGAGCTGCTGTGAGGCTGCCGAAACCCTGGTTTTCTGCTATCACGGCAATCGCATACTTTGGATTTTCAGCCGGGGCAAACCCGATGAACCATGAGTGGGGTTTCTCGTCAGGGTCAACCTGTCCATTACCATTTCGGTCGCCAACCTCTGCGGTCCCGGTCTTACCGGCGACTCTGATTAGTTTTCCTTCAGAAAATCCCCCCTGCCCCCCTTTTCCAAAGTGGGGATTATTATTAGTTATATATCTCCCGTTTTCAGAATATATTTTTTTAACATCCTTGCCTGTTCCTTTAACCATCACCTCTTCCATGAACTTTTTTATCTCCAGAGATGTTGTTTCCTTCATAACGCGTCCCATCTCAACAGGCTTTGCAGAGAATAATACCTTTTTAGCGTCCCCTGTTTTTATCTCCTTTACAATATAAGGATTCAACAGCATCCCCTTGTTTGCAACTGATGCGGCCACCATCGCCATCTGAAGGGGCGTTGCCATAACAAGATTCTGACCTATGGCTCCCTGCGCAACGATTTTCGGATTCCTCCTAAAGTCAACTGCATCAAACTCTCTTTCGCCTCTATCGCCCTCGCTGTGAGCGTTCCACAAAAAGGCTGTGCTCTTTTCAGCTCTCTGGGAAGGATTCTTCAGTTGAGGGATGAGATTGTATCTCCGGTTGAAGCCAAACTTACCGGCATAATCAAGAATGCTTCTGCCAAGCTTTACTCCTATTTCGCTGAAGAACAGATTGCATGAATCAGCAAATGCCTGATCAAGATTTTCTTTGCCGTGGACATGGATATCTGAGATGCCATATCTGTTTTTCCTGCCGGTGCATACGGTAGTATATTCACCTTTGAAGTCATCCTGTTCTTTGTCTCTCTCAAGCCAGGCTGCTGCAACAACGGTCTTGAATGTTGATCCCGGTGGGTAAAGCGTAGAAAATGCCCTGTTTTCAACTGGTCTGGCCTCATCATCAAAGGCCTCTCTCCACTTGTTATTGTCCCTTGTGCCAGGATCAAAGGATGGGGTGCTGACAGCGGCAATGACTTCTCCTGTCTTAACATCTATCACTACGACAGCCCCTTTCATCAAACCCAAAAGCTCATATGCACGCCTCTGCACATTCGCCTCCAGTGTGAGTGAAATATCATCCCCCAGTTGAATGTCCCTGAGTGGGTCTGAAGTTTTTCTATATATGGGCAGATGACCTTTGCCACTGAGGTAGTCGTCCAGTTCTCGTTCAAGGTTTCTTTTCCCAAAGACAGGGTTCCAGTGCCCTATAATGTGATAAAACTGAGGGCCTTCGGCATACTTTCTTTGCTGTTTCCACGTCCTTTCGTCAATGTCACTCCACGCAAGAACAAAACCGCTTCTGTCAAGAAACCTTCCCCTGGCCACTCGTTCATCAGTAAATGTCCTGCTGTTTGTGATGGATGCAGATTGTTTGTCAAAATTGATCCGGCCCTTCTTCGCATATATAAACGAAAGGTTGTTCCTGACCCTCTCTTCGGTTGACTTCCTGAGCCCTTTGCCCTTCAGAACGTCCTCGTTTATCAGAATCTTGTCTCCGTTACTTGTGAACACTCCTTCTTTGATGAGTTTTTCCATGAGTTCGACAAATGCCCTGTCCGTATAACTGGATTTAAAGTACATTTCTCTGCGAATGACCATCCTGTCGAGAAGTGAATAAATAATAACTGCCGCAAGGATAATGAAAAAACCAATAAGAAACTTTGATCTGTTTTTCATTCTATCTTCTCCCCTGATATCTTCAGTACGATCCCTGTCATAAGGAATGTCATCATCATTGAACTTCCACCGTAGCTGACAAAGGGAAGGGTTATGCCGGTCATCGGTATGGAATTGAGGTTTCCGCTGATGATGATAAAGCTCTGGACACCGATCATTGTGGCAATGGCGGTAACAAGTGTCTTTTTGTAGATATTCTCAGTTTTCGAAGCTATCTTAAAACACCGCCATATAAAAACCGCATAGGCAAGCAGGATAGAAATCGCACCCATTAAACCCATCTCCTCGCAGATAGCAGCAAAGTTATAATCAGACTGCACCTCGGGAATGCGGTACGGCTGACCGTAACCAATGCCCGAACCCCAGAGACCGCCGGAAGATATCGACCAGAGTACCCGCGATATACTCTCGCTCCTTCCAAAGGGATCAATCAGCATATCAAACCTCTCACGCACAATATGCGGGAATCCGGACTTATACGAGATATAGCCTACTGCAAAGATGATTAAAACAAAAAGAAGAGTGATAAAATCCCTGTTGCCTGCGTAATGAAAAAGCAGAATGAACACAGCAAATATCACAATTGTCGGTCCCAAATCACCCTGGATGAATAGAGGTGTCAGGGCAAAAAAACACATTACAAGAAAAGGGCCTCCATATAGGGGCCACGACCTTAGTCCTGTCGTTCCAGCGATGCTGATCCCTTTTCCTTTTTCATAGATATATGAGGCCATAAATAACACCATAAGGAACTTTACCATCTCAACAGTCTGGAATCCGAAGAGCCAGAGTCTTTTACCATTTATTTTAGTACCGAAAAGCAGGGTCGCAATGATAAGCACAACGGATAGAAGCACCCAGAAATACTTTTTTGATGAGATGCGGGCAAAGACCCTGTCATTGAATACGTTGATGGAAATAATAAGCGCAAGAATTCCGGCTATAGAAAAGAAGAGCTGCTTCTGACCGAGTTGCAGAAGCGCAGAGACATTGTTTCTGATTTGCGCATCAGGGTTTCTGGCAATTACCGAAAGTATCACCTCATTCCTTGTGATTGCAAGGTCAGGTGAGAGTCTGAGCATCATGATAAGCCCTATGCCTGCAAGAAAAGCAACAGTGGGCAGAATAAAAGGATCTGATTCAGGAAGCCTGACTCTCATGTATACATGCAGCAAAATAAACGAGAGTACAAAAAATGCAGGGTAAAGGGAATTTGGAAACACAGCCAATGAATAAGCGGATATATCCAAAGGACCGTCCTTTGTAATCAGTGAGTCGGTGAGGCTTCTATCAGCATGTCCGGCACTTAGCAGCAGAAACCCCAGACTTATAACAAGCAGGACAGGGAGAAGATAGCTCAATTCAGTATTGCGTTTCATAGTAGAGATAAAGACGATTTAACGCTATGAAAATATGCGTTCAAAAATGCCTTTTTTTTCGGGTTCGAGAATTATCAGAGAAACATTGTCAGGGGCGCCGCCTTCAAGGGTCTGTTCTATAAGTATTCTGCATTTCTCCTCAGGTGTCTTATTGCTATCGAGCAGGACCACCTTTACATCATTTATAGTTAAAACCCTGAAAAGTCCGTCAGTTGATAGCAGATAGCTGTCTCCAGTCTGTATATCGTGCATATTTATATCAACCCTTACACTGTCAGACGAACCGAGCGCCCTTGTCAATATATGGCTTGACCGGTGGTTTTCCGCTTCCTCTTCCTTAAGCAGTCCGGCATCAACAAGCTCCTGCGCCTTGTTGTGGTCTTTCGTGAGTTTTTCTATCACACCTTTTCTTGTGCAATAAATCCTGCTGTCTCCAACATGGGCCGAGTACATCTTTTTGTCCCGTATAAGCAGGGCAGAGATAGTTGTGCCCATGATATCGTGTCCGGACTGTTTGCGTGAATACTCCAGGATTTCCCTGTTGGCAACAATAACCGCCTCGTTCATGAGTCCTTTCAAATATACATCATCTTTCAAGATTGCTTCCTTTGCATTCAGCAGCCGCTCTTCAATAAAATCATGCACGACTTTGACTGCTGTCTGACTTGCTACATCTCCAAGCATATGCCCTCCCATGCCATCTGCAACAATATAAAGCTGCAGGTCATTATCAAGGAGTATGCTGTCTTCGTTCTTTTCCCTCTTAACTCCGGTGTCTGTCAGACCAAATGTTCTCAAAAGCCCTCCTGAATCCCAAAAGATTCTACCACAGAGACACTGAGATACGGGGAATTATAGCTCCTGTAACAAAATAGAAGACATCCTTTAGCTGTCATTCCGGCTTGTCCGGAATCGCATGATGTATACATAATATTGTTTATCCACAAGCAAAACTCTTTACAGCCGATTCCGGACAAGCCGGAATGACAATAAAAGAGAAATTATACAATGTCATCTTGTTCAATACCGAATCGATATTTAGCCCATATTTGCACTTATTTTTCACCCTCTGTGCCTCAGCGACTCTGTGGTTAATTTTATACGCTCTCGACTTTAACACAATAATCATAAAGCTTAAGCTCAACATCTGGAGATAATTTTTCTTCATTCTCCTGGAAATCTCTGAAAATATATTCTCCGTCCTTCAAATATATCTCCCCAACATTCAGCGGAATCCCTGTTCCTTTGAGGATAATATCACTCTCCGGCCCCCTTCCGATAAGATAATGGCTTTTCTCAAGGGCAAGATTCATGTAAGATGACCCATTTCTGCTGACCCTCAGAAAAAGCTCTGCCCTCTTTGATGGCGAAGACCTTCTCACCTTATCAGAAGCAAATCCCCCGATACAAAGCCGGAGTGCGACTAACCCAAGCGAAACTGAAAAGACGATATTCAGCAGCTTTATGGTCCAGAGTGACATCATGATCAGGCGACCTTGAGCTGAACCTTTCCGGCGGAAATAGTGTCCCCCTTCTTCAGTTCCGCTTCTTCGATATCTATATCGTTCACCTTAGTGCCGTTTGAGTTACTGAGATTAATTATTCTTATCCTGCCCTCTCTCACCGTAACCTTGAAATGGACCCTCGATACTGTCTCATCAAGGTCCCTGATGAGTATGGTCGCATCCTTCCCCCTGCCAAAAGTGTATTCGCCTTCTTTAAGCCTTATCACTTCGCCCTGATTCTCTCCATCCACGATCTCAAGCTCTAATTTCGTGTTATCTATAATCCTGGTCTCTTTGTCTTCGATTATCCTTGTGAGGGTGCCCTTTGGGGAAGGCACTGAGGACAGCGCACTATTTTTAGTCGCCGCGACAGCATCACCCTTAAATTCCCCCCTTGCCACAGGAGGAGTGAAAGAGGTTGATCTTTCTTTTTCATCAGTTGTTGAAACAGGGGCTGTTTTTTCTTTTAAAAATGAGGATTCAATCACAACCTGGCTCTTCTGAAGGGCGCCGTCCTCCCTGATATCGAGGGTAAGAGAAGTAGAGAGGAGCCGGTAACCGTGTTTTTTGGTCCTCTCCATAAGCTTGTTCCTGAGTTGGTCCCTGATGCCGGTCAGAAGCGGTGATATCTCCTCGTAATCAAACGGGCTGAGGTAAACAACGTACACATTCGGCACAAATGCATTCTCATCAATCCCGAGTTTCTTCTTTCTCTCCAGTTCTGCGATAAGCCTGTCGAGAATATCCCTCGGCTGGATTTCTGTGCTTGTCTTGCCTGTCAGGTTTTTAACCTTACCTATAAACTTTCTGATTATGTCCCAGTATTTCATAGCGTCCTCCTTTAGTGTGTGGTTTCTTATGATAGATAAGACGAACGTGGAGGAAAAGTTTATGCAAATCGCAGAGAATCTCACCTGTAGTTGCCATCGGAGACCGTCTCACCTAATTTTATCTCAAAAGGAAGCGAGTATTTTCCTGAACTCTTCTTCAACTTGAGGGATATTCTGCTTCACCGTCTTCCAAACAACAAGCACATCAACCCCGAAATAATCATGAATGAGAACATCCCTCATTCCGGCAATTTCCTTCCATGCAATTCCAGTGTATTGTTCACGTGTCCCTGCAGGAACATGCTTGACCGCTTCGCCTATTACCTCCAGACTCCTTATACAGGCATACACGGTTTTTTCGTCGGCAGCAAAATCTTCATAACTGAATCCCTCCACAAATCTCTTCAGTTTCTCTATCTCGCCAACAACATCTTCAAGGTAATCCCTTATATTTCTCGTGCTCATACCATTACTACCTCATCCAATATATGCCTGCCAATGGAGGGTTTGAGCGCTGTCTTCATAACTAAATCAACCTGCATACTCAGCAGGTCGCTCAGATAATTCTTAAGCCTGACAAATTCGAACAAACCTGGCACTTCCTCATAATCCACAAGTATATCGATATCGCTTGTATCCTTTTGCTCTCCCCTAACATATGACCCAAAGATACCGATATCCTTAACGCTGTATTTTTCCTTCAACTCGTCTTTGTGTTCAATTAAAATATTTTTGATTATTTCTATATTTGCCATACTCAAACCCCCTTTAGTTTATAAGTGTCTTCCGCTTCATTGTTTATACTGCCATATCCACAACAGTATGAAGACCCACGCACTCTTTAATGACGAGAAAATCAGAATCATTATGCAGAAGCGTTAATCTGCTCTCGCGAACAATTGCTGCGATTATGCAGTCAACAGTCTTTCTGACAGTCTTCCCCTGCTTTCTGCACTGTCTATAAATATCTGCAGCAGAGACATATAATTCGATACCTTTTGGCTTAATAATCGGAAATTCAAGCAGATAATCTTTGGTAGTCTTATAAATGGCGTCATCTCTTATGCCCTGGAGAATTTCAGCAAGGATAATCTCAGTGATACAGATATCTTCTTCTCTTTCGATGAGATTGTGTAACAGTCGTCTGTGTGGTGTATCCCTGCCGGTCAAAAAATCTATCCATACACTCGTGTCAACGAGTATCATACCCTCGACTCACGCATTTCGTCGAGGTCACCTTCCCATTTGACCTTACCTTCAAGTTCGAGGATCTTTTTCCTGCGAAGCCTTTTCACAAGCTCCTCAACCGCATAATTGACGATTTCCTTTTTGGTCTTCATATGCGTCAGCTTAATCGCCTCTTTTAAAATCCTGTCGTCTAACTCAATATTCGTTCTTGACATAATATCCTCCTCTCTTATACACCAATAATAGCATATTTAGGTGTATAAGATAACGTATTCTACTTAACCCTCCCCACCACAACTGTCCCCTCAGACTCGCCCTTTTTCACCGGATGCTGGGCGTTTTCTGTTGCTGCCGGGACGTGTCTGTTCAGATATAGGGATATCTCATCGAGGTCGATTACACCGTTACCATCAGTGTCAGCCTTGCCCTTCAGCCCCTCAAGAAGATAGTAGGTAAAGAAGCCATGCTTTAGTTTGTCCGATTCCTGGCTTACTTCATTTTCCCTGCTGGAGGTGAGGATTATCCGGCCCCTCCCCTGTGCAATCCTGCTCAAGAACTCATCTGAAAGCACAGCTCTTCCGCTATTATGAGCAAGAATAGTTCTGCCTCCGCTGCCCCCGCTATAGCATGAGTCAATAATAAAGATAATTCGTTCTGCCTGGATCCTGCCGAAGATTTCTGCAACAGTATCCATGGAGATGGCCGTAGTATAGAGGTCATCAAGTTCAACATTATGGGTAAGTATGTATTTCCTGATCTTGTCCCTGTCCATGCTTGAAGAGTCATATTCCGGTGCGCCATGTCCTGCAAAAAAGATATAGACTGTGTCCTCTGTTTTTACTTTTCGTGCTAACTGATTGCCAAGCAATGAAGATATCTTTGTTTTTGTTGCGTTTTCATCATACAGCTCAAAAAGATGGTCATTATCCAGTCCGAGATTAGTTCTTAGATAGCTCGCAAAAGCCTCAGCGTCGTTTCTGGCATATTTGAGATTCAGCTTACTGTCTTTATACTGGTTTATACCAATAACTGCTGCGTAGATTTCACCCCTTTTGGATTCACGGTAAACAGTTACGTTTTCCGTCGTTGAAAGGTTCTGATTGTCATAGGCAGTTACTGTTATCGTGTTCTGTCCTGCCTGAAGTGGAATGTTATCAAAGGTGAACTCCTTTTTCTTCTGCTCTGCCGTCTCTTTGTGCCTGACCTTCACCCCACGCGCTGCAATATCGATCTTTTTCCCGTTTATCATCACTTCTATGCTGCTTATACCCTTATCTCCGCTTGCAACACCTCTCAGAGTTATGCTCTCTGATGCGACCCGCTCGTTATCAGATGGTGAGGCTATAACAATGATCGGCGGCTGATTGGCATAGACAGGCGCTGATGGCATAGTCTGCTTCGGCCTTTCCTGTCCCTTCACGGTTATGACTTCTTCCTGCTCTTTTGCAATATTCAGGGCAAGAGCGATATTCTTTGTTCCGAAGTTCTTTTCTGTTACCGTAAAGTTCAGGGGCACATGTCCTGCCTCGGTAATCCTCTGCACATTGACAGTGTATCTCTTTGGCTCGCTGATCTTGCCTGCCTCTATCCTGCCAATGGATATCTCTTTGCTTCCGGTTATGAATATGCCTTTTCTGTCTATGTTCAGGTTAAGCAGAACGTTTTCAGCATCGAGCTTGCCAATGTTTTCTACCCTTACAATGAGGTCTCCGCTTTCTCCCTGCTCAAGTGTCCCGTTCTGGTTCTGGTCCAGAATCTGGTAGGTGACCTTGAAGTCTGGCCTGACCAATCGCAAGGGTATGTTTATGGTGTCGCTGATGCCTGCAAAGTCCCTCTGGCTCAACTTTACCGTTATATCTGCAGAGGTCTTTTCAGTTGTCCTTGGAATCTGAAACGGAAAACGTATTGGAGTGTATTCTGTCTGCGCCCCAATCCTGCTTATCTCATCCCGGGTCTTGGTAAAATTTGCTGTTCCTGACCCGAGCTCTATCGAAATGCCTCTTGCCTCAAGCTGCCCTTTGTTGATCGGCTTGATCTCAATTTCCGCCTCTTCACCGTTTTGAATGTCGTTTCGCGTGTTACCTTTCTGGTCAATAATCCTGTAGGTGTAGGCAAGGACAGGTTTGTTGATCTCTGTGTTGATGGCATACTGTCTTGCTGTTCCTGATGCTGCTACCCCTCTTATATCAGTTGCCGTGAGATTTATATCTATGTTTCTGTCAGAAAAAGTGGCTGGAAGAGTAAATGAAAGACTACCGGTTGCTGTCTGGCCTGGGGTTATCTGTGGAATGGTTGCGTTTTTGGTCTTTATGTCTATGTCTTTGTTGATGGAAGCAATGGAGATAGCTACGTTTATGGCAGTGCCTGCTCCATTGTTTTTGACAAGGGGGATTACCTCGATGGTCTCACCGTTTTCAGGAATGCCGTTTCCATTGCCGCTCGCAAGGCCGGTATTACCGTCATTGATCTTATAGCCGGTGATAACAAGCTCAGGCTTTTCGAGACGCGCGGTCTGGACGCTGAGAGTGTATTTCTTGCAGTCATAGCCGCGCTTTTCACTGCAGGTTATCTGCAGGGGGAGGTCTCCATCTATCAGATCAAGGGCTGCCTTGAGAGGAACTTTGATCTCTTTTGTCTCTCCGGGAGGTATGTCGCCAAGGACAATCTCTTTATCGATGACAACCTTGGGGTTGTCTGAGGAAAGCTTCAGCACAGTGCCATATCCTGAGCCTTTGCCGTCGTTCTTGACAGTAATTAAAATCTCTGCATCTTCGCCGGCGTCAAGTGTAGTGTTGGGGAGGAAAGATTTGGTGTCATTG
Organism: uncultured Nitrospira sp.; assembly: GCA_947085825.1. GTDB lineage: Bacteria > Nitrospirota > Thermodesulfovibrionia > Thermodesulfovibrionales > UBA6898 > JAOUFP01. The sequence continues at coordinate 15,611 of CAMTXX010000052.1, read as the reverse complement.
AAACGTGGGATGAGAGCAAGAGAGGAAGGAAGAGCGCGCTCTTCGGTTTTGGCTTTAGCGAGAGGCTGCATCTCTATTTCAATAGCTTGTAGAAGTCGTGGAAAGGCATTATTGATTGCCAATGAAAAAGCTTTACTATATTCATCTGTTACTGACATATCAAAATTAGCTGAGTTATTACTACATGTGCCAAAGCAAGAATTACCCAATCCCGTAAAAGGTGATCTGAAATTACCTATAAGCACGCCATTTTTTGCATTAATTATTTTAAGATTTAGCTCAATTTTAGCTGATATATCAAAACAAGTTCTTTCCTTCCAACCCCTAAAGTCTCGAATGCTTGGGAAAGTTCCTATTTCTTTGCGTTTCGCAACTTGATCCTTGTCATACGAGGTTTCCGCTAAGATCTCTGGCAGGACAATAAAATCATACATTGCTTGATTCTTTACTTCGCTCAGGCTTTTATAGACATCGACATTATTAAACAGATAAGGCAGCCCCTTAATAATAATTTCCTCTGCGGATTTACCTACTTTATTTTTTGCATAGAAACTCCCAGTTTTGACGTAGGAATTTCCTGAATTGCTTGACTCTTTACATTTACCATTAACTGTTGTCAAATGTACATAGTTATTTATTTTATCGCTCATGATAAGTGCAACTTTAAAATCTAATTTCTGTTTAACATTAATATTATCAAGTTTGACTTCAGGAATTGTATTTGCACAAGAAAACAGAATAAAGATAATCAGAATAGTTGATATTTTTTGTAGTTTTAGCACAAGTCCCATCTCCTCAACTTACAAATATTTACATCTTCAATATCTCAGGTATCGCCTGCAAACATTCATAAGACAGTCTCCTGCTCTGATTTACTGCTTTCTCATCTCCCTCAACATCCTTATGCATACGCTCATTTCTCATCTTCTGAAGCTCCTTAAGATTCTCTGCTAATCCAATCCTCTCAGTATCTTCACCATCAGCCTTCAAAAGATTATCAATCTGAAAAACCTTGTCTTTCGACAGATCCTCGCGCTGAACTTTCATATTCCATGTCCGTCCGAGCACATAAAGGGCAATTCCTGTTCTCAATGAGCCGCCAAGCAGGTATTCATTTTCAGCAAGAATTCCATTGATTACTTCAATTAAGGTCTTCTTTCGATTATCAAGCCAGCCTGGAATATTATCAATGTCAATACTGTCTTTATTATTCCCCAACCAGCCAGACAACTCTTTTATCAATGAATCATCCTTGAGCATCCGGTATCTTGGGCTTATGTGCATCCAGCATGACTTCTCAGACGCCTTAAAGTAAGGGAACATTCTGATCGAAAGATCATAGTCCCCTTTTTCCTTATCCATTAATTCATTTGCGAGCTCGCCTGCTCTGAGAATCCGCAGAACATCGGAACCTTTTGCTTTGTAATGTTCATACACTGTATCACCAAGATTGGACTTAATGGCAGCCTCGACTTTACGGAAGAGGCCAGCGTTGTCTTTGTCTTTTGAAAGATCATCAACAGCAGGCAATACTTCGGAAGCAAAGACCTTCTCAATTTCTTCATCGGACAGATGCCGGGAGAAAACACTCTTGAGTACCTGCAGGGCAGGAGAAAATATCTTCTTTTCGTCATAGTTGAATCCGCTCAGGCTGGACTTTAGTTCATTCGCAGCCGCACCAAAGACCATCCCTGTTGCAGGTGAACTGACGTCACTTGTATGCTTGCTCTTTTCATAAAAAACCGTTGCACCAAATGCGAGAAGATCGCTATTGCATTTAGGGCAACGGCTGTCAGCAACCGTCACTTGAGTATCACATTTAGCGCATTTCATTGAAACCCCTATCGAATTTCATACACAGCTTCACAACCCCCTTTTATCCCCCTTTTCTAAGGGGGAATTATTCATACCCCTGAAAATTCAGACTGACATCACCAACAATAATTTCTGCCTGTTTTCCAAGCGAGGCTTCATCGCCGGGATCTATCTTATTGCCATTCACCCACGTGCCATAACGGGAATTTAAATCCTCAACCCAGTACTGGCCATCGCGATAAAAAACCTTTGCATGGATATCAGAGACCTTTTCACTGTCAAGGGAGATACCGTTACTCTTGCTCCTGCCGATCGTCATCTCCCGGATAAGAATGATATATTTCTCTTCTTCGGAATAGTTATTTCTCCGCCTGAACTTTATCGCATTGATCGAGCCCTTTCGGTCAATGCCAAAGCAGCTGTCTGTCATCTCGCCGAGGACTGTATAGCAGGAACTGAGCGTATCGTCATGCCCCCTGTTGCCGCTGACTTCACCGATAAAGTCACAGTCCATATCCAGAACCTTGGCAATGTTGATTCTTGCCTGGTGTTTTAGCGGATAGCCTGACATTGGCGTAAGGCGCTTGCCGTCAATGAACGTCCCGTTTGAGCTGCCTTCTTTGTTGCTGCCTGTGTCCCTGAGAAAGAACTGTCCGGCCTTATTAATGATCTCCGCATGGATGCTGCTTATCTGTGTACTCTTCTGATAATTGTCAGTGTATTGCTCCTTTGGCTGATACGGGATAAGCCTAAGGACAATGTCGTTTTTGCTGTCCCGACCGAGAGTGATTTTATCTTTGGAGTATACGTAATATTTGTTCTCGAAGTTCTTTGCGACAAAACAGCCTGACGAAAGCCGCAGCGCAGGTGCCGCGCTCACCATAGATAGAGGCGGCATAGGTGCATGCTGGAGCTTCAGAAACTTTTCCAGATGTGTCTCAAGCTTCATTTCGATTTCATCTATAAGATTCCTGACAACACGAATCTTCAGGGGCGATGCTTCATGATCAGAGTTCATCTCCATGACCTTCATAAAGCATTTCTCTGCATCACTCAATTCATCAATTGCCTTTTTTAAAAAATCTGTTTCAAACTTATCGGGATTAAGAAGCCTCTCCCACTTGTCCTTCAGATAAATACCTTCCTTCAGCTTATGCTCTCCGTCCTTGAATTTTCTATTTATGAAGAGTTCTTCCCTCCTGCGCAATGTCTCGTCTTCATCAAAGAATATGCAGCGGCGGGTCCAGTTTTTGTCCTGCTCGCGGTATACAGCCTGCTTCTCCGGATGCTTATGCTCCATCCCCCCGGCCTTAATCGCATCCTGCATATCAGCGACAATATATGAACCCTCTTTTGCCTCCATCTTGACTTCATTGTGCTGATGATAGTGGATGCCTCCGCCAGCCATGTCTTCCAGCCTTTTAGTCACATTAATAGGTACGTGTGTTTTATAGACAGTAGGATTACCGTGTGCATCTAAGTATTCAATCGTTATCTCCATCACCTCATTACCAGCTTTCGGTGAATGGAAAGGCAGATAAACCGGCTGACTCTGGTTTGGCCTGATCTTACCGACAGGTTTTTCATCTTTTTGCTTTAGACAACTAAGATAACTGGTTAGAAGCACCTTTTCCAGATTGCTGCCTGAAATATTGGTAAGCTTCACTTCAAGATTGCATGAATCGTCAGCATAATAAAGCTTATTCTCATTTGACTCAAATATGAAATCACTTTCCAGATCACTCTCATCATGAATCTCAAAGCCAAACTCTTTTTCAACATCATGTCGAATGTTTTCTGCCTCGTTCTTATCGATGTCGAGTTCCTTCCTTTTCAATGCAAGTATCTTTCGCTCTTCAGTAGTAACACATTTGTCTTCAAAAACTTTCTTCAGGATATTTTTATATTCAGTCTTTCCGGGATCATCGGTTTTATATGAAATATCACTATCAGCATCAGTGGATTTGCTATTGTTTTTGATATTATTGTCTTGAAATGGAGCAGAGGGAGTTTTATCTATAGAAGGGGACAATTCATTCAATGCAGAAGATATCTCGTCAGTAATGTGGCTCTGTATATTCTCAGCCAGCGAATTGCCGCATTTATTGCAAAAAATCCACCCATCATCAAGCCCGTTTCCGCAGGCAGAACATTTCATAAGCCCCCCAAGAAAAGTGATTTCAGGAAATTGTACTAAATATCTATATTTTTTTCTTTCTTTTTATTTTCTTCATCGTCTTGGTAATATCTTTTGGGCTGGCCGGCATGGCATGCATCTGCGGAGTAGAGATATTATCAAAAAAAGCCTTTGCGCTCCTTCCCCCTCTTCCCACAACCTTTTTGAGTTTGTCAGTCAAGCTCTTCCCCCTGAGCGCTGAAACTCTGCCGGCAATGTCCTCAGGGAGTTTCTTCATCTTGGAAATGTCTATGGACTGAAGCTTTTCATCAAGCTCATGTTCAAGTTTTTTTCCTTGTACATAGCCTTTTGTAATAATGGCATCAAATTTCTTCAGTTTTTCTATCTCCCGGATACACTTGGTACAGCTTTCGAGATGGAATTTGGCTTCCTTTGTAATGGAGCCTTCCATATAACTGATAATGTCTATTTCATTACATTTCATCATTTCCTCCTTAACTTAACCACAGAGTCACAGAGTAAAAAAATTGTAGAAAAACCCGAAGCATATCAACCTTCTTGTGACCCATTTTCTCCGTGTCTCTGTGCCTCTGTGTTAATTTTTAAATACGTAATGCCTTAATCTCCTTGATCTCGACAAGCTTGTTAAGGCATCGCCTGACACTGGATGATATGGTCGGCACCGGCATCTTCAGAACTTTGCTCAATTCTTTGTAATCCTTATATATCCCAAGCTTGAAATTCAAGTATTCCGTTACAACCTGCTGGCAGGTCCCAGACAGCTTTTTCAGCGCAGCATCAATTGTGGACATAGTCTCCAGATTAATGAGGACGCTGTCATGAAGAGGAGCCGGATCTCTGTATTCAGGGACAAACTCTTCGCCCTTTCTGCTCCTTCTGGGCTTGTCGATAGACTCGGTAATCTTAGGTGACTTAAAACTGTCCTTTATTTTGTTTATCGTCATAACCTTCAGAAAGTTCCTGAATTTTTTCTTTTCTTTCACTTTATTTATTGCCTTTTCGATAAGATGCATGGTTATAGCCTGTGCCAGTTCATCAGGCTCATCATCAAGGTCCCATTTATTCCATTTGCATATGGTGAGTATATAGTTATACACATACTGCCATGCATCTTCGTCTCCTCCTTTACACATGCCATACAAGTCTTCATCTGTAACAGCATTAAAATCTATCATCTGCTTCTCCTCAATAAGACGATTTGAAATACTTTTTTATTCATTAACATAACCACAGAGTCACTGAGGCACAGAGGAAGAATTAGAGATTGTAATCTCTGTGTCTCCGTGACTCTGTGGTTCTCTTTGCACTATTTCTTCCCCCGCAGCCACCGTTTCCATCCCTGTTCAAGCAGATAATAATTCAGGCTTTTATCAGCCAGAATCCCCTTGACCGGCCTTCTGACACTTTGGGAAATAATGGATTGTATTGTATCCCACTTATAGGTCTCGATGATATAGCCAACCAGGCTTGCGCATTGCGCATATGCAAGCTGTCTTATTTTTTCTTCTGTATCAGACGGAAGAGGATTTTCGAGGGTCTCAAAGGGAAGGAAACTGTCCTTTTTTACGGCATTGACAAGTTTTTCATTATATTCGTCCGAAAGCTCCTGTGAAAGATATACAGCCAATCCTTCATCAAGCCAGTAAGGGCAACTGCCTTTACTCATCTCATCAATGGCAAGATGGATGATCTCATGAGTAAGGATAATATAGAGGGCCTCAGGTTCGTCGTCATTCTTTTCAGATATCACCCTTATCTTTCCGTCATATATTCCGGCGATCCAGGAGGCATACCTGCTTCTTGATCTTCCGTCCTGCCGCATCTCCTCTTTAGAGTCATAGATGTCAATGTCGATTTTATTAAGATCATACCCGAATTTTTTGATAACAATCTTTTGAGCACGCCTTATTGTTCTAAAGACATTCTCAATGTCAAGAGTCCTTTGTTTGATATGAAAGTTGATCGAAATCTCGCCCTTCACAAGGCTGACAAAATCATCTTCGCCAATGTATGAGGACCTGCTGCCATCCTCCCGTATGACGGATTCGACCTTCTTATATATGCGGTCTTTTTCGTTCATCCTGAAACCCTGCTAATACTACAGCTATCCTTTGGATTTATTCCCCCTTAAAAAAGGGGGTGAGGGGGTTGTTGCCTTGTTTTGTCTCCAGATTCATAGTAACAACCCCCTTTTATCCCCCTTTTTTAAGGGGGAATTTTGGCAACTTCCTGATATTTATTACGTTGTCTTAAAAGTGACGCTGTAGCCTCTAATAGAGAAATCCAAAGAGCCAGAGAGGTATGTTGTTGCCAACACTTGTCTGCTCAAGCGTAAGTGCTAAAAGAACCTTTATGTCCTGAGAAAATTCTGACTGAGTTTGAATAGTTCGTCACACACGCTCACACCCTCTGCGATAGTATTACGTTACTACTATAATAGCCAATAAATAGGAATGCAATACTATTGAGCCTCTTGCAAAAGTCTTTATCTGTCATTCCCGAGGTTTTTATCGGGAATCCAGTATGCTTTAAAAACAAAGACTTCTGGATACCCGCCTTCGCGGGTATGACGGCAAAAGCGTCTGGTGCGATACTTTTACAAGAGCCTCTATTAAGAAAAGATAGTCGTGTTCCTGACCTTTATAGTCATTAGCTCGAACATGCTCTCTATGCTGTTATGCCTGCGGCTCCGATGCTTAAAGCACCTACTTTTGGCCGATCTACTGTTGGCTTATCCGGCATCCTTTAGAAGAAAGACTCCGAACAAGTCGGAGTGACAAAATCGAAGACAAAAACATTATCTGCCATGACTCTCAAACTGCAGTTTCCCTCCGTGTTTGGACATAAACTCCTTAAACCTCCCGAGAGCCACAACCTCCTTCAGCGCCATATGCACAGCTTCGGTCCTCGATTTCGCCCCAAGCACCTTCAGTGCATCGTCTGCAAGTTCAGTATCAAGCATTATGGATGTCATCCTGACCGATGATTTCATATCCGACTCCTTTTATTCGTTGTATATACATTTCTATTATTGTGTATATACGTTTGTCAAACAATATCGCCCCCTACCCTCTTATCTTAAGAGGGGTATTGAAAACTTACAGAATAAGGGGAGTCACCGCATCGCCCCTACAAAAAAAAATGGCGAGGTAAATTATCAAATTTTCAAATGATCTACTGTCCGCCGCGCACGCACCGGACATACATGCCGTGGTTGCCCTTACCGTAGCTGCCGACGAAGCCATCGTCGAAGTACACGTACCACGCGTGGCCCGGATAGTAGGCGTAGGTAGTAGACGACCAATAGCCGAAATGTTCCACATTCCTAAAACCAATGCCGTTAAAATAGTCCGCTATCTTATTGCCATATCCAGCGTTCTTACCATACTGTGATAGCGCCGCCAGTTCTTCTTTTGTCGGCAATCGCCAATCGTTGTGTCCGCCAAGATTAAGTTTTTGACAATAGTCACCCGCATCATTCCAATTCATTTGCTTCCCTGCCATGTTGCCGTCCCGTGTCCACATCAGGCCGGTCTTCACATCAAGTGCTGTGTCCTTTGTGAAGCGAAAACCAGTTTTTTGACTTTCTTCCACCCGCTTTGCCTTCATCTCCACGGTTATGAAATCTCCTTCATCATCAACCAACCGCTGATTGTCCGCGTCGTTTATTATGGCCATGCGAGTTATCTGTATATCCCCTGCCCGAACTGTCATCTCCGGACGCACAAGGCCATTCTGCCATTCCTGCTTAAACTTACGGGCTGCCTCTTTTGGCAATGGAATCGCACCATTAACTGCAACCCTTACGCCACTTTCTACGCGGCTTTTAATGGATACTGGAAAGCGCTGATTATCAGGATCATACTGCCCTAAATCCAAAACCAGACTGTCCGGCAACAGGGTATATTCCTGATTCGCGATCGCAGCAAGCCTTTCCTTAAAAGGCTTTATCTGTAAATCCCGCTCTGCCGCAGTGCGGGTCTCAAGCTCAGCCATTTCGTCTCGATGCTTTTCCTTGGCCTGCTTTACCGCCTGATTATAGGCATCCTCCTCTGCTTGTCTTGCCTTTCCTCCGGCTGCAGCGGCGTCAGTAACGCGCTGCTGGTAGTCCTTTTCAGCCTTTGCCACACGCGCCTGATATTCCGCCTGAGTCTCGAACTCATCCTTTGGCGCAATTGTCGGTTTGGGTATAGATACAGGCTTTTGCTGAGCCAGCGCCGCCATGCGCGGATCATAGCTTTCTTTGAGAAGTTTAAGTTTTTCGTCAAGACGCACCGCAGCATTTGCCTTCTGGCGTTTAAGCTCTGTATCAAATTCCTGTGTAATCTCGGCAACCTTTGTATCAGCGCTCTTTATCTCTGCCACCGCTGCCTCTACGCTCAGTGAGCTGGAGGCAGTCTCAAGGGTCTTCCTGCGCCGTTCTTCTGCAATCTTCCTCATGTCGGTCAATTTCTGCTCTTCTTCCTGCTTCTTTTTGAGCTGCTCCTGCTCGAAGCGCTGCATATCAACCTGCCTGCGTTCATCTTCCTGCCGGAACCTCGCTTCCATCTGTCGGGCCTCTTCGAGTTGGCGTTTACGTTCATCGTCTATCCGCCTCAGGTCAGCCTCTTCCTCTGCCTTCCTTTTCTTTTCGTTCTCAAGCGCCTGTAGCCGCAAACGCTCCTGTGCCAGCTTTGCTTCGGCAACACGCCTTGCATCTTCGGCCTTGCGGCGTTCGCGGTCATTGGAAGCATCTTTGGCTTTTTGCTCAAGGGCTGCAAGCTCTTCCATTTCTTTTTTTAGTTTGTCCTGCTCCTTTATGCTCTTATCAATATCCGCTTGCCTCTGATCCTGCTCTGCCTTAAGCTGCTGCATCCGGTAGTCTCTGGAGGGCACAAAGACAAAATCGCCCTGTCCATAAAGCTTTCCGTACTGAGGGGTCTGGCTGTGTTCCAGCTTAAGTGCGTCGGAGGTGACATTACGCGTAATGATGGCCTGAATTTCGTTGGCAGTAATAAAATCGTTTTGTGCCTCAAGGATCTCTATCAGTCGGCCAGTAAAAACAGAATGGCCATTTATGCCGTCAAGCACCGTTTCGCCCTTGCTGCCGGCTGTAAGCACCTGCCGCACATCCTCCTTTGCAAGCTGCCGTAAAGCGGTCAGATCGCGGTTCGTCTGTTGCTGGATAGCTCGCTTGTCAGTCATCAGCCCGCCGTAACAGGCGTCCATTACATAAAAGACATGGCGAGCCTTAAGAGATTTCGAGATATTGGTCTTAAGAGTCTCCATCGAGATGTTGCGGGAGTGCTTCTTTAATGAGCCGTCGTAGGGAATAAGATAGCCGAGGTCACCGTAGCGAGTGTTCTCCTGCTGGGTACCATGTCCTGCCCAGAAGACAAATACCGCATCATCCTCGCCCACCTTGTCAGCAAGCTCATCCTGAAAATACTCCATAATGCTCTTCTGTGTGGCCTTTTCATCATAGAGTTCCTTGTATTCGTCAAATCTGTAACGCTGCTCAAGGACCTTCTTTATACCACGGGCATCATTGACTGCGTTTTTCAGGCGCGGTATCTCTGCATCCTCGTAGCGGTCAATGCCTATGAATATGGCGTAGGTCTTATTGTAAAGCTTCACCTCTGCCGGCTAGCCCGTCGCCCTGTCCTTCGCCATAACCGTTACACCCCGTGTCTCTGAAGCCCAGGCTGTGGTTGTGAGCAAAAACGTTGATAACAGAATAAGTAAAGTTTTTCTCATTGCGCCCCCCCAATAGACCGAATCAAATGTCATAATAATACAAGAAAGAGCGCAAAGCTATCAAATTGCAGCCACCTTTACAGCACTCTGCGGATAGATCTTCAACTTCTGACCCGCGTTTACCTTTGTCGAGTTTAGATTGTTCCACATGACGATATCCCTGACTTTAACACTATGCTTGTTTGCGATCTGCGTTAGAGTAGCACCTTTTTTGACTGCATAGATAACAGGCTTTTTGTCAGCAGCCTTATAAAAGGTCAGCTTCTGCCCAGCCTTTATATTCCAGCCGTTCTTGAGAGCGTTGCAGGTAACAATATGTGAAGGCCTTACTCTGAAGACTTCACTTATCTCAGTAATCGTATCACCTTTTTTGACGGAATACGTTACAGCCTCAAATGCTTTATCAGGATAGATCATAAGTTTCTGGCCTGCCGCAAGCCTGCTATTTTTAAGCTTGTTCCATTTTTTTATCTCACCAGCATCAACCCCGAAAACCTCTGCGACTGCATCAAGTTTATTCCCTTGTTTGACTACATATATAACAGGTTTGCGCTGATCCCGCTTTGCAGATATTTTTTCGTACTTCCCACTGCCCTGTGATGTTTCTTCCTGCCTTGTAACAGGTTTGGAATATACAGCAGAGACTATTTTTGCATTTGACTTCGAAGGATTGTATTCCGCAGTAATAACTTCAGCAATGACTTCATCCTGACTCTCTTCGTATTTTGGGAATCCGAAAGCCTCCGGATTATTGCCAATAATTGAGGCGGCAATGATCTTGGGAGGATATTCCCGCGTTTCTCTTGCAAGACACGGCCTGATATGCCAAAATGTTCTCTCTTCAAAAGGATTCTCTATACGCTTCAGGCATGAAATTATCTTCCCTTCGCCTCCGTTATAAGCAGCCATCGCAAGGAGAAAAGAGCGAGGCCCGAAAATAGCCAGAAGATCATGAAAGTAATCAACTGCCGCATAGGTAGACTTTTCAGGATCGAGCCGTTCATCAATTGTTCTGCTGACCGTAAGCGAATAGTTTTTGGCTGTCCCCGGCATAAACTGCCACATTCCCAAAGCGCCCGCATGGCTTAAGGCGCGAGGATTGAAGCCAGATTCGATAAAGGCAATATACGCCATGTCCTCGGGTATGCCTTTTTTGGCAAGTACGCCTTTCACTGAAGTCATATATCTTGCTGATCTCTTCAAAGACGCATTAATAAACTTTTTATACTGGGAATTTGCCTGAAACAACTGTACATAGCCCTTTACCTCATTAAAAAATACCTGAGGGACCTTCTCATCTTCGCCAAATTCAAACATAAGCCTTTTTATCTCATTTTCGATTAGTACATCGTTTCCCCCGGCCGTGATATCTTCATTTGTATCTATAAAGGCTTTTATCACCGAAAGTTTTTCAAGTACAGAATCTTTGTCAGGTTGCTCAGCCTTGATAAGCACCGAAGAAGTCTCTCTGTTGGTTTCTCGATTTTTTGATTTTTCAGTGATTTCAGTTAACTTTATTTCCTCGTTATTTGTTTCCTGCTTGTTTAGAGTTTCACCCGTAGGTGTATCTTCACCTTTCACATTGGCAACTGCACAACCCGCAGCACATGTGGTTAATAATATAAAAATCAATACAAATACATGAAAATTCATCACCTCAGATATTTTTCGCATTTTATTGCCCCTTGTGTTTATTCATGTATTAAAGACGATCCAAAAGAAACTTTTATTCGTGACGAGTGAAAATATTAAAATTACTGCTAAATGATACTCTCCGCCGCAAGCAGCGGGGAATTAGATTAAGAAACTCACAACATCCTCACAGGGGCGCAGAAAGGGACAATAGAGCTTTCATCTCATGTTTTAAGAAGCATATCTCAGGCATATCACTTCCTGCTATAACTCCCTTTTATTTCGCCGATATAGCGTGACGGCAGCATATAGGATGTTCTGCCGAACTTCATCCTGTAATCAGCAGACGAAAGATAGAGTCCCTCCTTGGCCCTGGTACATGCCACATAAAATAGCCGCCTTTCTTCTTCAAGCGCTGCATCGTTCATGATGGATCTCTCGGAGGGGAATATCCCCTCTTCCATTGCCGGCAGGAAGACAACCGGCCATTCAAGCCCCTTTGCGGCATGTATCGTCATTATCTTGACGCTTTCTTCCTGGCTGATTCTGTCCTGGTCCGAGGCAAGAAGACTGTCTTCCATAAACTCGGAGAAGAGTTTCCCCTCCGTCTCAATGGACAGGAGCACATTGCAGAGTTCCGAGACATTTTCTGTGCGGTCCTCATGGTCTTCCTTATATTCCCTTTTCAGATATTCAAGATAGTTCAGTTCCTGTATTATGTTCATCAGGACTGTGTATGGCGTTTCTTCCACGGCATCGCCGTGTTTCAGCAGCATACTTATGAGCGTATCCGCATTGCCCCTTTGTCTCCCGGAAAGGTTGGCATCTCTGAGCGCCTGTATCCAGTCGGTCTTGAAATTCTCCCCGATCACCCCGATTGCCTTCTTGCCGATCCCTCGCGCCGGCGTGTTGACGACCCTATTGAAGGCTGCCCTGTCCCTAGTGTTGGCAATAAGTCTGAGGTAGCAAAGCAGGTCCTTAACCTCGGCTCTTTCGTAAAACGCCAGCCCCTTGACGATCTCGTAGGGAATGCCGTACTGCATAAAGCTGCTTTCCAGCCCACGGGAAAGAAAACTCATGCGGATGAGGACGGCCATATCCGAATAGGAGTGTGTTGATACGAGATATCTTATCTTTTCGGCAATATGCCTGTTTTCCGAGTCCTGGTCAGCGGAATCATGGTATTCCACCTCCCCTTCTTCTTCCTTGTCGGTGTGAAGCGTGAGGATCTTGTCCGCCCACATACGGTTTGCCTTGCCGATGACTATATTGGCGACCTCGAGGATCTTTCTGGTTGACCGGTAGTTCTTTTCAAGCCTCATCTCTATAGCCCCGAACTCCCGAGCGAATTTGAGGATGTTCTCCGGGACAGCCCCCCGCCAGGTGTAAATCGTTTGAAAAGGATCACCGACCACAAAAATGTTGTTCCTGTTCTTTCCGGAAATGAGTTTTATAAGGGAATACTGTATCTCGTTGGTGTCCTGAAACTCATCCACCATAAAATAATCATAGCGGTACTGCCATTTTGCAAGGGCCTCGGGCCTGTTTACAAAGAGATGGGTGGTGTAGTAGATCAGGTCATCGTAATCCAGCGCATTTGACTGCTCAAGCTCCCGTTGATAGGCGCTTGCCACTTCAGCATACTGGTTTTGGGGAAAAGGCAGGGACGAAATGTATTCCACTATGTTGGCCCTGTATGTCTGCTTAGCCTTCGATATGGTCTTCTGCGCGTCATCCGCTTCCCTGGGATCAAGATTGAACCGCTTCAGTATGTCTTTCAGCGTCTTTTTGCTGTCAGTCTGGTCATAAATGACGAACTTCTTGTCGAAGTTTCTCCCGAGAGATGCAATGTCTTCCCTAAGTACCCGAACACAGAACGAGTGAAAAGTGCTGACAGACCGGGGCTTTATTGTAAGCATCGTATCTACTCGGCCGGCCATTTCCTGTGCGGCCTTTTTCGTGAAGGTAATGGCGAGGATGCGGTGAGGTTTGATGCCCTTCTCTTTTATGAGATAGCCGATCTTGTGCGTAAGTACCTTGGTCTTGCCACTGCCCGCACCGGCCAGGAGCAATAGGGGTGAGCCGAAGTGCTCGACCGCAGCTTTCTGTTGTTGATTGAGACCCTTTAACATTTTTGGGGAAGAATTCCTTTGATGCTGTGAAGTATTCCTGTCGGACAGGCTTTACCGTTGAGGATTTCATACATTTTCAAGATTTATTGTAAACCAGGCATATAAAATCCACAATACTTACTCAATGGTGAATCAGTGCGCACTATTTCATTATCAAGCCGGCCACGCTCTTATTATTTCCTCTGTACCGATATTCTCCATTTAACTGGTTTCGCGCCAAAGGCATATTACTGCGTCATGTCGATATCTAAATAATGCTACCGGCAATCCTACCACAAAATTCCTATTGCGGTGTTTATCATGTTCTAATTTTTCCGATATCGCCTGAGATCAGAACACGCCTCTTGGTCACCCATTTCAAACGGGCATGCCTTGCTAACATCCATTATCGCCCCTTGCCTGTCCCCCCTACTAAACTTGTCCGCAGCGCGCTCCCGCAGTATTTTGGCAAAAATCTGACATTCCTTATCGTTAAAGTTGAAAAAGTGGACACAAATCTTTCCTAGATCAAAGATTGCATCGTCGGTTTCACCATTTTCATATGCGATCAGGCCGCGAAGGGAGTAGCCACACCGTGCGCGCTCAAAGAGTTTTATAGCAGCATCTGCATCCTTAATGGCTTCCGCATGTTCACCCATTTCTTTGTATATTTCACCGCGATTGCAATACGCTTTATAATCTCCTTGGTTCAGTTCAATTGCTTTAGTAAGGTCAGTAATTGCCTTATCATGTTGGCCTTTTCTGGCATGTAGAATGCCGCGATTGGTATACCCCTGACTATCAGTAGGCTCCTTCTCTGGTGTTTTTTGGATTGAAGCGCTCTTCTGCGGTAAATCGGTTGAAGAATTTTTACTGACGCCGTTATCAGCGGTCTTCCCTTTGGGTTTTTTCTTTACTTTGTCAGGTACTTTTGGTGATGAGCCTTCGATAGGAACAGCAGGGCCAGATGAAAGCTTCTTGTAAATAAAAACGCCTGAATAATAAAATATATACGCTATCATTATAGCAGCCATAACCTTGATGAACCTGCTTTTCTTAGAAGTAGGTTTCTCTTTGTTTTTGACGGTTTCCCTTTCCACCCCTCCGTGCCGGTCGGACGGTCCTTTGGAAGAGAATTCCTTGCCGAATAATTTTTCGACGAGATATTCAGCTGAGGGTATCGTTATTGAGTAATTGTCTAATAGGTATGAGATTAAAGATTTTCTATGCAATGAATCATTTTGTCTCATTTTAGTGCCATATGCTATTAAATGGGCTACAATTACAAATAATTTCACTCGTAATACGTAAATAATCGATGCCAAAGTTTCTAAGCCTTTTTCGTTATTCTCCAACTGAAATGCTATCATTAGATCAAATATTAACTTATTGCACTTCTGAGAGCTGACCGCATTAACTAAACGCATCTTTGTATCTTCCATTGCCTCCTCAAAAAAATCAGAAGATATGATGGTTTCATTCGTCGGAAAAAACTCGTAAAGTTGCTCCATAATTTCTGCGTCCATATTAGAGAATACTGCCTCTATTAAAACTTTAAAAGTCTCAGATTCGTCAGTTGTCCTATCGGTATGATTTGTATCCGACGCTCTTTGCTGTGAGCTCTGCTGGGAGTTTCTCTGAGCTGCGTCCAAACTGTTGTCATAATCACGCCTCTTTTTAGGATCTTTTAATATGTTATACGCAGCGTTGATTTTCTTGGTTTCTTCTTCTGCTTTTTTCTTAACCCACTCCTTATTTTCATGCTGAATGTCTGGATGATAATTCTTCATTTGATCTCTCCAAGCTGATTTGATCTCAGCATCTGTTGCATTTCTCTTGACACCCAGAATCTCGTAATAAGTCTGTTCACTATCGGTATTCATTTCGGTCCCTTTCTATTGGTTCGGAAATCTTATTGCCGTCTCTAAGACGGCCAACGAACATGTTTCCCTTTATACAAGGAAAATTATTATATTGCATCATTTCATATTCCTCAGAAGGCCATCCTAACAAATATTAGGCTCCTCGCTGTTTCAAATGGGTAACCCAAAGTTAAGTTTTCCTCCAATGAGGTAGATCATTGCAATTAGATTGTGAGTAGTCCTATAGCCTCTGGCACGCGCCTTGGCAGCTTGAACAAGGCTATTAAAGCCCTCCAG
>CAMTXX010000051.1:0-50129 GCA_947085825.1 uncultured Nitrospira sp. | reverse complement strand
TTCAAGCACAACAGCAGAAGGCTTGACGTTTATCAGGCGCAGTTGCTCCGCTACCATGAAACGGTGGCTTTCGTTGCAGACGATGAGGGGACTGCCTATATCAGGAATGCCCTCCAGCCGGGTGACAGTATTTTGAAGCATGGTCCATTTATCGACGAGGGGCAGAAACTGTTTGGGATAAAGTTCCCGGGACAAAGGCCAGAGCCTTGTCCCCGAGCCCCCGGAGAGAATGACCGGAAATATTTTTTCATAATTTTTTTTCATAATTTTCAGATGGTAAAAGCCTCTCACAGCTCTCCTTTATTTTTCACAAACCACTCATAGGTCTTCGTTATCCCATCCCTGAGGCCTGTTTTTGCCTTCCAGCCAAGGGAATTCAACCTCGATACATCGAGGAGCTTTTGTGGGGCGCCATCCGGCCTGGAACTATCATAAATGACTTCTCCTTCATATCCTGCTATCTCTTTAATGAGGGCTGCGAGGTCACTGATGGAAATATCTTCTCCAGCCCCTATATTAATAATCTCTGAACTGTCATAACTTTCCATCAAAAAAATGCAGGCATCTGCAAGGTCATCAACATAAAGGAATTCCCTCTTAGGTTTTCCAGTGCCCCAAATAACAACAGGTTGAGGTTCAGATAAAACAAAAGGTTGAGGTTGAGGCTTAGGTTGAGTAAAATCTTTGTCATCCTCTCCCTTGACCTTGACCTTAGCCTCAGTCTCAGCCTTGACCTTGACCTTGACCTTGACCTTAGCCTCAGCCTTGGCCTGCTCCCTCAGGAGCTTCGCCTCATGAAATTTCCGTATAAGAGCAGGGAGTACATGAGATGTCTCTAAATCAAAATTGTCTTTTGGGCCATATAAGTTGGTGGGCATTACAGAGATAAAATTTGTTCCGTACTGCCTGTTATAAGCCTGGCACATCTTTATCCCTGCTATCTTTGAAATGGCATACGGCTCGTTTGTCGGCTCCAATATGCCTGTTAAAAGATATTCTTCCTTCATAGGCTGGGGGGCATATTTCGGATAAATACAAGAACTCCCAAGGAAAAGAAGCTTTTTCACCCTGGACTTATATGCCGCGTGAATAACATTGGCCTGAATAATAAGGTTGCTATAAATAAAATCAGCAGGATAGGTGCTGTTGGCCATTATGCCACCTACTTTTGCAGCCGCAAGAAAGACATGCTCAGGTTTTTCCTTTTCAAAAAAGGCCTCAACATCGGCCTGCCGTCTCAGATCAAGCTCCTTGCTTGTCCTGGCAACGAGGTTACTATAACCCTCTGATTCCAGCCTTCTGTATATGGCGGAGCCAACAAGTCCGCGATGTCCGGCAATGTAGATCTTCGATTCTTTTCTCATCCCTTCCTCAGCCTTCAACCCTCAACATTCTTTACTCATGATATCTCATCACCCTGTAACCCTCTCTTTTACAGAGCTGGTCCCGCTCTGCTTCTTTGAGATCTTCCCTCACCATTTCAGAAACCAACTCTTTAAAAGTGACTTTTGACGACCAGCCAAGCTTTTCTTTTGCCTTTGTGGGGTCTCCAAGGAGGGTGTCGACCTCCGCCGGTCTGAAATAGCGTCTATCCACTTCAACAATCACTTTGCCGGTATCGTTATTATACCCCTTCTCATCAATGCCTTCACCCTTCCATGCAATATTTATCCCAACCTCGTGAAATGCAGCCGCTGCAAACTCTCTTACAGAATGCTGCCGGCCTGTTGCAATTACATAATCCTCAGCTTTATCCTGCTGCAGCATTAACCACATAGCCTCTGTATAATCCCTTGCATGTCCCCAGTCACGTTTTGCATTAAGGTTACCGAGATAGAGTTTCTCCTGTAGCCCGAGTTTTATTCGTGCCACGGCACGGGTTATTTTACGGGTTACAAAGGTCTCACCTCTAATCGGAGATTCGTGATTAAAAAGGATACCGTTGCAGGCATAGAAATTATAGGCTTCTCTATAGTTTACCGTAATCCAGTATGAATAAAGTTTTGCAACAGCATAGGGGCTTCTTGGATAAAAAGGCGTTGTCTCTTTCTGTGGAATTTCCTGCACACTGCCATACAATTCAGAGGTTGAAGCCTGATAAAACCGTGTCTTTTCACCAAGTCCCAGAATCCTCATGGCTTCAAGTATTCTCAATGTCCCCAGGGCATCGGCATTTGCCGTATATTCAGGCGTCTCAAAGGAAACCATTACATGACTCTGGGCTGCAAGATTATAAATCTCATCAGGCCGGACTTCCTGAATAATACGGATAAGATTTGTGGCATCGGTAAGGTCTCCATAATGCAGCTTGAACCTTACATCTTTTTCGTGAGGGTCTTTATAGAGATGATCAATCCTGTAAGTATTGAAGAGCGACGCCCTCCGTTTTATTCCGTGGACCATATAACCTTTACTCAGTAAAAATTCAGATAAGTACGCCCCGTCCTGACCTGTAATACCTGTTATTAAAGCGGTCTTCATTATTTTTTCTCCTATATATCAAAATGGTTCTTTATTATTTCAAGTGGGTAAAATGGCCACGGACTTTCACGGACTAAAAAACCCTTCTCCCAATACATCATAGACCTTCTAAAAACACTTGAGGATGTTTTCTGTCAAATTTTCGTACAGCAGCTTTTCATTCATAAGCAAGTCCGTGTTAGTCCGTGGCAATTATTTTAGCCACAGACTTTCACAGACTAAAAACCCCTGACTAAAATAAACAGCTTTATATCTTTGTTCTTCATAAAAAGTCTGCATTTGTCCGTGTCAGTCCGTGGCTGAATCAGTATATCATTTGTTCCCTTCTCACGGGAACTTTCTACACACTCAATACGAGAAAGAGCCGCCAAAATCCACCATATTCACTGCAGCAGCAAGGAAAGGGGGATTGCCCACAGCTTGCCGCCGAGGTTAACGGGCGTGGTCCCGTTATAAGCCAGAATTCCGGCTGCGCAATGCGGCGTTGAAGCAACAAAGGATTTCAGCCCGGCCAAATCGTCTTTCCCCCATCGCGCAGCCGCTTTTACTTCAATGGCAAGACACGTGTTCCCTGCTTCGATGATAAAATCCACCTCATGACGACCCTGGATATTCCAGAAATACAGGTTCGCCTGCGGCCAGGTTGAATCGACGATCCCAACGATATTTTGTGCTGCATATGTTTCAATCATCGCGCCTTTAAGCGGATCATCTGAAAGGTCATCCTTGCCTGCCAGGTAACAGGCGAGTCCGGAATCTCCAATATAGAATTTCGGAGATTTTATAAGTCTGCCGGCCGGGTTTTTAAGATAAGGAGCAAGCCGGTAAAAGATACAGGATACTTCCATGATGGAAAGATAGCTGGATACCGTTGCCGAGGTAAGGCGGGCGTCTCTTCCCAGTTCGCTGATGCTCAAAACACTGCTTGTTCTCAGCGCGGCAAGGCGCAGCAAGCCCCGAAACGGAATAATGTTGCCGATGCGACTCAGGTCACGAATATCACGATCCAGATAGGTATGTTCGTATCCCTTGAACCAGGTGACCGTATTCTTCAGGCTTCCAAGGCAGACTGAAGGCATACCTCCTTTGATAATCTCATCCAGCGGGATCGGCGGAACTTCCGGCAGACCGGTTATTGTCTGGTTTTCAAAAAACTTCCTTATAAACGGTTTTTCTGATATTTGCGCATTCAGTTCACGGCGTGTAAAGGGATGCATGTTGAAATACGCGGCCCTGCCGGCAAGGCTTTCGGAGATGTTTTTCATCAACAGGAAGTTTGCAGAACCGGAAAGGATGAATTTACCGGGGATCCGGCTGCGGTCCACTGCACGTTTGATTGCAACGAAAAGCTCAGGGCATCGCTGCGCTTCGTCAATAATAAGGGGCTCATCCGTTTCAATGAAGCCGTCCGGATTTTCACGCGCTGCCGCCAACCGGGCAAAATCATCCAGGGTCACATATCTCCTCCCCTGAAGTTCCGTCTGCTGTTGTAAAAAGGTGCTTTTCCCAGTCTGTCTCATGCCGGTGATGACTACAACAGGCATATCATCAAGGGCGCTGATTATGGCATTCGTAATTTCTCGCGATATGTATGTCATAATTATATATATAATATTGTCATAATGACAATATGTCAAGCTTTAAAACGACAGCGCATCTTCTCCAACAATCGAGACGACGCGGTCTACGACCTCTTCTGTCAGCGTCAGCCCGCTTCAGATATCCAGATAAGCTGTTTTTCATGCCTCTTCAGGATTTCCAATGTTTCATCATCTGAACCGCCATTAATTACCAGATATTCGAGGCCAGGATATCCCTGCCCCGGAACGCTCTGAATGGTGCGTTCGATGTATCTCCCCTGGTTAAAGGACGGGGTGAGCACGGATATTTCAGGAGGGGTTTCCATGTCAGCCCTTTTTACGCTTTCTGAAGGAACTCAGAAAAGACAGGCTTTTCTCAGCGGTATTTTCCCAGGTGAATTCCGCAGCCCTTTTATGGCCTTTTACAACAAGGTCAGCACACGCCTGTTTATCCCGGACAACAGTGATAATGCCCCTGGCAATGTCCGCCGGGTTGTAAGGGTCTACCAAAAAGGCGGCATCGCCTGCAACTTCCATAATCGGCTCTATATCCGAGCATACCACAGGAATGCCACAGGCCATTGCCTCAAGCACCGGGATACCGAATCCTTCATGGAGGGAAGGGAATACAAACACCTCTGAAGCGCAATAGATTAAGGGTATGTCCTCAAAGGGCAGCCAGCCGGTAAAGACAATATCTTCCTCAAGGTCCATCTCCTTTATCTTTGCCGCTATCAGGTCATCGCCTTTGTCCCGGGCTCCGATAAGGACAAGCTTCATCCTGCAGCCCTCTTTTTTGACAATTTTCAGCGCCTCGAAAAGCCGTATATGGTTCTTGTGCGGCAGGGAAGACGCGGCGTAGAGGACAAATTTTTCAGGAAGTCCATACTTTGTCCTGATAGTTTCAACTTCATTTTTAACTCTTGGATAGAAAACCTCATGGTCAACCGCAAGATACGTTACAGCAATTTCGTCAGGGATTATCTTGTAGAATTTCACAATATCGTTCTTCACTTTTTCAGAAATGGCGACGATCCCGTCGGCTGTCTTTGCACTGAGATATATGATGGTTCTCAAAAACCATAGATGCACAACAGGAAAATTTTGGGGCTGATTGACATGCTGGAGATCAAAAAGAACGAGGACAGAGGGCACAGGACAGAAAAAGGGAGAAGTCATGCCGGCGGAAAAAAGGATGTCGATATTATGCCGTCGGACCTGAACAGGCAACAGAAATTGTTCCCAGAGTATCCGGAAGGCACGGTGAGAAGCAGAAAGTGGACAGAGCACGACCTCGATCATGGGAGATAGATCTTCAAATATCCCGACACTCTCTTTATTAATAAAAACAACAAATACATTATCATCCCCGGACTTTGCAAAACATTTTACCAGGTTTCTGATATAGGTTTCAGAACCTCCAACCTTGCCGGGCAGCAAATAAAGCGCATTAATGCCTATTTTCAATGCCCCGCCCCTGCCTCAAGTTTGCAACATCCTTTTATGATATATGTCTGCAGAATAATCTTCTCCGGAAAAAACTGTTATGGCTGAGCCATCCAGTATGCAAAGAGGTCCGTCAAGCCGGTATCGAAAGTTATTTTCGGTGACCATCCCGTCCGGTCCTTTATCCTGGCGTTGTCGCCGACAATGATCGGATTATCAACAGGCCGCAACAACTCATCGGATTTTTTTATCTCGCAATTGATACCCGCAATCCCGAGGAGTGTCTCCAAACATTCCCCTATTGTCCTGCCGGTACCGTTGCAGACGTTATATACTTCACCGGTCGCCCCTCTTTTAAGAAGAAAAAGATACGCCCTTACCACATCACGGACATCAGTGAAATCTCTGACAATATCGAGATTACCCGTGCAAATAACCGGCGCCGCTTTTCCTTTCTTAATATCCGCAGCCTGCCTGGCGAGACCGGATAATACAAATCGGTCATCCTGCCGAGGACCAAAATGATTAAACGAACGGGTACTCACAATATCAAGCCCAAACCCTTTTACGTAAACAGAAGCCATAAGCTCTTGGGCGACACGGGCGACTGCATAAGGACTGACCGGATTCTGAGGGTCGGTCTCCTTGAGGGGCATCCTCTCAGGCAACACGCTGCCGTACTGCTCGGAAGAACCGATCCCCAGGATGCGGATTCCAGGATTGACCGCCCTTACCGCTTCCAACAGGTTCAAAAAGATGTTTGAATTGTTCCTGAAACTTTCGATGGGGTGCTGCCAACTGTAGGCCACCGAGCTGAAAGAGGCCAGGTGGATGATAAAGTCCGGTCTCGCGGTCCCGATAATTCTCAATAGCTCGCCGTCGGTCAGGAGGTCGGCCTTTATGAACTGTATAGAGGCGCGTATCTCCTGCTCAAGATAGGAATAATCAGGTTCAATGAGGTCGAGGCAGGTGATCGCCGGCCCCGGATCGCTTCTGCAGATATGGTCGATCAGGTGTCCGCCGACAAATCCCGAGGCTCCTGTTATGACGTATTTCATCGCTTACCTTCCCTTTTTTATTATTATATATCCTGTCCGGCGATGCCGGCAATAAAAGCCTGCTTCATGATTCCTCCATCGCAGTGTGGTATGCTTTCACCGTCTGCTCTATGCAACTGGCCCAAGTAAAGTGCCCAGCCCGCTCCAAACCCCGTGCCGACAGATCCCTGCGCAGCGCCTCGTCCGAACAGAGCCGGCGCATTGCCGCAGCCAGGGCATCTCCATCGGTCGGGCTTACCATGATACCGGCATCACCGACCACTTCAGGCAGAGACGACGTGTTCGACGTTATAACGGGTGCTCCGCACTGCATCGCCTCGAGAGGTGGAAGACCAAAACCTTCATAAAAGGAAGGATAAACAAAAGCCAGCGCTCCACTATACAACGGGGCCAAATCTTCATCCGGCACGTAACCGGTCAGGATAATTTTGTCTTTTATTTCAGGAGCATTGGCTATCTCAGCAAATATTTTATCGTAGTCCCACCCCTTGGCGCCGGTCAGTACCAGATAGAGATCCGGCAGTTTCCCATCATGGAGGAGCCGGGAAAAGCTGCGGATAACCTGGTCGATATTCTTTCGGGGCTCCAGTGTACTGACGCTCAGGAAATAGTCGCATTCAGAGGGGATGCCATATTTTCCCCTGACGACATCCAGAACGTTGGGGTCGGAGCAGCGGTAGAACTTCTCCGAAGCCGCTAGTGGGACAACAAAAACTTTGTCGGGATCAAGCGTCTTCTGGTAATTGCACAGGTCGTTCTTCGTTGATTCTGAAATTGCAATGACGTAGTCTTCCGGTTGCAGTGCTACGACAACTTTTTTGATGAGGTGATCTTCGTTGAATTTGAAGAATTGGGGATACAGAAGCGGGATGAGGTCATAAACGGTCTGAAAGGATTTAATGTATCGGTATTCGCGTACCTGTCGAGGGATCGGGAAGAAGGGGGCATGGTAAATGTTGATTCTGCTCCAATCTATATTTGCCAGGGGGGAAACAATTTTTTTTGCAAAGTAGGGCAGCATTCCCAAGGCCCTTTTTAAGGCAAATATCGGCGACTCGGACGTCCCTCCACCTGGAAGCCTGTTGACAAGTTCGCCATAACGTACCATCAGATTGCGCGGCAGGGTTTCCCTGTATGGTGCAAGAAGATCGGAATCTTGCAGATATTTTATGCAGTGGCTGTAATTACCCTCGCTTGCGCAGAACTCTACTTCGCACTCCTCCGATTCGACAAGACCGAAAGCAGTATGTTCAACTACCCTGAAAACGCCTGTTCGTGCACGAGGCATAAAATGACCGAAGCCCAGAACGGATATATCATACAAAACTTTCATGATTCGTTGCCAACTTCAACTAACTTTGCTCTGAGGTACCGTATGCGTTTATCAGTTGACCGATCGACAAATGCTTTATAAAATATTTTCAGTATAGGGTTCAATTTCTCTTGAGAGTAATATTTCTGTATAAGTTGAGAAATTTCGAGAGAAACGGTCTCTTGACCCGACAAAGATTTGTTTTCTGGATACATACGTGATTTCGCCAATAATTCAGGGATGAATTTGAATTTTTTTCCTTTGAAAATCGCCCGCATCCAGTATTCGTAATCGAACACACAATAATAATCCAAGGAAAATTCTCCAAGCTCTCCCAGAACGCTTTTTTTAAAAAAAACAGTGGGCTGACAGAGAGTACACTGGAAATACAAGGAATACTTCCCGGGCTTGAAGGTTGGATAAAGACACAATTCCTGCCCACGGTAAGAAATCCACATCCCCTTTCCATAAGAAAAATCAGTTCCTGACCAGCCTATGAGTGAAACATGTTGCAACGCCCCGGGATAGTAGACATCATCACTATTCAGCCAACCAAGTATTTCCCCCTCAGCCAAGGCAAATCCTTTATTTATGGCATCTGACTGTCCCCTGTCTTTCTCGCTTGTCCACCGGTAGTTAATCCCCTTACAGTGTACCGGCCATTCACCCCTGCGCAGCAGATCGTCGTATTTTTTTATGATCTCAACCGAATTGTCGGTTGATCCGCCATCCATGATGATGTAATCGAGATAAAAGTCACCTTCTTGACATATTACACTTTTAATAGTTTCTTCTAAAAATTGTCCCTGGTTATATGAAGGGGTTATAATTGAAACAATTATTGCCATGTCATCAAATTCTCAGATAGTGTCGTCTTTTATAATCAATTAGGAACACCTTTATTTTAACTTATCGAAAATCCACCTCAGTGGCGCGGTTATTCTCCAGCTCAAACTGGAATAAAATTCAATAACAAGCTTTTCAAGTGAGATCTGACGATTTTTATAATATGTAAGCTCGTCTTTTATCGTCAAATATTCTTGATAACTTATGTTTTTATTACAACTTAATTCAGATGAATTATGATAAGAAAGTTTTGTTGTTTTTTTATTTATATAACCTAATAACTTAATAGATAGCAAAGATATATTATTGGCATCAATAATGGCTCTTAAATCATTATCCATATGCTTTAATATATCTTTTCGCATTAGATAATCTAGGAATTTTATTCCATAATATTTATAGTATTTGCTGCTCCATCTTATTGGATGTTGTATATGGTATGCGAATGGCGTTATCAGTTGTTTGACCGGAAAACCTTTGATTATTGGCATAAGCGGAGCCCAGTAATCCCACCACGGAACACCCAAGCAGAAATCAGTCTGTCCGTATGCTTTAATAATTTCACGACTAAAGAAAAAATAATCAAAACCTTTAAAATATTCTTCGCCTGTCAGAGAATTGAGGGAGTTGATATCAATTCTTGATCCGAAAACAAAACCATCTCGTGCTTCTTTACCGATAAAATCAATCAGGTTTTCATCTGCGAATAAATAAATATCAGAATTAACTATGCCACATATCTGTACTCCAGTCGACTCTAATACGTGTAGAATATCATCAAAATAAATGTATGGTTTACCTGAAATTGGCAATGCATTTCTATCAGCTTTTACAAATTTAACTCCACTGAAATGTTCTTTTATTAAATTGATTTCTTCTCCTGAATTAACTGATATTATATCAAAGCCCAACTTCATCCACGTTGCTATCGCGTCTTGTTGTAGTTCTATATTCATAGGGGCTATACTCGTCGCTATTGTTATTTCCATTTATATTTCCTTTTCATTATTAAAATACAACTCAATTTATAGTAAGTAGCATTCTTGTGACAGATTTTAGTAACTATTGATACAAGTGGCTATTAGTTTCCCTCGCTAATGATTCTTGATTATAGTCTGGGCCGGGAGAAAGCGATCTTCGGTAATCCGACATAATCTAAGCCAGGCTTTACCAAGTACCGTGCTTTTTCGACCACAGTGCTCCACGTCGGGACAGTTCTGTCCAATCACGTTCTGCAAACAAAATTCAATATCAAGGATGGCCAATTTACAACCTTCCTGAAATATCCCAATACCAGCCCTTGTCAGGGCCGATACGCCTGAGAATTCCATCCTGTTTTAGTTTCGCAAGCTGTTTTTCCACAGCCCTCAATGAGAGACCTATATTTTCAGCTATTTCCTTTGCGCTTACGCTCTTATTTCCTTTTATAGCTTCAAGGATTTTCACCGAACTTTCTCCGAACTTCTTCTGGTCGGTCTCAAGCTGGACAATCCCCAGATTATTCCAAGCCATTATTTCTTAAAAAAAGATACCATTCCCCTCAGAGGCGTTGTTAATCTCCAGCTTAGACTATTAATAATTGCATCTTTCTGCATATTTGTAAACACCTCATAAATTTGCATCCTGGTCTTTGAGACATTAACATCTTTATTATGATTGAACCCTTCTATTGCCCTTGAGTATGCAGCTAAGAAAATAGGAACCGCCTTGTCCCACCCGCCTTCCACCACTCTTGTTCTTGAGTTTTCTCTGTTATCATCCCTGAGTTTTTCATCTTTAAGCATCATTGCCGCTTTATCTGCAATCTGTTCGACATCCCGAGGATCAAAAACAAATCGTTGATCTCCTATAGTATCAGGCAAAGATGTCACGTTGGAGCAGATCACAGGCACTTCATAAGCCATAGCCTCCATCAATGGAAAGCTTCCTGCTTCATACAATGTGGGAATTATCGCAAGAGTAGCGTTTTGTAGAAGAACTTTTACATCCTCTTCAGGGATATAGCCTAAGAAATTTACATACCTGCCTAAACCAAGATTGTTTATCTCTGTCTCTATCTCTGGATAAAAATCAGGGTATTTCTGACCTGTACAGACCAGAGAAATTTTAAGACCATGTCTTTCATGAAGTATCTTCAATGCCTTGATTAGGTTGATATGGTTCTTGTGGCGCCAGGTGTTTGCAGAATAAAAAAGGTATCTTTCCGGGATCCTGTATTTTTTCTTTATCCCCATGAATTTTATATCTTTTATCGGTTTCGGTATGATAGAACCAAGCGGACAAACATCTATCTTTTCAGCGGTAATTCCATAAAATTTTACAATATCATCTTTTACATGCTGAAAACTTACTATGACCCTCTCGGCAAATTCAGCCGACAGTTTATAAAAAAAATTGCGGGATTCAATCTCTTCCTCCAAAAAAAACTCCGGGAAGTGAAAATGCTGGAGATCATGGAGTGTGGTAATCATCGGGACAGAAAAAGTCAGGTTTGGAAAACTTTGAACAGGAGTATGCAGAACATCTATTTTTTCTGCTTCAACAATATCCCTTAATGAGAAAGGTGTCTCTATCAGGACTTCTCGGAAGTTCTTATTCGCTTTTAAGTGTTCAAATATACCTTTTCCGGAATGGCCTATAATTGCAACCATCTGTGTGTCAGTATGCTCTACAAGGGACGAGATAAGCCTGAATGCGTACTGGAATACGCCTCCTGACTTATTTTCTTTATCCATCCATGTAACATCGAACCCGACAGTCATCTAAAGTCCTCAAAATCTAAGCCAGTTTTTAAAGTGCCTGCTAAAGTGAAATTCTTATATCCTATTAATAATTCTTCATCATGCTCTTTGAATATATATCCTTGAGTTTCATATAATCTTTTTGCCTTTTTATTGCCTTTTTTAACCTTCAGCATGACTCTTAAGCAACCTCTAACCCTTGATACGGTTTCCAAAAAACTCAATAGCAATCTTCCCAACCCTATGCCTTGATATTTTTTCAGTATACAGAGCCCTATGGAAGCGATTTCATAACCTTCGTCCCAGCCCCTGAGCATGCCATAACCTATTATTTTCTTCTCCCCTAAAAGAACTGAGTAGAATAAGTCTTGCCCCTGATAGTTGCAAACACGCATTGCATTTTCTTCATTAAAAGGGTGAGGCGAGAAATCCTTGATATATTCAGGTTCGTTTATCGCTTCAAAAAATCGGATCAGGTATTCCATATGTTCAGGGCGAAGTCTTACTATCTCTATCATCGACATCTGTCCCTGATAACCCCTGACAGGAATTTCACGTCATCTTCCTCAATCTCATAAAACGTCGGAAGGTTTATCCCTTTGGCTGCAACTGCTTCTGCATTCTTAAGCCTTGAAGAATTTTCAGTGTATACAGGCATTATATGCATTGGGTAAAAAAATGGTCTCGTCTCAACGCCGCTTTTCGCAAGGAGATCCATCACCTCATCCCTACTTAAACCAAAGCCTTCATCTATAAGAATTGAATACATCCAGTACGAATGAACCCCATAGTCTTTTTCAACCGGCAAGGTAATGCCCTTAATCCCCTTCAAATGCTCGTTGTACCACTTAGCAATAAGCTTTCTTTTTGATATAAATTTTTCTATGTTCTCAAGCTGGGCAAGGCCTATAGCAGCCTCGATATTGGTCATCCTGTAATTGTATCCTACAACCGGGAACCAGTACCTTTTGTCAGGGTCCATACCCTGCCCCTTTAGAAGCTTAACCTTTTTAGCGACTGCATCATCGTTTGTAACGATTATCCCGCCCTCACCTGTAGTTATCGTCTTGTTGCCGTAAAAGCTGAATGTCGAAATATCGGCTATGCTGCCGCATTTCTTCCCCTTGTATTCAGACCCGAGGGCCTCAGCCGCATCCTCCACTACATACAGATTGTGCTTTTTTGCAATCCCGATTATTGGATCCATATCGCATGGATGACCGTATAAGGGGACAGGGATTATCGCTTTCGTCTTACTCGTTATGAGTTCCTCTATCTTTTCAGGGTCTATATTCCAGGTATCACGTTCTGAGTCCGCAAGTACAGGGGTCGCACCCGTATATCTCACAGCATTTGCCGTGGCAACATATGTAAGGGTCGGCACTATGACCTCATCCCCTGGCCCTATCCCAAGGGCCAGCAGGGCAAGATGCAGTGCCACTGTACCATTACAGCAGGAAAGGGCGTGTTTTACGCCTATGTACTCAGCAAAACTTTTTTCAAATAGATCAATGTACTTGCCATTCGATGATATCCAACTCGACTCAAGGCAGTCAAGGACATACTCTTTTTCTCTTCCGATAAGGGCTGGTTTTGAAACGGATATGAATCTTTCACATTTCATCTCTGGCTGCTCCTTTCTGAGTATGTCTTGCGTGCCCTTTCAAAGACCCCAAGATAATCCTCCGCCACATCCTCCCAGTTCCTCCTGGATATGTATTCTTTTGCCTTCCGTACCCTTTGTCTGGTTGCGTCCGGATCGCGAAAATTAATCCTCAATGCTTCACAGAGGCTCTCAGGGTCATATGGGTCGAACGTAATAGCCATTTCATTTTTCGTACCGAGCCTTTCGATAAACTGTGGTATTGAGGAACAGATAATCGGGGTCTTGAAACTCATCGCATCATATATCATGGAGTTGAAGCCTGCCTCGCTTACGGAGGCAGTAATAACTGCACTGGCATCCCTATAAAGCCGTGGGATATCCTCATCCTTCACATAGCCTAGAAGGAATATGTCTTTGTTCTTCTTGAGCCCAAGCTCTTCGTTTATGCTGAGCCTCTCGGTATGCGGCCCTGCTATCACGAGAGGAATATTGTGGTTATACTTCCGCCTGTATCTCGCAAAGCCCTCGATTACAGTTTCTGTGCGCTTGTGCTTTGCGGCCCAGCCAATAGTAAAGACATAGCCTTGCCCAAATGGATACACTATCTTTATGCCAGTGTCCCTGTCTACTCCCGTATCCTCAAGCGGTGCCAAGTATATGCAGGATGTCCTCTCCTCGCTAATGCCGTATATCCGTATGGATTCCCTTTGGATGTAGCGCGAAGAAAAGACCACATGGGTGGCTGCATTAAGCCATTTTTTGACCTCCTCCTTCACATCGCCTGTCTTATCTCCCCAAGCATCCGTGAACTCATGGGCAAGGTCATGAAGTGTAAGAACAAGTGGTTTACCAGGGCTCCAATCTCGGTTCTTCGGATATGTGAGAAACGTGTAAGGGAAGTACAAGAGATCAAAACTGCTTTTCCTATCATCCAGCCAGTCAAGCCCTTTGCCTCTAAATGTTCTTATATCTGAAAGCTGCTGCTTGTTTATCTTCCTTGCGAATATGGCCGCTACTATATCAAGGTCGGCCATACCCCGGTTATTTCTAAAAAGAACCGGGGCCACCACGTTACAGAACCTTGACCTGAAAGAAACACCTATCCTTTCAAACGAGACATTTGGGAGCCTTACCTCGTGTAAAAACTCTCCGCCAGAATCAAACAGCGGCCACATTAGGTGGAAGTCCCACCTCCCCCCCGATTTTATGGAAAGACCTTCAAGCAAGCGCAGCGTGAACTTATATACGCCGCCACCGCTTACAATCTGGTCAAATACTCCGACTCGCACTGCGCCGCCGTTTTTTATCATGAGATTCTTACTCCAAAACCAACGGGGGGCTTGCCTTTCAAATTATCCAAGAAAATAAAATTGGGATATTTATTTTTAATCTCATTCCAGACATCCGTTAGCGTCTTGACACTTCCCGGCATGGGTTCGCGCGGGTACTTCGATTCAGGATGAACGCCAAACGTCTTTTCATCCCCGATGTATTCAAGGTCATCAAAAACTACCGCTCCGCCTATGGAAACCATCGGCATGACATCAAGCAGATCCCACCACGCGCCAACCAGGGTATGGTCACCGTCAACCGTAATAATGTCAAAGGCCAAATTCATGTTTTTAATCTTTTTAAAATATTCCAGTACAGTATCATGACTATTCCCTGATATAAATTCGATATCGATATCATCGAGGTTACTTACGACTTTTTTCATCTCATTTTTCACAAATGCAGGACCGGGATTAGCTGCACTTGCATATTGTGGAACCCAGAGGTCGAACGAGACTACTTTTATTCTCGGGGTTTCGGCAAGTACCTGGGCAAGTGACCAACCCCGCCTTGTCCCTATCTCTATATAGTTTTTCGGTTTGATTATTCTGCTGAGTGCCCTCAGAGTCGCACGGATTTCGTATAGACTTCTGTCAGACTTCATCTTTTGTATCATAGACATGAAGGCCGAATAATTAACGTCACCACAGCTGTCCAGCTTCTTCATGGTCTCCTCAATGCAGTCTACTATGTTTGAGTCCGGACTGTAAATTTCTCTCTTGAAAACCTCGATTATTTCGTTACTCATCAATCCCTCCACATCTCTGATTATTATTTGCCGGCTAAAGATTGTCTGCCACTTTAAGCATTGACTTTCATCCATGACCAATTGCACGGAACGTCAACAAGCCCCCCGACTTGCGGACCGTCAACTTCCAGCATAATCCGCTCGGAGTCCGCCATCTCCGTTACTGCACCTTTGTTTACATATAAACGAAACCAGAGCGTATATATTCCCGCCCGCAGACATAGTCTGGGGATTTCGATCCTAATGCGGTGCATACCTGCGTCAAAATCTGGTCTCAGGTTATACAAATCCGTACGGGAATGGACCAAAAATCTGCCTTCTGAATCCTCTATTACGAAATTCAAATAACAATCTGGCAGGCGATACTCGGTGTAAAAATCCATCTCCGCAAACAGCGGGCCACTCGGCATAAAGGATGAGTCTGAACCTGAATTGATTCTGACACTTAATACCTTTACTCCTCTGATATTTTTCATCATGTCTGCACCAAATTTACGCGATATTGCCGAATAATGATAAATAGCTTCTCCTATTTGGCCTATTGTTTCTACTTGCCCGTTATCCAAAACTATGCCTCTGGTACAAAATGATTTAACCGCTACCATATTATGGCTCACAAATAATACCGTCCTTCCCTCTTTTGCCACCTCCCCCATCTTCCCCAAACACTTTTTCTGAAACTGCGCATCACCCACCGCCAGCACCTCATCAACAATCAAAATCTCCGGCTCCAGGTGAGCTGCCACGGCAAAGGCCAACCTCACATACATGCCGGATGAATACCGCTTCACCGGGGTATCCAAAAACTTCTCAACCTCGGCAAACGCCACTATCTCGTCAAATTTTCTCTTGATCTCCGCCTTCATCATCCCAAGCACCGCGCCGTTCAGGAAAATATTCTCCCTGCCGGTAAGTTCGGGATGAAAACCTGTCCCTACCTCAAGGAGGCTTGCCACGCGTCCCTTTATACTCACCCGTCCGGTTGTCGGCTCGGTAATCCTGCTCAATATCTTTAAAAGGGTTGATTTCCCGGACCCGTTGCGGCCGATGATGCCGACACTTTCGCCCTGTTTCACCTCAAAGGAAACGTCTTTTAAGGCCCAGAAGTCTTCTTTTGTTGAACTGGCGGATTGTTGAATTGTTGAATTGGAAAGAAGCCGTTTCACCGGCTGGACAACCCCACGCTGAACCATTCTGCTGAAACCGCCGGCGATGACGTCGCGCAGGGCCATGTAAGGCTCCTGCCTCTTATGGCTGATGATGTATTTTTTGCTTAAATTATCTACTTTTATAACGGTATCGCTCATAAAGACCTGTGAAGCGTGAAAAGTTAAAGGTTACACTGGAAATGTGTTAGCGGTGTGCTGTTTCCTTGTGTGCTGCTTTTATGCACGCAGGCTTTTTTGACGCCTTTTTGTACCATTCAGTCCTCTTGTCATTTTCTGTGACCTCTCTGCATCCGGCTGCATGCAAGAACTCGATTAACTCCTTCTCTTTTATAGCTTTCTTAGCCATTTCTCATACCTCTCCTTGTAAAACTCATGGTTATCCTTTATGTCCGTTATTGCCATCGTCAATGCCTGGCCATTGTCGAGAAAGTCGTACCATACTTTTCTTATTACCGCACCTTCAGTATCCAGTATATCCTTGTGCGGACAGTCATGTCCACTGTCATAGCGGAGTACTTCATGCCAAACTTCTTGGAATAGCACGAGAAGCTTTACTGCAAATGTGGATACTGTTCCCTGTGCCAAAGCAAAGTATATATATGCCTTTGTGCCTTCTGCGATCTCTATTATGTATTCTTTTGATTTTTCCATTAGGAGTTTTGAGGGCGTTGTTTCTTGCGCTTCACTGGTGTATCAAGCGTGTCACTTAGGGTTTACACATTTGGGAACAGAGATTTCTTTGCTTCAGCGTAAAGGTTCTACTTTGATGACTACGTCGTTAGACATGGATATAAGTGAGGCGTGAGACGTGAATCATAAAGCATAAAGCTTGAGTCATCTCGCCTTTCCCTTTAAGTATTTAATAAGTCCGAGAATCATTTGCTTAAAAGAGGATAGCCGTTCAAAAAGGCTTTCGTTCTGACCGATATATCTAAGTTTTTCAGCTATAATTAAGTTGCGTTTCAACTTCGGATTGAATAAAGGGGCATTTTTCGATTATTTTCTCAACCTTATGGAAATAGTCCTCAATTCGCAAACCGGACATCCTTCAGCGTCTCGATCTTCTCTTTAAACCGCTTCCGCATTCTAAACTCACCGACCCATTCATCGAAATCAAGTGTTTCCTCTATCTCATCGTTTTCATAGCGGGAGTTGAATTGGCAGCTTGTTGAATTGTTGAATTGGAAAAAAGTCGTTTCACCGGCTGGACAACCCCACGCTGAACCATTCTGCTGAAACCGCCGGCGATGATGTCGCGCAGGGCCGTGTAAGGCTCCTGCCTCTTATGGCTGAGGATGTATTTTTTGCCTGAATTATCTACTTTAATGACAGTCATATTGTTTGTTTAAACGTTAAACTGTTAAATTGTTCAATTGCGACTTATGTAAGGCATTTAATTTGTTTGAGATTTCGTGCAGCTTTTCCCTCAACCTGGCATTTTCCGCGGGACTTATAAAACTCAGTTCTGCCGCTAATTTCGATGGGAGAGGTCATGTCGTAAAGCACCGGACGGTCGTGATGTCTTGCTTCTTGATAATTGTGAAATTCATTCGATTCATGGAGATACTGCGGAGAAACAGGAGACGCCTTAACTATTTGTAGTTCTGAAGCCAGTCTATACAGTTTCTCATCTCAGCCATCCTTTTCTTGTTCAGGAATCTTGTTACTCTCCTTATTAATTCCTTTAAGGGAAGATAATCTGTGACAACAATCCCTTTGTGCAATAATCCATGCTTGTAATATTCTCTTTGAAGGGCAACGAAGTGCTTGATATTCCGCGTCAAAATAATCCTATTATTCTTTGCTGCGAATTCCAACTGTTCCTTATCCGTCCTGCCCCTCATATTGACTTCATGAGCGCTGATTACATCATATCCCCTGCTTCTCAAAGCAACTGCTAATCGGTCTGTCAGGTCTTCATCTATATAGAGCTTTATTTTCTCCAACCCTCACCCTTGGTTTTCTCTATCCAATAGTCTTCTTTATTTTCTTCGATCATTCTGTCGATCTCATCTCTATGGTGATAATAATAAGAAAGGGCGTCATAAACCTGCGAATGCGTTATGTGTGGATACATCGCCACCATCTCGTCTGCGGTATAGCCCGATTTTTCCATCTCGGCGATAAGACTAACGCTTATCCTTGTCCCGACGATTACCGGTTCCCCTCCACAAACTCCTTTCTTCCTTTCTATGCAGGAATGCCTGATTTTTCGTTCTTTTTCAATGACGGGCATAATGTTTAACCTCCTCGCTATGTTTCTGCCTTATTATTTTATCATAATGCTGATGGTTGAGCTTCCTTGAGCTTCTTCACCTGTTGTTGAAGCTTCTCTTGCAACCATATGTTGATAAGTCGTTCGGAAGAAACATGTTTCGATTTGGCAATTTTTGTTAATTTGCTTTCAAGCTCAGCATCAAGGGAAAAGAGATGAATCCTTTTCTTGATATCAACGTCAAACTGCGCTTCAGGCATTCCTTCCCAGTAATCGCCCATATCGTGTGAATCAAAGAACTTTACAAGTTTGTCAAGAGACCTGAAATGGGGCATCTTTTCAGTCTTACTTTTTTCCATATTGTTTTCTCTCCTTCTTAGCCATATCCCTGCCACTCAATTACTCAATTACTAATGACCGTATTAATACAACCTTCCTGAAATCTCCCAGTACCCGCCCTTATCCGGGCCGATTCTTTTGAGGAGGCCTTTTTTTCTAAGATTTGTTAAGTGGAATTTTATACCGTCTTCGCCGATACCTATTTTAAAAGCCAGTTCTTTCCTTGTTATTTTAGCATTTTCTTTAATCTCATCTAAAATTTTCTGGGTAGTTTTCTGGGTAGTTTTCTGGGTAGTTTTACCTTCAGCCGTTTCCCTCTCGGTCTCCTGTGGAGCAATGTCTTCCTCTTTAAAATGCTTCCGTCTGAAGGTAACAATGAAATGTGTGCCCACTTCGCTGAAATCCGTATCCGGCTCTCTGAAAAGTATCAGGCTTATACCCCTGCCCCATTTCTCGATGAAATGAATCCGGTGGAACAGTTCCGCTATCAGTTCGTTTCTTCTTTCGGATACCATCTTTTTCCTGATGGCGTCTATGGTCAGGCCGCCATATAGCAATCCCGGACTTCTTACCTCCACACGATCTTTAAAGACAGCGATATTGACTGAGTCATATTCGCGATAATCCCTGTGGCAGAAGGCATTGATGATTCCCTCCCTCAATGCTGCCTTGTCGATCTCAGGGACATCTATTCTCCGCAAACCCTCCAAGCGCATCCCGATATGGATATTTTTCAGGATATATTCTTCAGCCCGCTCTATCAGAAAGAAGAGATCCCCCTCAAAGTCCTTCATATCAATGGTAAAGGATGTATCCTTTGTGCCAAAGACCGCGCATCTTAGTTTTACATTCGGGAAAAAAGCCTGTGGTTTCCTGGCAAACAGCATCACCGCCGCATTGCGCAGCTTGCCGTCAACCACGAGTTTTAATTTTTCAAGGGAATTTTCAAGCGTGTCGTATTTCAACCCCGATAAGGTCAGGAAGGTTTTTAGCTTTTTCGAACTAATGTCAGCAAAGCCGGCATCCCTGCATATGTCCATGTCCCATCGCAGCTTATCTCTATTCTTTTTGATAAACAGACCTTCCAATTCTTTAGCACTTAGCTGTCTGTCTTCATCGGCTACTCTGATATAGGCCTTGCCGTATGCGAAATATGGAACTTCCTTTCCATGACACTGTACCCTGATACATGTTTTTTCTTCCATATCAATTTGACTTATCATGGGATAAATCCTCGGCTCTATGTTATCGGCTACGGCTCTGGAAACATCACGTATCGTTTTTTCGGTCACACCCTGCCCAATCACGGCGCCGTTGTTTTTTATGCCGAAGTATAATTCGCACTGCTGATGCTTGTTAAGCATTGCCGCTATGGATATAATCGCCTCTTTTAGCTCAGAGGTTGATTTTTTAAGTTCCAGCGTCTCAGATTCCTTAAATTTCATGTTCAACTTTTTTGCATGAGCGATTCTTGATCGGCTTTATCTTGAACTGTTGACAGCTTTTTAATGCTTCTCGACAGCTCTCTGATTTTTGAGAAAGTCTCAACTATAGATATGGTCGCCTGGGTTGCTTGTGGGCTTTTAAGTATTGTAGCAAGCATATACAAGCCTTTTTCGGCAAAAGCTTTGGGATTTACCGCAGAGTGCTTGAGCTTATCGAACCGGTGGAAATTTTCCACCAGTTCATTTTTTTCAGATTTTGAAAGTTCTATGATATATCCGGCAGGAAACTTATCAGGATTATTCGTAACAGCTTTATTTATATCTCTTGTCTCAACCCCATAGATTTGAGCTACATCGCTATCAAGCAAAACGCTTTGCCCTCTTATCTCGATGATGAACTCTTTTAAATTCTCAATTTTCACTATATCGCTCATATTATACTCACCCGTCCCGATGTCGGCTCGGTTATGCGGCTGAGGATTTTGAGCAGTGTGGATTTTCCGGTGCCGTTACGGCCGATGATGCCGACGCTTTCGCCCTGTTTCACCTCAAAGGAAACGTCTTTTAAGGCCCGGAAGTCTTCTTTTGTTGAATCGGCGGATTGTTGAATTGTTGAATTGGAAAAAAGTCGTTTCACCGGCTGGACAACCCCACGCTGAACCATTCTGCTGAAACCGCCATATTGCGTGTTGAACTGTTGATGTGGTCAAATTTTTGAGCAATGTCTGCATTTTTTGGGTTAATAGGGTTCGCCATATGAGTGAATTCATAAGAGAAACCATTTATATAAAGGTAGAATAGTGATTTCAAGCCCGTTAACCGACTCTGTTCCTTCCTCGTCTTCAGTTAGAATAATGAGCTGTTCAGGGCTTAATTCTTCCTGTGCCTCGATTAATGCCTGAATCTCTCTGTTTTTTACTTTTTTGTCCGATAATGAAAGGGTAACCTGAATCGCCTTGTCGACTTTAATACCCCTTTTCACGATAAAATCGACCTCTCCACCTTTTTTCGACTTCCAGTAAAAGACCTCCTCGTTTCTTCTCATTAATTCCAAAAATACCAGATTTTCATACATATGGCCAACATTACGGGAAAAAGCAAAGCTTATAGCGCTGATCAAAGCCGTATCTATACAATAGATTTTGGACGGATTATATATCTGCCGTTTAACAGAATAGTCGAACATATCCACAGAAAAAAAGAGAAATACGTCATCGAGCGCTTCCAGATAATTTTTGACAGTGCTAAGGCTTTTTACTCCAATGAGATTCCTGATATTCTTGTAACTCTGGATTGTCCCCAGGTTCGAAGCGAGGAACAATGCCAATTCTTTAATCTCTTTGACATTTCTTAAGGAATGCCGGGCAATTACGTCACGATAGAGGATGTCTCTGAAATATTGTTCCAGCAGAGTCGTATCATTAATCTTCAGGACTTCCGGAAAACCTCCAAGTTCAACATATTGCTTCATCAATCTCTTTGTTTCCGCCCTTCTTTCCCTGTCATAATATGCTTTGTCATCTGCATTGAAACCCTTGAAGACTAAGAATTCACGAAAAGAAAACGGCCAGTTCACTATTTGCCGGTTCCTTCCGGTAAGGGCGGTAGAGACTTCAGAACTCAGCATTGCTGCATTTGAACCTGTGACAAAAATCTTTATATCTTCAAATTCGTAAAGCCTGTTTACCCACTTTTCCCACCCTTTTATATTCTGTATCTCATCTAAAAAAAAGTATTTTCTCCCCTTTGGCGCTTCTATCTCCAGAAATATCTCATAGAGAAGCTCAAAATCCCCCACGGTAAAGCCGACAAACCTTTCATCTTCAAAGTTCAGATAAAGAAGACTAGACACAGGAACATCGAATTTTTTAATGATATCATCACAGAGCAGCCTCATGAGGGATGACTTGCCGCCCCGCCTTATGCCTGTAATTAAAACGACCTCCTTCTGATTTAAATACCTTTCAATATTCTTTTGAACTTCTCTATTAACAAGCCCCTGCCTTGAAAGGAATCTTTCTTTGTGTTCTATCAGCAACTCTCTTACTTTATCTTTTTCCATTTGTCCTGCTATAATTCATTACTATTGTAATGTTTAGCAACTTATATTGCAACTGCAATGCAATATAAGTGGGCATACGCCTTTCAACCATCAACCCAAAAAATACAGTTAAATAAAACCACAGAGTTCACAGAGATAATTTTTAGTTTAAAAACTTTTTATTTTCAAATAATTCTCGCTTGAGAGCGCCTACTTTTGGCTGTGTTTTCACTCTCTATATTTTGAAAATAATCAAATCCGCTGCTTAAGTTTTCTGTAATCCTCAATCCAGATAACCTCCGGAATCTTGCCTTTAACCGCATTATAGAGCTTGGCATCTGCGGTCACCATTTTCATATTAAGCGATTCCGCAAGTAAAATATAAGCGGCATCATAAGCAGAACGGCCGTATTTCAGGGAGATATCAAAAAGCCTCTGAATGTCCCCTGTAGTTATCAGATTAATCTCTATTTCCTTTATTTCCGCAATGATTTCATTTATTTGTTCATTCCCAAGCCGCTTGCGGTTCCCTGCGACAACAAGCGCATTGACAAGCTCATACATTATGAGATGCGGGGCATGGAGTTCGACAAGACCTTCAGCGTACTCCTTGATAATAAGCTGAGCATATTCATGCCCGGCTTCATCGGCAAAATATCCCTTAAGGATAACTCCTGCATCAATTACAATATTCACAAAGCTCTCTCTTCAAGCTGCTTCCTTGACTCCTCCATCAGGCCCGAAACCTTCACCTTCTTCCCTTTCATTCCCTTTGAAATCTCCACCATCCGCATATAGCTCCGTATTCTTTTAATACTCTGATATTCTTCATAGGGCATAATTACACAAACAGGCTGACCGCGCCTTGTTACAATGACATCTTCCTTCTTGCTTTCAGCCTCTTTCAAAATGCCTGAAAAGTCTCTTTTCCCCTCTGCCACCGATATAGTCTTATGCATTTGCCTCTCCTTTAACTGCCTTATGCCTATCTTAATAGACTATAACATATAGTCATTGATATAGTCCATAACATGTGATTTATTTTAATTTCTGCGAAATTATTTCAGGACGGTTCATGTACGCAAGCTGCTGGGAGATATCATTCGGTGTGAAAAACTCAATGCCGTCTTTGCAGTAATCCGAACGGATTATTATTGATAAAAGATTGTTTGCTCGGACAACCCTCTCAATAGCATTTATCATTTTTTTTGTCCATTTCTAAATTTAGCAACCAGATTTCATCTATATAGTGTCTGTTTATAAACTGCCATTTTTGTTTTTGGCCGTCATTCTCGCGAAGGCGGGAATCCAGTGTTTTCAATATGTTCTGTCCCGAAAGCTTTCGGGACGGGTCAAGCCGGAGGATGACAAATATTTACTTTATACACAGACTCTATATAGCCCAGTGAGGCAAAAAATATACATCTGCGCCTCTTTCTTGAGTATGTTTAATAAGGTCGGAATTGAGCACTAAGGTAAAACCCGGTTTATATGCTTCTATAAACGAATACAGCGCCCTGCCTATCAGCGGCCTGCTGATACCGCTTTTCACCTCTATCGGCAATATCCGGTCCGAAATTTCAATGACAAAATCCACTTCAGCCTTTGCTTTTGTCCTCCAGAAACCCGCCGGAATGTCATATTTTAGCAATTGAACAAAAACATAATTCTCATAAAGAAACCCCTTATCAAGCCTGTTTTCCATGCCCTGAAAATTGTCGATAACATGGTTTCGCAAACCGGTGTCATAAAAATAGATCTTGGGATTTTTTGTGAGCTCACTTCTCTTGTTCTGAAAAAATGGTTTAATCATTCTGCAGATAAATGTTTTCTCAAGTATATTGAGATGTCTTTTCAGTGTAACATGGTCATAGCCCGACAGTCTGCAGAGTTCATTGTATTCTATCAATTGGCCTGTCTGCAGCGACAGTGCCTTGATAAGTCTCGACAATTTAAAGTCATCGGTCAGTCCGAGCGTATCGCGTATGTCCCTAAGAAAATATGTATTGTAAATATTCCTTAAAACCAGCCTTTTTTCTTCTTCCGATCCGGCGCTGACAACCCTCGGATATCCGCCCCAAAGGATAAACTCTTCCAGCAGACGGTTAACCTGTTTCAGCAAAGGCAGGGATATATCAGGGACAGAGAATCTGCCTGATCGGAGATCAACGGCTTTCTTAATCTTCTTATAAAGGTTGCAAAGCACCCCGTCTTTGAAACTGAGATATTCCTCAAAGTCCAGCGGATAAAGGTGAAACACAAAAACCCTGCCCACCAGAAACTTTACCGCATGAATCGTGAGATCTACGGCGGATGAACCAGAAATAATAATCTTGTTTTCTCCGTGTGCATCATAAAGGTATTTCAGATTTTTCCCGCCGCTTTTGGCATACTGAAACTCATCGATAAAAATGTACTTGCGGTGAAAGTGCCTGGCCGCAAAGCCTTTTATATCCAGTTCGAAAAGCTCCAGTTCGTCCCTGTCCTCAAAACTCAAAAAAACGGAGTCTTTCAGATTCGACTGAATCTTTTGAAGCAGCGTGGTCTTACCGCTTTGACGCGGGCCGATTACAGCCAGTATTTCCCGCTTTTCCATGTATTGCAGAAGAGTTGTTTCAAGTTTCCTTGCTATATACATAACCCAACTAATATTAAAGCCATATTTCAGTTTAGTCAAGCTAAAACATAAAGCTGCTGAGAAAAGTCATCCGGAGTGAAAAACTCGCTGTCGTCCTTGCTGAAATCTGAACGGATTATTATCGCTCTGACTCAAAAACACTCTGACAATAATTGCCTCAATACTATTGCCCTGCAATAACTGTCAATGAAAATGGTTTCTGTCCCTGATTTTGTTCCTATTTTCTTGCGTCACCAATGGAAGGCTATAAATACTCTATCCCTGTTTCTTGAGGACAAGATTTACTTCCTCAGCTGAGGCATAAAATTCTTAGGCGCTGCCGTCCGGAAACCAGTAAGCAAAAAATTCTTTTGTGACTGAGAGTACCTTCTCGGCCTTATCCGCAGCGTCCGCAGCATCCGATTTTTCATATTGCTCAAAGGGAAGCCACAGCATATTGTCTATTATACCGGGATATCTGCTTAAGCTGACAGCCGGTTCTAGCTCCTCTGATATTTCGGCAACCTCTCCGAGTTTCTTCTTCCAGTCGTCTGCGAGCTCTTTCTCCTTTAAAGTCTTTTTCAGTATCTCTCCGATAAAATGCGTCTTCTGAAAGATCCCGAAGGCGATGAGTACCGCCTTAACGCATTTCTCTATTGACTGCTGAGAATGATAAACCGATTTGTCATAAAACCCTTCATCATGCAATTTTTTTGCTATCAGGAAGTCTCTTTCCCCGTCTTTCAGCATGGCCCCCGCAAAATCTTTGTTGCTTATAGATGAAAGATACGTTGCGACCCCCTGTTTGACCGGGAACTGCCATCCGCCTTCCAGTCTTTTAATCCCTTTTATTTTTATATAATCCCTGGTTTTTTCAATAAGGGTGTTCAATAAGCCGGTTTTGTCCAGAAGGACAACGCCGTCTTCGGCGATATCGAGAAACAACGGATTATGATTCTCAAAATTAGAAACAACCTCCTTCGACGTTAACAGGAGAATGTCAAGGGGCTGAGAAGGAAGAGAACGCTTCAGCCGGCTTATCTCATCGGTCCTTCTATGCAGCTTCGGGTTGATCCCCTCTGCCATGACAAGAAGATCAAAATCAGAATAAGGGGACTCACTTCCTTTCACCCTTGAGCCGAACGCAACTGCACCGGCAACATCAAAAGGCAGGTGGAAGGTCCCCAGCGCATTTACTGCGTCAGCAAAGACTTCTTTATTCACCATTGACATGAGACAATTATATCACAGCCCTCTTGTTCTTAAATCTCTTGTAATGAAGGCTTTCTTGACAGGGTTTTCGATGTAAGGAACAATTTAGTACGGGTTGGCCGTGGCTGGTAATGATAATCTCCTCCCCTGTCTCCTCTTTTCCCAATTTAACAGTTCAACAGTCTTTATATTATATCCGCAAACGTTCTCTCTGTATTCCTGAAATAGCGAATCCCCAACGCGAAGACCAGCAGGGTGAGGGCCATTGAAAGGAGAAAACCCGGCCAATAAAGAGAAGTATTGCCTCCCAGAATCGCCCAGCGAAAACCATCGATAACCCCGACCATCGGGTTCAGGGAATAAAGCAGCCGCCATTTTTCAGGGACAACGCTGCTGCTGAAGCCGACAGGAGAAATGTAGAGGCCGAACTGAACAACAAAAGGCACAATATAACGGAAATCACGGTATTTCACGTTGAGGGCCGCAAACCAGAGGCCGAACCCGAAAGAGGCAAGAAAGGCCAGCGCCAGAAACAGCGGCAGGGTAAGGATCTGCCAGCCCGGCATATAGCTGTACCAGATCATAAGTACCGCAAGTATGACAAAGGAAATAAAGAAATCAACCAGGCCGACAATCACTGAACTGGC
The DNA here is from genome assembly GCA_947085825.1 of uncultured Nitrospira sp. Classification (GTDB taxonomy): domain Bacteria; phylum Nitrospirota; class Thermodesulfovibrionia; order Thermodesulfovibrionales; family UBA6898; genus JAOUFP01. The sequence goes on along the minus strand of CAMTXX010000051.1, from coordinate 23,294 downwards.
CGGTATAATCAAACGGGGAAAATAGATCTTCGAAAGCATGTTGGCATTACTTATCAGCGATTGGCTGCTCTCAGATAGTGAATTGGAAAAAAACTGCCACGGGAGCATCGCAGCATAAACCAAAATTGGATACGGCACACCCTCAGAGGGAAATTTCGCCAGCTTGCCGAAGATTATAGTAAAGACGATCATCGTAAGAAACGGCCGTATGACGCTCCAGGCGACGCCAATGGCAGTCTGTTTGTACCGCACCAGGATATCGCGCCAGGAAAGAAAATAAAAAAGCTCCCGGTATTTCCAGAGGTCCCGCCAGTATTGTTTTGTGCCCCTGCCGGGTTCTATGATTAAATCAAAACCGTCACTCATCCCTGCACTCTATTTTTTTGGTTCTTTCTCATTTGTTTTCATTCAGACGGGCTACCGCCGGCCAGGTATTTGCGTACCCACAATCAAAATTAATTTCGGCAATAATCATCACAGATTGCCTTTGTTAGTACTACAGCATCACTTTTCAGACAACGAAAATTCCCCCTTAGAAAAGGGGGTTAGGGGGTTGTAACGAACTGGAAAAAAGCACAACCCCCTTTGTCCCCCTTTATTAAGGGGGAATCGAACCCAAAAAACACTCTGTAGCGTTAGTGATCCCGCGGCTATGTTGTCCGTTTATCTGTTGACTGACGGCAGATCATAGATCGCGAGGATATTATCTTCAGAGACCCTGTTTTTCAGAAGGCTCTGATAGACCTCTTCTCTCCTGAGAAAGGAACTCAGTATCACCTTATCGTAATCCAGACTGTGTATCTCATCAAAAGGCATAACAACAGTCTTAAAGAATATTGTGCCCTTTTTTGCATCGTCAAAAGCCCCTGCAAGTTCCATATCAACCTCCTGGAGCGAAAGGTATGCTATTTCAGCAACCTCATCAATGCCGGCAAAAACAACCTTTTTGGCGCCGCTCACGGACAATTCATGGAACAACCTCTGAAAATCCCTGCGCGCTTCTTTGTAAATATTCGTATAGTCCTGAAGCAGTTGATAGGTAAGGCGCGTCTTCTCCGTAAAACCCCTGGGCGTAAGATAATAGGTATATCTCTTGGCAGGTATGGTCTTTATCGTGACATAGCCTTTTGAGACCAGATTTTTCAGGTACGAGTTGACAAGGCCGAGGGCCACATTAAGTTTTTTGCTCAGGTCCCTCTGGGAAAAGGATTCTCCCTTTGCTATCTCATCGAGCAGTTGAAGGGACTTGTAATTGTCCTGATTTGTTGACTTTTCATTGTTCAAATCATGAACGTTCATGATTTGAACATACCATACAGCATATTTTATGTCAAGGCGGTTCAGGGAAACCTCCACGCTTGACTAATTCCCTCTTTTAACAGGATAGTAGATTGATATGAAGCTGTTTATTGATAAACCCAAAAAATGTGTGCCCATGCCTGTAGCGCTTATCACAGGGGCTTCAAGAGGATTGGGAAGACAGATAGCGCTCGCCCTTTCAGAGCATGGATATTTTGTGGCTTTAAATTATGTATCTGCCGACAAAGAAGCTGACAGGCTGATCAAAACTATTGGGAACAACTCTATTGCGCTCAAGGCCGATGTCGGGGACATAAAACAGGTGCAGACCATGGCTGATAAAATAAAAAAAGAGTTCGGCAGGCTTGATGTAATAATCAACAATGCCGGGATTACAAGGGACAATCTGCTGTTAAGGCAGTCTGAACTTGATTGGGATATCATAATCAAGACAAACCTCAAGGGCTGTTTTAATATTATCAGAGCAATGTCCCCTCTGATGATACAATCAGGAGGAGGACACATTATTAATATCTCATCCTATGCAGGAGTAAAGGGAAAGGCAGGACAGGCGGCATACAGCGCCTCAAAGGCCGCGATGCTCGGCCTGACTAATACCGCAGCACAGGAGCTTTCAGAGTATAATATACGGGCAAATGCGATTCTGCCGGGCTATATGATGACGGAAATGGGAATAAAAAACCAAAAGGCAGCGAAAGAGGCACAAAAGGAAAGTATACTTAAAAAATTATCTCAACCAGCAGAGGCGGCAAATTTTATTGTTTATCTTTTAAAAACTGAAAATATCACCGGACAGGTCTTCAGCCTTGACAGCAGAATTATTTAAGGCAGTGAATAGTGAATAGTGACCGCCCTCACCCTATCCTCTCCCCTCCGGGGAAGAGGATAAAGCAGGTCTGAACACTCACATTAAATCAGCTTCTGGTCCTTCAAAACCTTCTTCAGTTTCTCCTTGTTTGCCGGGTCCATTTCACAAAGCGGCAGCCTGAATTCCTCTTTGATTTTCCCCATCAGGGCAAGGGCCGTCTTAACCGGTATTGGATTCGTTTCAATGAACATCGACGCATTCAGGGGCTCAAGCATAAAATGAATCTTTCTCGCCTCATCATACTTGCCCTGCTCCCACAAAGCGCACATCCTGGACATAAGCTTCGGAGCCACATTCGCCGACACAGAGATTGCGCCCTTCCCTCCGAGCGCCATAAGCGGGAGCGTTGTAAAGTCATCACCTGACAAAACAGCGATCTTATTGCCGCAAAGCCTTATTACATCGCTCACCTGCCTCATATCACCGGAGGCCTCTTTTATGGCAACTATGTTCTTTATGCCGGCAAGCCTTGCGACTGTCGAAGGGAGCATATTCAAAGCAGTCCTGCCCGGCACATTATAAAGAACTATAGGCATTTTTACAGCCTCGGCAACGGCCTTGTAATGACGATAAAGCCCTTCCTGTGTAGGCTTGTTATAATAAGGCACAACAACAAGGGCAGCATCAGCCCCTGACTTCTTCGCTTCTTTGGTGATCATTATTGTTTCATCCGTCCAGTTTGCCCCTGTGCCTGCAATTACAGGGACTCTTTTATTTGCCGCCTCTACAGTAAACCTGATGACCCGGTGATGCTCTTCATAATCGAGCGTAGCAGATTCCCCTGTTGTGCCGCAGGGGACAATGCCGTTCGTGCCCTGTCTGATATGCCATTCAATAAGATCGCCAAGGGCCTTCTCATCGACCTTGCCGTCCTTAAAAGGTGTAACTATCGCAACTATCGAGCCTTTAAACATATTTCCTCCTTATTCATCTGCTATTATTTATAAATAAAAACACCTGCGCGGTATTTTCCGTCAGTTTCACTGACCCACTTCACCTTTGCGGCAATAAAGGAATCATTTTCATCTTTCAATCTGAGGATATGTCCCGGTTCAAGCTGAAAGTCAGTGAAAAAACCCATGCCTGCTCCGCTCCTGTCCACAATATTTCCACAGGCCTCGACATGCTTAAGATTTCTGTACTCAAGTATTGATAAGGAAAAGGACAACGGCATATCACAGCCTATCCTCACATGTCTTCTTTTTTCACTGTTTTCAGCCATTCCTTAACCTCCACCAAGTTTTATTGTGCCTTCAAACACTTCTACTGCAGGACCGGTCATATATACGTGATTGTCCTCTTTCCATTCTATCAGAAGCTCTCCGCCTGCCGGCAGGACATTCACCCGCCTTTTGACAAAGCCTTTGAGGCTGGAGGCGACAGCCGCAGCCGCAGCCCCTGTGCCGCAGGCCATGGTCTCACCAGAGCCTCTTTCCCAGACACGCATCTTGATCCTTTCAGAATCAATAACCTGGACAAACTCAACGTTTATCCTGTTAGGGAAAAATTCATGCCTCTCTATCAACGGGCCATATCTTTTTAGATCAAAGCCGTCAACGTCGTCAACAAAAATAACTGCGTGCGGGTTCCCCATCGAGACACAAGTAATTTTAAACTCTTTGTCCTGAATTTTTAAAGGAAAATCTATTACCTTTCCTTGCCCACTATCGGCAAGAGAGGAATTCAGGGGGAAATTTACAGGTATCAGCCTGCCTTCGAACACCGGCTCACCCATATCAACCTTCACCAACTGCCCTGCCCTCTCCGGCCTGATAAGGCCTGCAACAGTCTCTACCGAAAGAATTTCCTTGTCTGACAATCCCCTGTCCCATATATATTTGGCAAAACAGCGTATGCCGTTACCGCACATTTCGACTTCGCTGCCATCGGCATTAAAGATAGCCATCTTAAAATCCGCAATCGCTGAAGGATACAATAACAGCACCTGGTCTGCTCCAATACCAAAGCGCCTGTGGCAGAGTCTTTTACTGAAGTCGCTGAAAGCTGAAAGCTGATCGCTGACCACTTTATCCCTGCAATCAATAAGAACAAAGTCGTTCCCCAGACCGTGCATCTTCGTAAACCTGAGATTCACAGGAGATACCCCGGGATGTTTTCATCTTTAACAAGGTCTTCATAGCTGCCGCGTTTCCTGATAAGGCTGTGCGACTTTCCGTTTACCAGGACCTCGGCAACAAAAGGCCGGCTGTTATAGTTTGAACTCATGGACATGCCGTAAGCCCCGGCGCTCATTACAGAGAGGTATTCGCCTCTGTTGATCTTTTCGATCTTCCTTCCCTTTGCCAGAAAATCACCTGACTCGCAGACAGGCCCCACAATGTCGGCTATGATCCTGTTTCTTTTGTGCCTTGCAACCGGGATGATATGATGATAGGCGTCATACAGGGAAGGCCTCAGCAGGTCGTTCATCCCGGCGTCAACGATCACAAATTCTTTCCCCTCGCCTTTTTTCAGATAAAGCGTCTTTGTCACAAGGATGCCGGCATTGCCCACGATAGACCTGCCCGGTTCTATTATCAGAGTAATCTTTCTGCCGTTTACAAGTGGAAGCAGTTTCCTGGCGATATCAGCAGGCACAGGGGGCTTCTCATCAGCATAAGCAATGCCGAGCCCGCCTCCGATATCGAGATATTTTATGTCGAATTTTTCCCTGTTTAACTCATCAAGAAGGAGAAGTATTTTTTTGAATGCGTCAACAAAAGGAGAAATTTCAGTTATCTGGGAGCCGATATGCTTCTGAACGCCTATGACCCTGATATTTTTCAGGCTTGACGCCAAACGGTAATTTTCGAGCGCTTCGTCAATGGAAATACCGAATTTATGCTGCCGCAGGCCGGTTGTGATATATGGATGGGTTTTTGCATCTATGTCAGGGTTGATTCTGAGTGCAACAGGCGCCTTGGTCCTCATCCTTCCGGCAATCCTGTCTATCTCCCGCAGTTCATCTTCGGACTCAACATTGAACATAAGGATTTTGGCCTTTAACGCGCTTCTGATCTCTTCTTCTGTCTTGCCGACGCCTGCGTAGACGATCTTTTCAGCAGGAATACCCGCCTTCAGGGCCCTGAATAATTCACCTCCTGAAACAATATCAGCGCCGCAGCCTTTTTTTGCAAAAAGCCGCAATACAGCTCCGTTTGAATTCGCCTTCAGGGCGTAGCAGACTATATGCGGAAAGCCTTTGTATGCTTCATCATAGGCATTGAAATGCCTCAGAAGAGTTTTATGACTATAGATATAAAGAGGCGTCCCGTATTTTTCAGCCATCAGCCTCACCGGAACATCCTCCGCATATAACTCATTGCCTTTATAACTGAAAAAATGCACGCCCTATCTCCTGAAAACTTATTTGCTTGATTTTTCCGGATATATTAACATATAAAAAAAACAAAGTCATAAATAAGGCCGGGTGTAACAGTTCACCGCAGAGGCGCAAAGGACGCAGAGAGTGTAATGAGTTTAAACAGCACGATAAATAACAAACGGAATAAAAGAGTAAGTACGAAACGGAGGTATCTTTGTTTTCCGTCCTCTCAACGGGAAACAAAATTTACTAAACCCTGGTCGCCTCTGGCGCCGCCGGAGGCGGGTAAACCTCAGCGAACTTTGCGTCTCTGCGGTGAACTATTGCGGCCGGGTTAGCTTTAAAACAGCCAAGCTTAAAATATAATCAAAGATAGAGGTTTCCATGGGAAAAAACATTGTTGAAAAAATTTTCGGAGCACATCTTGCATACGGTGAATTAAAGACCGGCTCACCTGTCGGATTGAAGGTTGATCAGGTATATACCCAGGATGCGACAGGGACCATGGCATGGCTTCAATTCGAGGCTATGGGACTTGACAGGGTAAAAGTCCCTCTCGCGGTATCATATATTGACCATAATATGATTCAATCAAACTTCATGAACCCGGACGATCACATCTTTCTCCAGACTGTTGCGGCGAAATACGGCGCGTATTTTTCAAGACCCGGCAACGGCATATGCCATCAGGTGCATCTTGAGCAGTTTGCGGCCCCCGGCAGGATTGCCTTGGGCACAGACAGCCATACTCCCACCGGAGGCGGCATAGGCATGATAGCCATAGGAGTCGGCGGCCTTGACGCAGCCACAGTCATGGGAGGCTCTCCCTTTGAACTGAACATGCCCCAGGTCGTCAGGATAAACCTCAAAGGGAAACTCCAGCGGCCGTGGGTGACTGCGATGGATGTAATACTTGAAATACTAAGGAGGCTTACGGTCAAAGGCGGCGTGGGGAAGATCATGGAATACGGAGGCCCCGGAGTAAAAGACCTGAGTGTGCCTGAACGCGCGACAATAACCAACATGGGAGCAGAGCTGGGGGCAACAACATCAATCTTCCCAAGTGATAAACGTACAAAGTCCTATCTTTCCGCAATTGGCAGAGAACCGGACTGGATGGAACTGAAGGCAGACAAGGGCGCAAAATACTCAGAAATTATCGATATTGATCTCAACACAATCGAGCCGATGATAGCGCAGCCGCACAGCCCTGACAATGTTGTCACAGTCAAAAGTCTCAGCAATACAAAAGTAGACCAGGTCTGTATCGGAAGCTGCACCAACTCATCGTATCAGGCGATGAAGTCAGTCGCATCCATACTGAAAGGCAAAACAGTAGCCGAAGGCGTCAATCTTTTGATAAACCCCGGCTCAAAGCAGCTTTACGAGATGCTGGCAAAAGAAAAGCTTACTTCGGATATGATAGCGGCAGGGGCCCGGATGCTCGAAGCTTCATGCGGACCATGCATCGGCATGGGAGGCGCGCCCGGCAGCGGACAGGTCTCAGTCCGTTCCTTTAACAGAAACTTCAAGGGAAGGAGCGGCACAAAAGACGCCTCTATCTATCTCGCAAGCCCTGTATCCTGTGCTGTTTTTGCTGTTAAGGGAGAGATGATCGACCCGCGCGAATCAGGACTTCATATCAGCAGTTTTAAAGAACCTTCAAAATATCTGATAAACAGAAATTTCCTCATCCCACCAAAGGCCGACACATCGGATATCAAGGTACTCAAGGGGCCGAACATAAAAGAGGTCTCTGTCAAAGGACCGCTGCAGGATGAAATCCATGCGGAAGTCCTCCTGAAACTCGGAGACAACATAACAACCGACGACATCATGCCCGCAGGCGCAAAAGTCCTGCCTTTCAGGTCCAACATACCGGCTATTTCGGAATTTGTCTTTGAAAATATAGACAAGACCTTCAGCAGCAGGGCAGAAGCGGCAAAATCAAAAGGCGGCGGAATTATCGCAGGCGGCGAAAACTACGGACAGGGTTCTTCAAGGGAACACGCGGCCATAGCTCCGATGTTCCTCGGCATACAGGCGGTTATCGTAAAATCCTTCGCGCGGATTCACCGATCAAACCTGATAAATTTCGGGATACTGCCGCTGCAGTTTGAAGACCCTGAAGATTACGGCAGAATGGAAAATGGCGACCGGCTTGTCATAAAAGATCTCCTTGCAACCATAAGCGGCTCACAAAAATATGTTATTGAAAATAAAACGCAGGGATGCGCCTTTACAGCCATCTCGACGCTGAACAACAGGGAACAGGAAATAATCAAAAAAGGAGGCCTGCTGCCCTATACCAGGGCGCAGTCGGGCGTCTGAGCAAATCTGTGTAAATCTGTGGCTAAATGTATTTTTTGGATTAATACCACATATGCGCTTCAAAATCCGGAGAGGGCACGGTAATGCTAATATGCCCTCGCCAGGGACACCGTTCCATCTCTTCCGTATCCTTCCCGATGGAAATGAAAAGGTTTATTTCATCGTTCTCCTCTGCTTTTAAATCGGAAAACAGGATCCCGATTTCAAAGATATCCGCAACAGCAACTTCGGTTATCTCTTTTACGGCTATCCAGACGTTGTTTGATTTTTCGAAAAGTACTGCCTTGATTTCCTTTGCCTTTACCGGAACAGTTATTTTTATATCAGACGGTTTTGACGTAATGATCGAAAATTCCGTGCCTTCCTCAAATTCATCAAAAGGGAATTTCGGGTCAAGCCTTAAAAAGAGGAAATCCCTGTTAAATCCATAGCAGATCAAAGCAAGCAGGCTTTCGGACTTATGCATGCTGCCGCCTGATTTTTTTACATCTATCTGAGCACCCTGATACCACTCATAATAGCTTGATACCAGACCGTCTATATTAGGCCGTATAAAGCCCCTTATCAGCAGCGCCGGGGCTATTTTCCTGTCATGTCTCAATATAGGGACAAAGAGTTCCGCCGGTATTTCTTTCCCCATTTCCCTGTATACCTGCATGAGATTCAAACGGAAAAGGTCATCGAACTCCTCCTGTGTGTCAGTCGTGTGTTCGTCTCCGTACCACCAGTTCCAGTCGCTGCCTTCGGCTATATATATAGATTTCCAGGCCTTTTCCAGATTTTTACCCGGGTTTTCTTTCTGAAAGTATTCGAGTCTTTTTCTCGTATCTGCAAGATAATCCCATGCAAGATTGTCTTCTTCATGGCCTATCCAAATGCCGAAATTTGAATTAATCCATGAACCTGGATAAAGATATTCCAGACTTTTGCCCCTGTCGATGTTTTTAAGAAAATCCGAGACAGTAATAGTCCTTAGCCGATCTTCTCTGGAAAGCCCCTCATAGAGATACATAAAAAAATCGCGACCGTCGTTTTTGTAATGTTCCCAGGCATTTTCACCGTCAAGTATTATCGTTACAAGTTGGGGCTTGTCCATCGGCATGGAATTTCTGATATGCAGCAGTTTTGCTGTCAGGTCCTCGGCTGCTTTTTTTGAGTCCCATTGTGAATATACGAAGCCGATTAGATCAGAGAGCGTATGATCCCTGAAGACTATGGATATGTCTTCAAAACAGTATGGCCGGTACAGCGCCTGGGGATCGGCCAGGTTACCGGAGCTGTCCCTGAGGCTTTTTCTAAGTGAATGCGCGAGCACCCCTTCGTCTGTAGCTACCCATTGTATGCCAAAAGAGGAGATCATTCTGAGTACCTGTTCACTGACTGAGCCTTCGGAAGGCCACATGCCGTCCGGCTTGCAGCCAAAGACTTTTTCAAAATACTCTATCCCCATCTCAATCTGTTTTCGCGCATCCTCAGGATAGGAAAATTTATGTCTGGGGAGATTGACTCCAGGCATCGCTACCCTGGCAATATCTGTATCACAAAGAAGAGGTGTGATGGGGTGGTAAAACGGAGACGGAGAGAGTTCCACCTGTCCTGAGGAGGCCATTTCCCTGTATGCCGGAATGATCTTTTTTAGAATTTCCATCTGTTTCTCTATTAAAAGGTCCTTTTCCTCTTCAGTATAATCGCGCCCTTTTTCGACAAGCATCTTCAGAAAAGGGTCGCTCTGCCTGAAAAACGGATCGATCCAGCAGAGATTAAAAAGCACCTGGAGATCAAGGAAATCCGCTGCCGTAAAATACTTAATCGTACGGCGGAGGTCGCTCTTTATGAAATGGGTCCCTCTTTTGAGCAGAAGTTCATAATAGCGGGGGAAGGGCTTGATCATGTTTTCCCAATGCGCGAGGAAGAAGTTCTCAAGGATGAACATCTTTTCATCAAGTGCAAGGTCGGAAGCCTTTTTTCCGGTGGCTTCAAGAAAAGAGTCTTTTGCGTTATTCTCCGTGTAATCGTTCAGTTGTTCGAGCAGGGAAGGGACGAGGTTGAAGTTTTGCCTGATCGCCGGAAAATCCTTTAATATTTCGAGCATGTCAAGATAGTCTTTGGTGCCGTGGAGTCTTACCCATGGCAGTCTGTAAATATCAGTAGACGGGTCTTTGTAATAGGGCTGGTGCATATGCCAGACAAAGGAGATGTAAAGCGGGTTATTATCTGTCATACTGAAAGATGTATTCGTTCGGCTTGGACAGGCCGTATTCTTCCCGCGCAAGCTTTTCCCTGTAAAAAGAGTCCTCTTTAAAGAGTTTTAACTGTGTTCTGATCTGCTCGTTTTGTCTGTCAATCTCGGCAATCCGGGTTTCGATATTCTTTTTTGTTCTGTTCAGTTCGAGATAGCGAAGCAGACCCATATCACCAAAAACAAAACCGACCGAAAGATAAATGAAACTCAGGATGACTAATGTCAGAAAGATGAGTCTCTTTTTCCTGACTTCGGTATACACCTGTTTTCTTAAAAGATTATGGCTGCTCATTATTTTAAATTATAAAACGATTCTCTCCCCCTGTAAAGCGCTGCGTCTGAAAGTTCTTCCTCGATGAAAAGCAGTCTGTTGTATTTTGCTGTCCGTTCGCTCCTTGCCATGGAACCTGTTTTAATAAACCCGGTATTACAGGCAACCGCGAGATCTGCTATTGTCGTGTCTTCAGTCTCACCTGACCTGTGGGAAATTACGGCAGTATATCCTGCGGTCTTGGCCATTTCGACAGCATCGAGTGTTTCAGTAAGTGTGCCTATCTGGTTGAGCTTGATAAGGATTGAGTTGGCGATATTACGAGCTATCCCTTTTTTGAATATTTTTGTATTGGTAACAAAGAGATCATCTCCGACGAGCTGGACCTTTTTCCCGAGCGCGGAGGTCATAGCATCCCAGCCTTTCCAGTCGTTTTCAGAAAGCCCGTCTTCTATGGAAAGCACCGGATACCTGGAGATAATCTTGTCGTAATATTCAATAAGATAATTATACGGCACCTTTTTGCCTTCAAAACTGTAAGAACCTTTTTCGCAAAACTCCGAGGCTGCCACGTCGAGGGCGATAAAGATATCTTTACCCGCTTTATACCCTGAATCCTCTATGGCCTCGATGATAAGTAAAATCGCTTCTTCATTGCTTTTCAGGTTCGGCGCAAACCCTCCCTCATCACCTACGGAGGTGTTGAGGCCTTTTTTGTGAAGGATTTTTTTGAGGGTATGAAAGACTTCAGAGCCGGCCCTGACAGCAGACGAAAAGTCTGCGACGCCTACGGGCATGATCATGAATTCCTGAATGTCGAGATTATTGTCAGCATGTGCGCCGCCGTTAAGAATATTCATCATCGGCACAGGGAGCGCCTTGGCATTGCAGCCGCCGATATACCGGTATAAAGGCATTCCCGACTCTAGGGCTGTTGCCCTGCAGACCGCAAGAGAGACGCCCAGCATGGCGTTGGCGCCGAGTCTTTTTTTGGTTTCGGTGCCGTCCAGTTCTATCAGCAGGTTGTCTACGAAAACCTGGTCCTCTGATGCGATTCCCCTGAGTCTCGGAGCGATTTCCTCAAAGATGTTTCTGATAGCCTTTTGAACGCCTTTGCCGTGGAATCTCTTTCCCCCGTCTCTGAGCTCCAGCGCTTCCCGCTGTCCTGTTGAGGCGCCGGAGGGCACCGCGGCCCTGCCTACGACACCGCTGTCGAGATACGCATCGACCTCAATGGTAGGATTCCCTCTTGAATCAATAATCTCCCTGGCAATCAGGTCTGCTATTTCTCCCATATATTCCTCCCTTTAAATTACGTAACTACTCAGGTCTATAGGCTGTAGTCTTTTAGACTGTTAGCAACAACAAAACATGAGATATGAGACGTGCCGGGTACAGCACATGCTCCGTCTTTTGCCTAACAGCCTACAGACTAAAGGGCTAAGCAACCTGAGTAGTTACTAAATTACAGATATTGAGTTATTAAATTTTTTATCCTGTCCATGTCTACATCCCTGCCGCCAAGCTCCGCCCTGTTTCCGATATGACGCAAGGTGGTTTCCAGAAAGATTTTGAAATGAATCACCTTTCCCATGACCTTGGGAAAACCTGATTCGAGTATTGCTTCCTTTTTAACGGAGTTCAGTTCATTGAAAAAAATAACAAACTCCTCATAATCGTCATATCGCAATAATCTGAACGTAAAACTCTCAAAATATAACATATAGTTCTTTAATGCTTCAAAAATCTTAAGCCGGTCTTGAGGAATATCGGCCTTCTTCTCCAGAAGGGTCAAAAATTTATGCAGCGCGGAAATATCCTCTCTCAACCGCAAAGATTGTTCTATCCTGGTCATAAAGCTCGGGAAAATCTCTTCCCCTTTGATTCCGGAGCTATAAAACTGCGTTATCTGCAATATGCTGTACTCGACCAGATTTTTTAATATGCCGTGGCTGTTTTCTATCTTGCCCCTGAAATGTACGGCGTTTTTTCTGCGGTTTATGTCCTTCAATTCCTGGAGGTAAACCCTTTTGGTTTCCATCGCAAACTGATAGGAAAGGGCCTGGAGAAGTCCATGCAGGTCGCTGTTTTTTATTTTTCTCAACGCTTTTTCAATAGAATTCCGGAATGTATTGATTTCAGAGCGCAGGAGTATCAGCACCATGAGTGATGAATGCAGGGAGACAGGCCGCTGCGTTGTGAGCTCGACAAATCCCAGAATCCGCAAAAGCCTGAAAAGATAAATATAGATTACGGATACCTGTTTTTTCTCTTCCTTATCGGCCAGGGCCTTTACTATCCCCGATATTGCCGCATTGTTTATCCTGTCGAATTCAGGATTCAGAGCTTTCCTGAAAGGGTTAAAGAAGATATTCTCCCGGACGGCTTTACTTATCAGACGGCCGACATTTGTGAAACCAGGATAGGAGATATTCCCGCTGCGGAGGAGGTCCGTAATAAGACCTCTTAAATTTATGAATGCCTCATATAGGAGATACAAGGCTTTTTCAGGTGTATCCTGCCTGTACAGGTCTTCCCTGAAAGCGTCTATTTTGCGCGCCGGGAGATATTTCGTCTCGGTATATTTCTGAAACCAGTATGCATTTTTTCTGCTTTCGGGTATAACGACTTCCAATACGCTGAGCACGCGCATAATAGTGTCTCTTGCTGTCACAAGCTCTTCATGAAAATTCTTGCCTGTTATATTCTCTGAAAAAGTCAGAATTTCCGTATTAAAATATCTGTCAAGTGCGCGCAGAAGGACATCAAGTTCAGAAAACAGAATATTATTTTCCTGCTTTGAGCAAGCGACCCAGTCTTCTTTTTTTTCTTCCGGCAACATGTTATTTTAAAACCGCGCTCATTTTTTTCGGAACATGAATAGCCTCGTCGTGCAGATCTTCAGCAGATTCCATGACGCCCTCTGCCAATGTCGGATGCGCATGGATTGTCTCAGCAATATCCCTGATGGTGAGGCCGGTTTTCATTGCAAGGGCTGCCTCATGAATGAGGTCTGAAGCATGCGGTCCTATAATATGAGCGCCGATAAGTTTGTCAGTAGACTCCTCGGCTATCAATTTTATAAAGCCTGTGATTTCACCCATCGCATGTGCTTTTCCGAGGGACCTGAACTGAAAATGACCGGTTTTGTATTTTATGCCTTTCTCTACCGCCTGATGTTCCCTGAGGCCGACAGAGGCGATCTCAGGTGAGGTGAAGATAGCAACCGGCACAACATTATAATCGATTTCGCTATTGATCCCCATTACGTTTTTTGCAGCAACAAGCCCTTCCCTGGAGGCCTTATGGGCAAGCAGCATCCCGCCGGCAACATCGCCGATGGCATAGATGCCGGGGATATTAGTTTCCATCTTATTGTTTACTATGATCTCTCCGCGGCTGCCCCTGTTGATTCCGGCGGCCTCAAGGCCTATGTTGTCACTGTTCAAGGCCCTGCCGATCGACACGAGGACTTTCTCCGTGACGAGTTCTTTGCCGTCAGACAGGAATACATGCACACCATCATCTTTTACCTCTATTTTTTCTACCTTGATTTCAGTGATAAGCCTGATCTTTTTCTTCTTCAGTTCCTTTTCGAGGAGTTCTGATATCTCGTGGTCTTCGGTTGCCACCGCCCTCGGCAGCATCTCGACGATGGTGATTTCCGTTCCGAGTTCCCGGTAAATACAGCCAAATTCACAGCCAATGGCACCGGCCCCTATGATCAGCAGGCTTTTCGGTATCTCTGTGAATTCAAGGGCTTCAGTGGATGATATAATGTTTTTGCCGTCGAAGGGAAAGGCGGGGATCTGTACAGGCCGTGAACCCGTTGCTATAATGATCCTGTCAGCTTCTATTTTTTCAATGTTTCCGTCTTTTGTTCTTACCTCTATCTCTTTGGCCGAGGTCAAAACCCCTCTTCCTTCTTTTAAGGTTACGCCCCAGCTTTTAAAGAGGCCTCTGATGCCTTTGACCTGCGTGCTGACCACCTTATTTTTCCTCTCGATTATTTTGGCAAAATTGGGGACAAATTCGCCCTTGAATTCAATTCCGAATCTTTCCAGTTCCCTGGCCTTTGCAAGAGCCCTGGAAGATGCCACCAGCGCTTTTGCCGGAATGCATCCCCGGTTCAGGCAGGTCCCGCCGACCTCAGCGTCCTCTATGACTGTCACCTCGGCGCCCAGCTGGGCTGCCCTGATCGCCGCGACATAACCTCCCGGGCCTGCTCCAAGGATAGCCAGTTTCATTTTGATTCTTCTTCCACGTATTTGCCGTATTCGGCTGCGTCCATCAGGTCTTCGAGTTCTGAAGCATTCTCTATTTCGATGACAGCAATCCATCCTCTGCCGTATGGTTCTTCATTGATGACCTCAGGGGATTCCGAAAGGTCTTCGTTGACTTCCAGCACTTTACCGCTGACAGGTGAGATTACGGAAGAGGTCGCCTTCGTGGATTCGATCTCGGATATCTCACTATCCGCATCTACAACAGAATCAACTTCAGGCAGGTCAATATATACGATATCTCCAAGAGCATCCTGTGCATAATCGGTGATGCCGATAGTGCCTTTCTTCCCCGAAACCCTAACCCATGTGTGTTCTTTGTGATATTTGATGTCTTCAGGATTCATTGTCGCCTCCTTTGAGAAAAAGCATTAATATAATTTCATATAATAGCATTTTGCACAATGTCAAGGAAGATAAAATTCAATAAAATTCAAGAATTGGCAGCGTTATTTTGCCCTCCCTGCTCTGTCTCCTCTATCCCTTCGATCTCAGAGAGGACTTTTTTTACTTCTTCCTCGGTATCTCTCAATCTGCCCTTGCAGAACTTAATCAGATATGCGGCCCTCTTCACCTTTTCAGCAAGAATATCCACATTGATTTCCTCGGACTCTATCTCACTGATTATCTCTTCAAGCTCTGTCAATGCCAGAGAATAGGTCAACTGCCTGCTCTTGCTCATGCTCTTCAGCCTCCTTTGTGTTCTCTACAACGCTGGAAATAACGCCTTTGAATAATCTTGTATCGATGACGTCGCCTTTTCGGAGGAGTGATGCATCTTTAAGTATTTCCCCCTTATGGTGTGTAAGGCTGTAACCTCTCTGAAGGACATTTACAGGATCAAGAAGCCTTATGACTTTTTCGAGGTTGTCGAGTCTGCTGCCGGTCTTTTGTATGAACTGTCTCACGCTGCCTCTGAGATCTTTTTCCGCCCCCTCTATTTTGTTATGCAGAGATGCAGTCAATTGTATGGAGATGAAGCTTAATCTTTGGGTGAGTGAGGCAAGCGCGTAATGCCCTTCCTTGATAAATCTTTCCGTATGCCTTACTACGCGGTTTTGTATGTTTATGACATTTTCCTCAAAACTGCGAAGACCTGATATGAGGAACTCGGCAACAGCCGTAGGTGTTTTCATTTTGGTATGCGCGGTCATATCAGCAACAGTGTCGTCTTTTTCGTGGCCTATGCCGGTGATTATTGGCAAGGGGAATTTTGCGATTTCCAGGGCAAGGTTGTAGCTGTCAAAACAATTCAGGTCAATCACAGAGCCGCCGCCCCTGATGATGACCAATACGTCAAAGAGGTCTTTTTTTTGCCTGACTTTCCTGAGCGCTGAGGTGATCGACGGTTCTGCCTCGGCCCCCTGCATCAAGGCCGGGAAGAGGATATGGATGAACTTGTATCCGTAAGGGTTATTATCAAGCTGGCCGAAGAAATCACCGTAGCCTGCGGCTGCAGGTGAAGAGATGACTGCGATCCTTTGAGGGACAGCGGGCAATGGCAGGCTTTTGTTGAGTCCTATGAAGCCTTCTTTCGTCAGCCTTTCGATCACCTCTCTTTTCTTCAGCGCCATCTCGCCCATTGTATAGGCCGGGTCTATGTCCCTGACATTAAGGCTTAGCCCGTAGACTTCGTGGAAGGTTACGGCAACCAGGAGGAGGACTTTCATCCCTGATTTGAGGGACTCATTAGTGGCAGCCTGGAACTTGTGGCTGATCCTCCTGTATTCATAGGCCCAGATGTTGGCCTTCACCTGGGCTATGGTCTTGTTGTCCTCTTTTTCTACAAGCTCCAGATAGCAATGCCCCTTCTGGTTGAGCTTAGTATCTGCAATTTCTGCCACGACCCAATACGTATCAGGCAAAGCATAGCTGATCGCATCCTTTATGATATTGTTCAGCTCAAAGAGACTGAAGGTTGTCCTGGTATTTAATAAAAGGTCTGTCATGGCTGTGAATAATTATACTATATAATCAGCGTTGAGAAGGAGTTCAGAGAAAAAAAGCCTTTGGCCGCAGATAAACCTAAATAAAGCAGTTATCCACAGCCAAAAGTAGGCGCTTAAGTCCCGAAAGCTTTCGGGATTCCCTACTGTTGGTTGTGCTTTTGTGCGAGCAACTGCCGTTTTTATGTTTATCCGTCATCTCAAAAGTCTTTCCATGAGGAGATCCGGCAAGTCTCTTCTGCCGTCAAGGACACAGTGAATATAAACGCCAGACTTTATGATCTGATAAATAATTCGGTAGGGTTTAAAGAAGACCTCCCGGAATTCCAGGACACCGATCCGCTCCAATTCAGGTGGATAATGCCCTCGAAACGGTAAAATTTCAAGTCCGAGAATGGCTTTTTCGATGTTCCCGATCAGGCGGCCGGCCTTTTCAATAGAATCATTCCTGGCTACATGGCGATAAATCTCCAGGAGGTCGTTTTCAGCATCAATGATAAGGTGAACGAAATATTTCACTTCTTTTGAGATTCTTTTGTCTTTGTTTTTATGTCACTGAAAACGTCTTTTGCAGTTCTGACATTGCCTGCTTCGAGGTTTTTTTTGCTTTGGGCAAGGATTTTAAGCATGGCAAGGCTCTCCTGAATATTTTCGTATTCTCGGATATCCTGCAGGACAGCCCTTGCTTCTCCATTAAGAGTAATAACAACTGCGCCATGCTTTTCAGTGATATCACGAATTATTTCGGAAGCATGGGCTTTGATGTAGCTTATCGGTTTTACAGCCTCGCTGAGCTTCATAGGCAACCTCCTTTAAAATGGTCTGAATAAAGTCTATATTATAGTCTGTATATATTACAAGACAAGAAAAAGTATCACGTTGAGGAATTGGGGACCCATGGGTTTCATTACATAACGGCGATTACGAAACCTCAGATAGAGACCCTGCTGAAAGGGGAATTGATACAGATGGGTTTTTTTGATCAAGAGCTTGCCGTAAGATGGCAGCGCCTCGATGTGACAGTTGAAGAAGGCATTGATGAACTTTCTTCCTTATGTGCTGAGGAAGTCTCCTTTAACGGCAGAGATAAGTGCAATCAGATACCGCAGCCTCGTGCATCTGTCAAGAAGTTGACATATGCGGCGCACGTTCAGAAGCCTGATGTGCTGCCAAGTAAAGGTGTTATTGTAACCACTAAGAAAAAATTGACGTCCCGCCGAAAATCGGTGATTAAATTAAAAAACCGCGGCTATTCTGTAAATTCCTGTCTGATCCTCAGAAATGAGGGGAATTTCGGAATGCCCGATTCATAAAACCCGTAATGCTTGAAGGTGATCAGGGAACCGACGGGAGGGGGGTTTTCCCTCATCCGGTCGGAAAAGCCGGCGCCGATTTTGAACCTGATCCCATTGCCGGGCAACTCCACCAGCAGCGAGCCCATTCTGCCTTCGTTTTTCCCCTTGCCGGAAAGGTGCGCGATCACGACGGCTTCCATATCGGCATAGCTTTTGACTTTCAGAATATCTCTGCTCCTGCCCCTGGAATAGGGGGATCCGGGTCTCCTGAGCATTACTCCTTCGCCGCCCAGCTTCTCGATCCTTTGCAACTCCAACTGCAGATGCGCGCTATTTTCGACGGGAAGGTGCTCGATGACAAAGGCATGTGCGGAAGGATGCTGCTCAAACCACATCGCGGCAACCATCAGTCGTTCCTCAAATCCCCCCTTCGCCGTCGGTACGTCAAAAATCGCAAATCTCAATTCAAGCCACCCGTCATGGGCTTCCTGCTTCATGACTATGCCGGCTGTCTTCTCAAAGGTGCCTCTGCCTCCCCAGATTTCGCCTTCCATCGCAAAATCAGGGAAATTGGCGGTAAAAGAAGACGGAGGCCGGAACGGCTTCCCGTTTTTCGAAATAAGTTGCCTGCCGTCCCAATAGCCCCTGATTCCATCGAGTTTTTCGCTCATCAGCCAACCGGAAATATCAACGCCGTCCTCATAGACGACAGGCAGCATAATCTCCAGGGCATAGGCTCCCGGCCAGGCTGAGGAAAGGAGGAACAGGAGTGAAAAGAGGAATTTTTTGAGCATCTCAATTGCCCTTTGCCATGGAATTGTAACCCTCATCTGTACGGCTCCTAATGCACAGAACAAGAGATACAAGGGTCATAGGCCCTGACAAGCATCTGTGCCAGCAGCTCTATCTCCCTGTCCTGTTTTCCGGTTTTTGCATAGTGTGCTGCAAGCTCTTCAAGGTCATGCTGGATGTTGGCATGGTTCTGGCTCGTTGGTATTACGCAGTCGCACTTGAGAATATGCCCTGTATCATCAAATTCGTAGCAATGGTAGAGAATCCCTCTCGGCACCTCTACTGCGCCGACTCCGAGGCCGCTCTTCGGAACTACTGCCTGTTTCGGCTCTTCCCATGCTGAATCAAGAAGCTCATCTATCAGGTCAAGTGATTCCCTGACCACGTGGACGCATTCAACAAGCTGGGCGATATTGTTCATAAAAGGGTTATGATTTACCGGTTTCAGGCCGAACCTCCCTGCTATTTCTTTAGCTATGGGATGGAGAAAGGCGAAGTTATTGTTCAGTCTGGCAAGCGCTCCTACGGCAAAGGATTTGCGGGAGAGGCGGGACCATTTGGATGTTGACTGCTCTACGCAGTATTCGTTTGTCATTTGCCTATACTCCTGTTCTTTCTTCGCTACCCCGTCAGTTGAGATGAGGTCTCCACCGATAAAGGGATAGTCCGATTCCCCTTTCAGTGAGACAAACTCTGTTTCCCTTGTGAAATCAGGGATATGGAATGTTTTGAAGAGTTCAGCAGTAACAAGAAGGTCATCGGTTATTTCATTCAGGCGTTTTTTGAAAGCTGCCAATTCTTTTTTCTCAGGGAGCATTGTAAAGCCGCCGACAACAGTGCGTGTCGGATGCAGGCGGCGCCCCCCGACACAATCACAGATATCATTTGCAAGCAGCTTGATCCTGGCGGCCCGCTGTACAACATCGGGGTCTGATTCTATGAGTGGAAACACGCTCCCTGTCCCGAGGAAATCAGGCGCTGACAGAAAATAGAGATGGAGTATATGGCTTTGGAGGGTTTCCATATGCTTCAGGAGAATCCTCAGTTTTTGTGTCTGGATTGTGGGCGTGATGCCGAAGGCATTCTCAATGGCGCGTATGCTTGCCAGTGTGTGTCCTATGGAGCATATACCGCAGATCCTGCCGCAGATCCATGGCGCGTTTTCCCATTTCTTGCCGACAAGCAACGCCTCAAAAAACCTTGGAGTCTCAACGATTTCCCACGCTGCATGTTGGAGCCTTCCGTCTTTGATGCTGATACTGATATTCCCGTGTCCTTCTACGCGGGTGAGGTGATGGATGTTGATATTGGCGGTAATTTTCATTTGTAAATACCTTTCAAATCCCCCTCACCCTAACCCTCTCCCACAAGTGGAGAGGGAACTAACTTATCTCCCCTCCCCTCAAGGGAGAGAAAATTAACTTATTTCCCCTCCCTTGAGGGGAGGGGATTAAGGGGAGGGTGTTATAATTTTAATCGTCATTTGTGTCCCGAAAGCTTTCGGGACATGTTGTTTCATCTGTCTTCACTTTTCATTTCAGGATTTTTACGGAATGCTTCTGTGTAAGCTGAAAAACCGCCGAAGCATTCAAGACGGTCCATGAGAGTCTCTTCTGAGAAACCATGCTTATTCATAATCTGTTTGAGCTGGTCTACATTGGCATCATCAGCCGGTCCGCGGCAGCCCCAGCAGCCGAACCTGCTGTTTGGGCACCATGAGTCGCAGCCCGCGCGTGTAATCGGGCCGAGACAGGGCTCGCCAAGGTCGAAGAGACAGATGTTTTCGTTTGCCTTGCACTCCATACAGACCGGATATTTTGGATGCACAATCGCCTTGCCAAGCGCAATATTCATGATGATCTTTTCGACTTCTTCTTTTTTTATGGGACACCCAAATATCTTGATGTCCACGGTAACGATATCCTCCAGAGGCCGGGCAGTCTCTGTTTCAACAGGATGGTCGCCATAGACCTCTTTTTTTACCCATTCACTGTTGAAACGGTTCTTCAACTGGTTTACTCCTCCGAAACAGGCGCATGAGCCGAAGGCAACGAGTACCTTTGCGGTTTTCCTTATTTCTTTTAATCGCTCAGCCTCATCGCTGCGGGTAACACTTCCTTCCACAAAGGCTATGTCGAATTCATCGGAGCTTTCGGTCATCGCCTCGCGGAAATTCACAATGTCCAAAAAAGAGAGGAAATCAAGCAAGGTGGCCTCATTATTGAGCAGCTGGAGCTGACAGCCCTCACAGGACGAGAGCTCGAAAAACGCTGTTTTAGGCCGGTAGAGCGGCATCCCGAGATAAGTTCTAACTGGTTTGAGGTCTGCCATCTAAATGGCCTCCTTCAGGTTCATGACCGTCCAGTAATCAAATACCGGGCCTTTAAGGCATGTATAGGTTGACCCTACATTACACCTGCAGCATTTCCCCATGCCGCAGTGCATCCTCCGTTCCAGGGATACGAACATCTTCTGCATGGGGATGTCCTTCTGGTTCAGCATAGTGCAGACGAATTTGAACATAACAGGAGGGCCGCAGACGATCGCATAGGTGTTTTTGAAGAATTTATCATCTCTTTTTTTGAACATCTCTTCGAGTACCTTTGTAAGCAAACCCACAGGACCTTTCCATTTTGCATCAGGCGTCTCCACAATAATGCTGAGGGTGATGTCGTCTGCGCGCCACAGGTCATATTGATATGTGAACAGGAGTTGTGAAGGGTCTTTTGTGCCGTAAATGATATCTACGGTGTTGAAACGGCTGCGGTTTTCCTGCACATAGGCTATAGGCGCCCTAAGCGGGGCGAGCCCCAACCCCCCTGCGATCAGGAGTATATTCTGTCCCTGCATCTTCTCCATCGGGAAGCCTGTGCCAAAGGGGCCGCGGAGTCCTACGCGGGTCCCCCGTTCAACCCTGGAGAGAAAATTAGTGAGGTTTCCTGCTTTGCGGATACAAAGTTCGATGTCGCCGTGCCTTGAGGGGGAAGAAGATATTGAAAACGGGGCCTCGCCGATCCCCGGCAGTTCGAGCATGATAAACTGACCGGGCTCAAAGGAGAACTTTTTTCTCTCTTCGTGATCAAGGATTTGCACCCGGTAGAGATTCTCCGACTGGGTGAGTTTATGGATGTTCGTGATTTCAGCCTTGTATGTAAATTCAAAGGCGCTAAGGTCCTGCCTGCGGTGATATTTTTTTTCTTTCCCCCCAAATATATCTACGAACTCCAGTTTTGTATCCATATCAGGCCTCCTCGCCTCTTACGCTCGAGATGACTGCCGGGACAGTGATTTCGGCCAGGCAGGCCTCTCCGCACCGGCCGCACCCAACGCAGAGGGATTCTTCATATGCCTCGACAAAGCCCCTGTGTTTGTGGTAATAGCGGTATTTCAACCGGACGTGCCGTTCAAGCCTGAAATTATGGCCGCCGGCGACCTCGGCAAAGTCGATGAGGTTGCAGGAATAGAGCATCTTTGTCTTTTTTGCCCCACGGAGGTCTATATTTACATTCTCTTCGACTCCATAGCAGTAACAGGTGGGGCATACCTGGGCGCATGTGCCGCAGGCAAGGCATTTTTTACCCCATTGCCTCCAGACATCTGACTGAAATTCCATATCAAGGATCTTTGTAAGGTCTGTTGTATCTACGCGGGCGGTAAACTTCCTGTTTTTTTCCGCAATGATTTTCATATAGTGAATGTGGTCTGCCTCAACAGGCTCTTCTGTCCTGATATTTTTGAGGAAATTGAAGGCTGTATCTGAAAGTATCTCGGCAAAATATTGCTCACCCATATCTGTCAGGAACATATCGAACCCGTGGAGCGCGGTGTCAGCTCCCATGGAGCGGCAGAAGCAATAAGGCTGCGGTATGCAGTCAAGTCCTATGATGAACATGTTCTTGCGCTTTGCAGCATAATAGGGCATTGGGTAGACACTGCCGAGGAGAACTTTATCGAGCCTGTTTAAGGCATTGATATCACAGGCATGAAGACCGAAGAATATATAGGGGCTTTCCATATTATAATCAATATCCTTGTCCCATTCTTTTCCCTCTATGCGGAATGTGGCAAGGTCTTCTCTGTAAGGCAGAAAATAGCGCTTGGCGGATATTTTTGTAGTAGTATAATCCAGGCGGATATCGTTGAAATCCGAGACCTGATTGAACGTGTAGAGGGGATCTCCCTTTGGGTCCTTCCCGATTTCCACAGGTCCGATAATCCTGTTTTCAGCAGCAAGGACATCAAAGAGATGCTTTAGCTCCTCTTTTTTAAACACCCTGAATATCATGCTGGACTTCCTTTGTGTAAAGTATAGCTTTTTCTGAGTCCGATGTGAAGATATATTTTGATTGATGAAAAAACAGGTTCTTTCTCGTTTTGTGTGGGTAATTTAATCCCCTCCCTGGACGGCTGATCTTTACCCATAAGTCCCGCTGGACACGGTAAATGTCCTGAGTTTTGGGAAAAATTCCCCCTTAGTAAAGGGCGGAGGGGGTTGTTTCTTGCTTTCTTCTTCCATATCGTATTCACAACCCCCTTTATCCCCCTTTTTTAAGGGGGAATTACTGAAATTTCTTCTTGTCATATCTAACTTTCCCGTGTCCAGCACTATTTGTGTCCAACG
>CAMTXX010000050.1:0-3567 GCA_947085825.1 uncultured Nitrospira sp. | reverse complement strand
CAGACATTGCTCAAAATTTTATTTAACTCGATGATTTATTAAGATTATCTTGAATCGCTGTATGGATAAAAATATGCGCAGAAACTATCACTTTAAGGTACACTAAGGTATCGAAAAATAAAATTTTTCACAATCCCGATACATATCGGGACATTTTCGTTATTGCATTATTTGGGGTAACGAGACTGCTGCTTTTACCGTCACGGTTTATTAGTAAATGAACGTCGCAGGGTCTTTCAGTTCGTGGCATCTGTTGCAGAGGTTCCGCGCCTGTTTCTTGCCTATATGCCAGACGTGGGCCTTGTGGCAGTCCTGGCATTTCAGCCCGGCCTTTGTCATATGAAGATTGTGCTGTCCCACTTTGGCTTCATTTCCATGGCAGTTTTTCAGACAGTCCTGGTTTGACGGTTTTATCTTCCCGTGCGGATGGTGGCAGTCGAAGCAGTTCAGTGATGACATGACGCCTTTTAAGGGCATGTCCTTATGGCAATGCAGGCATCTTTCATTGGTCACCATATGGGGGGCCTTTTCGCCGAAGCTGTGGCAATTGAGGCACGAAAGACCTTCCATGCCCAGACCGTGGACCATCTTGTCAATATGACAGCCCGAGCAGGCCCGCTCATCAGGGAGGAATTTGTGAAGGCTGGCTGTGTGGCATTTGTTGCAGCTTATCTTCTGCATGAAGACATGCCTTGCATGACCGTAAGAATTACTCAGGGTGATTGATCCCTGCTCAACCTCGGGAAGGTGACATCCCTTGCAGGTTTTCCACGGAGAAATACGCCCATGCTTCTGTTTGATAGATTTGCTTCCCTCGACCACGTAGGACACGAGCATCCTGTTTTGCTCCAGAATAGTCATGGTATGGCAGACCTGGCACGTGAAATCCCTGTGCTTGCTCATCTGCCAGGACTTAAACGCCTCTTTCATCATATGGCAGGATACGCAGAAATTGGGATCTTCCCGTGTGTACTTGTAATAGCGCAGACCCACGACCGCGCCGATTATCGTTATGAGCAGGAGAAGGATGATGATCGCTTTCTGGTTTTCTTCGAGGAACCTGAGGCAGAACGGCGTCTGTGGCGGGTTTTTAGCCATTTTTTATTCTCATGATTTGCTGTTCAGAAGGCTGAAAAATTTACATAGAAAAAACGAGAAGATAAAACCGAGGAAGGCTCCGAAGGCGGATAAAATGCCAAGGACAAAAACAAAAACAAGGTTCACGGCGATGCTCTTGGGAGTAACTCCAAGGGAAAAGTAGGTGTTGAGGTCCTTTGCGATCGCCTCACGCCAGGTCCCCTGAAAGGAATCAGCATACATTATATCCATCAGCAAAGATATTGCAAGGCTGATAATCCCGCCGAGGACTGCGCCGATGATTACATATTTTCTGGCCTTTCCTGGGTCATCCATACGGTTTTTTTATTTGTTCATCATATCCAGAAATTCTTTATTTGTTTTCGTCCCTGTAAGTTTGCCCAGCAGAAATTCCATGCTCTCCACTGTGCTGAGAGGGCTGAGCACTTTTCTCAGGATCCACATCCTGGAAAGCACATCCTTGTCTACCAGGAGTTCTTCTTTCCTGGTGCCGGATGCGTTGATGTCTATTGTCGGGAATATCCGCTTTTCCACAAGCTTCCTGTCTAAGTGCAGTTCCATGTTGCCGGTCCCCTTGAACTCTTCAAATATGACGTCATCCATCCTGCTGCCCGTGTCTACGAGGGCTGTTGCAAGGATAGACAGGCTTCCGCCGGTTTCGATATTACGCGCTGCGCCGAAGAACCTTTTGGGCTTTTGAAGGGCGTTTGAATCCAGACCTCCGGAGAGCACCTTTCCGCTTGAAGGCATTATCGCATTGTAGGCCCGGGCAAGCCTTGTTATGCTGTCTAAAAGAATGACCACATTTTTACTGGACTCCACGAGACGTTTGGCCCTGTCAATGACCATCTCTGATACCTGGCAGTGTCTCTGCGGTGGTTCGTCAAAGGTAGAGGCGATGATCTCTGCCTGAGAGACCTGACGCTTCCAGTCTGTAACTTCTTCCGGACGTTCGTCTATCAGCAGTATTATAAGATGTATGTCTTTGTGGTTCTTCTTGATCGCTTTTGCTATTGACTGAAGCAGCATGGTCTTGCCGGTCCTCGGAGCAGCCACTATCAGGCCTCTTTGGCCCATGCCGATAGGAGTGATGAACTCCATGACCCGCGTTGAATAGTCAGTCGGATCAGACTCAAGTTTTATTCTTTCGGTCGGATAATAGGGGATGAGGTTGTCAAATAGCGGCCTCTTGACATTTTCTTCGGGTGATTCGTGGTTTATGGCCTCAACCTTTAAAAGTGCGAAATATCTTTCGGATTCTTTCGGGGGCCTTATCTGGCCTGATACAAGGTCTCCTGTTCTGAGGTTGAACCTCCTTATCTGTGAGGGTGAAACATATATGTCATCAGGCCCCGGAAGATAACTGTAATCCGGCGACCGCAGAAAACCAAAGCCGTCAGGAAGGATCTCCAGAACTCCTGCTGAAAAAGCGTTTCCGGTCTTTTCAGTCTGCGCCTGGAGAATCGCAAAGATCAGGTCCTGTTTCCTCAGGCCTGAGGCGCCCTCCACCTTCAGTTCCTTGGCAACAGAGGTGAGTTCTTCAATAGTTTTTTCTTTCAGTTCGGAAATTGAGATATTTCCCATTATTTTACTCCTCATTGTTTGGGTGATATTCTTTCAGGGTATTTGATTCCCGGGAGGTTATTGTCCTGACCATGCGGGATTTGTATTTATACAAAGGAGAACTAAACTTATATAACATACTAAAAGAAAAAGGTTTTTGTCAAGAATGCCTTTACAAAAATTCAGACTTAATGGTAAATTTCAGAATGAAGTATGGCGAAAAAGCGATAAAGAGCGCACACCTTGAGACCTGGGAGAACCCGCATCCTGAAAGAGATTACGAGATCAATATCAGCTTCCCCGAGTTCACCTGCCTCTGTCCGAGGTCCGGCTATCCTGATTATGCGAACATTATTATAAAATACGTTCCCGGTGACAAGATCGTTGAATTAAAATCCCTGAAGCTGTATCTGAATGCTTACCGCAATCTCTATATTTCCCATGAAGAAAGCGCCAACAGGATATTTGCTGATTTGAAGAAGAAGTTAAAGCCGAGGTTTCTTGAGGTGGTGGGAGATTTTAACCCGAGGGGGAATGTGAAGACGGTCATAAGGGTTTCTACAGAGTCAAAGCCTGCAATAAAATGAGAAAGAACCAATAAGAATGACGCGACCCCGCCTGTTTCAAATTTAACGACTTCGTAAAAAGTCCTAAAACACCCTTAGACTGTCATTCCGGCTTGTTGTGAAGCATTGCAGGTTCTACCAATGGGATTGTCTTGAGAGCATCCTTTTCTCTTTGAAACCTTTCATCAGGGGATTCCTTGCTGACGGACAGGGAACTGACATAATACTTTTTACGGCTATAGCTCAAAACGACTTCATGGATATAGATTTTCACGCTCTTGCCGTCTAAAGGCAACTCCCACTCTTTCCAGTCATATTGCATCTGTTTGCCGGCAGCGGT